>CAYRYY010000036.1:0-9757 GCA_964428715.1 uncultured Gammaproteobacteria bacterium
ATACCCCTTTGTATAGTATTTGAATAAATTATAGTTAAGAATCGTTAGCTGGTCTAAGTAGTTACTTTGAGAAAGCACATGGGGGTTGCTATAAACTTCATCAACTACTCGCAATATTTTGTTGCCCTCCTCTTTGTTTAACTTTCCTGCCTGTCTTTGCTGCATAATCCTCTTCTTAATCTCTTGAATTTCAGAATCCCCAAAGGGTTCTTGAAAAATTGTAGGTGATGCCTCTTTAGTCTGACCAAAAAAGCTCAACTGCAAAGAATCAAGCGACTTATTGGTGAGAAGATGCAGTAAATCCGCTCGCGGAAAAGAGTAGTTGTTAAATGAAGCCAGAGAGTTTGCCAAAACTATAACATTTTGCAAATGAGGAGCTATTTCACCCATATATGGCGTGGCATTTTGGAAAACTGCGGAAAGTATGTATGGATGACCCAATGGGACGCTATGCTGAATAGTTGATACGCTATCATTGTCTTTTAATTGCCTCACAACACTTCTTGCGATTTTTGTCCCCAATAAAGGCCATATTTCTTCATACATTGCCTCATGCAGTTCTTTTTTTCTTTGCTTTATGGAAGGATTTCTATTCTCTCTTATGTGGGATTTTGAGTACTCATAGAATGTTTTATTTCCTATTTCCTCAACGATTTGAAAGATGTCTGGTCTGGACGCAAAGATCTCACTTTCATATGCATCAAACAAACTACTTGTAAGCCTAACATCACTTGACTCAATTCCTTCATCAAAATTACGTGGAGTGGATAATGCACCATACAGAGACTGTGACTCTTCATTTTCGGATCGAACATCTGCCATAGGTGATTATTATAACTCAGGAGAACTTTTTTTTCACTTGATATTCGAAACGCTTTAGTGATACGCTAATTACACGTTGAGATTTAAAGTAATAGCTGCCCTATTAGTACTTCTTGCCCTTCTCATTTCATTAATGGGGGTATTTCTTGTCTTAAAGAGTCCGTCACCAGCCCAAACTGATAAAAACATACAATCTGGAGCCTCAAGTATTTCAGGACAGATTGATATAAATGGTGTAATCCCTCAGGGAGCATCCATTTCTTTGCTTCAAAAAAAAGCAGATTCAAAGTCTAATCCTGTTGTCTTTGCCTCAAATTTACCAGTAGCTGACAGAAGTCCTTGGAGTTTTCACACAGCAGAAGTAAATACAAACTACCAAATCCAGGCAGAAGTAATCGTCAATGGTGTACCTATTGCATCATCTGATGTAATCACGGTAACTGCTCCAGCCAATAATGAAGTCTTAACGATTAACCTTATTTCACAGACTCAAACTGGGACTGCTGTAGTTTCTGGAAATATAAATGTGAATGGATATATTCCAGCAGGATCTACGATTACTATTCAAGGAAGAAGATTAGGTGCTCAAGCATATACAGTTGTCGCCCGAAATCTTCCTGGACAACCTACACAGTTTATGAGCTATGCAACAGCACTCGCAGGGCAAAAGTATGAAGTTCAAGGACAATTAATTGCAAGCAATGGAAGTGTCATTGGAACTTCAAGTACGATTACTGTTTCAGCGCCTGCCACAAATGAACAATTAACAATTAATTCAACCGCATTGGCTCCGACGCCAGTACCAGTTCCTACAAATGCTCCAACACAAAACTCTCCTACGCCTGTACCACCCCAAAACAGTGCAATTTCTGGAAACATTAACTTTAACGGAGCGGCTCCTGCCAATTCCAGAATTGTAATCTTAACCGCACCTGGAAATTCAAGCAACTATTCTGTGGCAGTTAACAACATTACACCAGTAGACGGCGCGACATGGTCTTGGAACGGTGCAAGTCCTTCAACCTGGTATAACGTTATGGCTGTTTTAAAACAGCACAACGCAAACGGAACAGACACTGATATTGCATACTCAACTCCTGTAACAGTTGCAGCCCCTGCAGGAAGCGTGGTACTAAGCATTAATTCAGGCGTAAGCTTATCCGCTCCAGGAGGACCAATTACGGTTAATTGCCAACAGTACAATAGCGGACCAAATCAAAACACATGGAACGTAACACTCACATTTGGAACTGTTCCTGGAGCACAAACATACTGGTACCAGGTAGGAAGCACAAGTGGTGCAAACAACATAATCAATACAGCCAACCCATCCAACACGGTCACAACCACGTTTAATAATAACACTACCTATTACGCGCGCTATGCATATTCTAATGTAGCAACAACACCTCTTGGAAGCTCTGAATGGTCAGGATTTACATCAGGTACACCACTCCAGTGCGGAAACTAAGTCTTTTTAAAAAAACAGAGGGACTCAAATTTAAAATTACTTTACTATCTCAGTAACATCTTTAAACGTGGAGGGACTCAAATTTACTGAACAATATTTGTGACATCAGTAAAAGTGGGGAGACTCAAGTTTAAAGATTATCGCACGATATCAGTAACATCTTTAAACTTGTAGTAGTTGAATTTATCTTCATATATATAGCTTTTATCCTCTACTAGCTCATGGTCTGTTCCAAAATATGTATTAAATAGCACTTTAAATGAGTTTACGGGAGAGATTTCCTTATACAACTGGGTGTCTTCATAGTCTACTCCCGGGAAATAATATGCATTCATAATAGGAAATTTTTCACGCAAAGCCGTGTCTGTTGCACTCCCCCATGACTGATTAGAGTCCACTGATGAATTCATAGGAAATGGTCCCTCATCTGACTGCAAAATAATAATTGGAGGATTTTTTGATTTTTTGAGCACATCATCAAGAATTTTTTTAATCTGAGTGTTGACGCACTGAAGCTGATTGAGATAATTTACCTGATGAGAGTTTTGTTTTACCACTTTTTCTGAAATTGGTGTGCATTTTTGATCAAACACAAAAGGATCATGAGGAAGCAGCACATGCACAAAAACAAATTTAGGACTTTTTATGCTAGGGATTTCTTCAAGTGACTTAAATTGGTATAGCGCTGCCTGCCTGTGAATATTGTTGTTTGGGTCAGTTGAAACATTTACTGGATTACGCAGTACATATTTTAAAACAGACGAGGCTATGGTTGTATTAAAAAAACCAGTCGTAAATTCGTCAGCTCCTAAATACTCATCAAATTTGGGAGCATACAAATAGTCGGCGTTTTTGTTACCTTTTGTCTGCTCCCACCATGACCCAACATGCACATATGAATACCCATTGTCTTTCAAAAACTTTAACACCTTACTATTTTCCATAAGAGGAGTCACCAGTGACTCGTCTTTTGAGGCACCTCCATTCGTCTGCTCTGTTATGAAATCTAAATATTCCATATTCAAGCTTGAACCAAGTGATAAGAAAGTTTTTGGATAATTGGAGCGGGATTTATCTGCAACATAAAACCCTAAATCCTCTAAATGCGCATAAAACGCACTATTATCAAAGCCATATTGCTCAGATGTGGCGGTTGGCCCAGCATATCTATCAAAAATAAAGTAATAAATATCAGGAGTTGTGACATTGGATACGTTTTTTGTTTGTATTTTTTCAGTTGAAACTGGTGTGCGGGATATTCTCCCGGATGTTATCTCAAATGACACGATGCCGTATACCTGAAATCCAACCAGTAAAAGTGCAATTACTGCTATCAATTGGTCAACCTGCACAAATCGCTTTTTAATCTTATACATGAGAACCACTACTCCCAAAAGTATAAGACCAGATAACACTGCAACTAGCAACTCAGGCTTTATTTCAAAAGAACCAATTTTAAAAGAGGCATTTTTAAACAATTCAACAAATCTGCCATAAGACAAACATACAAGAACAACAAAACTGGATAAAAATACATTCTTATCAAGTGATTTTGTAAAAAAACGAACAAGAAAAATAATAAGTGCTGCAAATAAAAGTGCGAGCACAAGAGGCGTAATTAATACAGACAGAGTGTACTCATGCTGATTTTGTACGTAGAGAAATAAGACTGTGTATGCTGCAATTAAAAACGGGGCTGCCACATAATAGTAGTTTTTAAGACTATAGAGGATCAATTTCATACATGCAAAGTGCTATTTTTTAGCCATTAGATACAGGGTCCTTTTGCTGTTTTTAATAGGCGTTGCTTTTATAATTTTAAAAAACTTTTCAAACTCAGCTTCAAAATCTTTTTTTGTGTAATGATCAAAAATGTCTTTTCTATTAGCAAGCAATATCTGAACCTGAGAATCATCCTTTTCTATATACTCAACAATTACATGCGATCCCATTTTTGAAAATGTTTCAGCAAGGTAGCTAAACGGAACGTTGTGAGGAATTGCTAGATGATGAATAAAGGCTAGTGCCATAATACAATCTGCATGACCCCGCTCAAACAGCGATTTGCGTTCTTTGTTTTCCCACCCCACTGCAGGTGTTGGATTGGTCAAATCTGAGAAAAGCGGCAAGATGTCTTTCTCAGAATGTCTTTTTATATCTCTGTAATTTTTTTCAATTGCACCAAAATCTATATCAAATGACAAAACTTTGGCACCTGTACTTTTTGCAATTCTTGAAAAATGTCCCGTGTTGGCTCCCATATCCCATACTTGCTTTGCCTTGATTGATTTAAGGTATGACTCAACCAGTTCCCCTTTATGCTTCAAAGACTCTGATTTGTAATTGTTTTTGTCTTCTTCGTAGTAGTCTTCCCACTCTGTTCCCTCAGGCTTCCAGGCAAGACTCTTTACTGCACCCTCCAGATTGTCGAGTAATCCTAATAACGCATGCTTACTAAATTTCCTTTGCTTTACATTTGAATCTAATTTTTTATCTGAGTATTTTTTGGAAGATTTTGCATGTGCAAACACATGAAATAAAAGGCTTGGCTTTAGCTTTGCCTTAAACGGAAGCATACCAGCTGCCAAATCCACTGGAATACCATCCAGATACACAGCGCTCATACGGTTAAGCCGCACGTCTACATAGGACATTAAAGCTAAAGGTGTTAGGAAGTGTTCAACAAATTGCTTGTAGGCTATCCATGGTTTTCCTTCTTCGTATTTTTCAAACGACAGCGTGTCGATTAATACGGGGTGCGAGTCTACAAATTGAATATTAAATGCGCTTGCGTCTTTTAGACTCATTCCGTGAGCAAGTGCTCTCTTTTGAATTTCTAGGGTCGTTAATGCTGCGTCTTTCAGCATGGAAAAGGCCCATTCATAAGGGTACGAAATAAAGGAGAGTTGTAAAGGTTTTATAACTTTCCAGCCATTTGCACCAACTGGCACAAGAGATTTTACCTCCTCATGGGGAAGCAGTAAATTTTCTGAGACTAATTCTTCATATAAACCGGATGAGAACAAGAGTTCATAATCTTTTTCGTAAACTTTATTTATTTGACGGTATACGGTACCTTTTTCTGTAAAAATAAAACCGCTTGGATCACGGAATGAAGCCTTGAGTGAAGTCCTGTTATTTGTCTTTTGAGGAGTGTTTGCCAACGTTGTCCTTTCTTCCAAAAATGCCACTGATAAAACCTGTAATTTGCCTCCACCAAACTTTTAGTGCAAAAAGGGATCCAAAGAGCGCAGCTGCGGCAATTTGTAAAATGTAGCTCCCTGTTCCTGGATCTAGATATGCATGAGCTGGTTTTGGTACAACCAACATGTATAATGCTGCAAAAAACGCGGCATTTGTTATTACTTTTTTCATAATTCTTATATTCTACACTAAATACTCTATCTCTTACAAATGCATTTACACTTTTTTAGGAAACAGTACTGACAGCAATAGCGATAATCCCAAAGCTAGCATGATAACTGCAAAGGAAATTAATGATGAAATATGTATATGAAAAATCCCTATAAGCATTTTAGCTCCTATGAAAAGCAGGATAAAGGCAAGCCCTTTTTGCAGATGATGAAACTTATGAATTACTCCCTCAATTAAGAAAAACAGTGCACGCAACCCCATGATTGCAAAAATGTTTGAAGTAAACACAAGAAATGGATCACGTGTTATAGAAAAAGCTGCAGGAATAGAATCCACTGCAAAAATAATATCCGTTGACTCAACCAGCAAAATAATAATAAAGAGAATTGTTACATGGAGCTTTCCATTTTCACGGATAAAAAACTTTCCGCTGTGATAGCTCTTAGCTAATGGCAGATATTTTGTAGCTAATTTAAACACTTTATTTTTTTCTATATCTATGTGGTCTTCCTTTTTTTGCGTAAATAGCTTAAATCCGGTATAGAAAAGAATTGCTCCAAAAATATAAAGCACCCAATGGAACTGAGAGATAATAAATGCGCCCGCTAAAATAAATATTGCGCGGAAAACTATAGCTCCCAGAATTCCCCAAAACAAAACTTTGTGGTGAAATTTCTCCTCTAATTTAAAGAAGTTAAAAATTAAGAGAATTACAAAAAGATTATCTACTGAGAGCATTTTCTCAGTCACATATGCACTCATGTACTCAACAGCAGAGTTCTGCCCCATGAAAAGAAAAATAAGAAACCCAAAAGCAAAGGCAACACCCACCCAAAAAAGACTTTGAATAAGAGCCGCGCTCGTGCTTATTTTGTGCGCCTTTCTATTAAAATACCCTAGGTCTAATACTAAAAACCCCGCAATAATTAAAGCAAAAAGGATAAAAAGATTTGTCTGTACATCCATGAATTCGTATTATATCAAAGCGGAGTTAAAAAATTGGAGATAAAACTAAACGGTATCAACTGCTTCTGACACTTCGCGCGGGGAAACTGGCTTTAAAAATTGCAGTAAATATGCTATCCCCATAGCAACAAATAGATATACAATTGCCGCAATAAGAGAAGCCCATTCAAACGCTTGTCCTCCATTTGCCGTCACGTTTGTTCTGATAATTCCTTGAAATGGAGCAACAAGCGGAGAAGTTATACCATAGATAAGACTTGTAAATCCGCTCAAAGGGTTTGCGCCCAAAGCCAATAATGCAACTCTAAATCCAATAAGTACTTCTATGAAGACTAATATATACCAAATTACCTGATGCGACCTAAATATAACCTTTTTCTTTTCATACACATGCTGCGGATGTTCAGTTCTTATAGTAGGCTCAACCTTTCGAGTAGTTTTGACCACTGATTCAGGCTGACTTACTGTTGTTACTTCTTCAACTTTTTCTTCCATATAGTATAACTCTACAGTAATAACTTACACGTTACATCGCAATTGAGTAAGAGTTGCGAAAGAACTTATTTTTAAGTATTTTTGATATAGAAAAAGATATTGACGGAGTTTAATTGCAAGAGGATAATGAAATCAAATGGCAAAAAAAGGAATTAGAAAAGTCTCCACTGGTAAAGAATGGTATTCTTGGAATTCGCCTATAGGACTTGCCATTTTCTTTGTAGCTCTTGCATTTTTTATAATACTTGTCTCCAACTTCACGTAAATATTCCAGTATTAATACAGTATGTTTTTAATTCCAAAATCTAGTTGGGAAGTAAAAGAGGTAAAAGACATGGGGAAAGGTGTCTTTGCTACAAAAGATATACCAGCCGGAACAATTATAGGTGACTATATAGGAAAAATATTGCGTCCTGAAGATGAGGATAAGGTGGACAACAACGGTCACTTTTACTTAATGTACTACCATGATCGCGCCTCTGTCTACCCTGATTTAAAAAAACCTGGTATTCATCTACTCAATCACTCCTGCGCTCCCAACTGCTGGATGTATACATATAAAGGCCACACACTTTACTTTGCAATAAGACACATATTTAAAGGTGAAGAATTAACAGTTTCATATTTACTCTCTCCACTAGACAAAACGTGTGCGCCATGTACCCATTTGTGTCATTGCTCCTCCCCGCTTTGCTTTCAAACCATGCATTTGTCACCAAAACGTTATGATGAATGGGACGCATTCCATGACACTGAAGCGGCGAAAACACAACGCGAACGAATTGTATATGGAAAAACTCTCCCACTTCTTGAGTCCTACCCAAAAAGCATCCCTGATAATTCTATGTATGTGCTCTTTGGCGCGGAAAAACATTTACCAATCAAAATAGATGCAAAAAAAATGCCACCCAAAATGGAGGTTCGAAAACTCATACGCGAGTCAGGCCGCAAAATCCAGTTTTCTAAATTAAACCTTCAGGTACAAGGAGTTTTTGAGGATTTAATAATTTCCAAGTCTACCGCGTAGGGTCTTAACTACATTTCTCAAATGCTGGAAGATGCTTGTTCTGCGAGGCGTTCATAAGATTTGTAAAAACTGAAACTATGTCACTGTATTCCGTAACGGTAGGCAATAACTTTTTTTTATACAAATTTACATTTTCAATTTCCGCCACAACACCCACCTTGCATGCTTCTTGAATACTCTCTGGGATTTGAACAGCACCTTCCCAAGTGTTTTCTGGAATCTCAATTCCGTACTTGTCGTAAAGAGCCTTGAGTTGAGATATGTGCTGTTCTTCTGCTCTAACAATCATAGAAAAAGGCCGTATATCTAGTCTGCGCTTTATATTCATCGCTTATTGCCAAATTGAGAGATTCAATTACATTTTCGGGGAGGATATCTGCAGGATACTGCAAATCATCTACAAGCAAACATTCGTCACTCACACAATTCATTTTATTAGCCTCATTATTAATAGTATTCCTTGCCGCTTCCTCTTCTACTGATACTCCCATCTCAGGATTTGCAGCAAATTTGGCAATTAAATATCCCCCAGTAAGTCCCGCAAAAAGTACCACCAAGAGAACTATAAATAATTTGTTTTTCATTTTTTTATTGTGATATTGAAAACCCGTTCGCACGCCAAGACAATAATCCGCTTTTTATGTCCATTGCATTCGCATACCCCATTTTTAACAACTCATCAACTGCTGCTGCGCTTCTGGATCCGCTCATACAATACACATAAACCGTTCTAGATTTATCAGGAATTATTGCTGAAACCGTGTCAGCCAATTCATTTAGTGGAATATTCAGACTATTTGGGATTTTACCTCTCGAATACTCACCTTGAGTTCTGACATCTAATATAGTCATATCTTTATGCTCATCTAGAGCCTTCTTTACTTCTGTCGCATCAATTTGAGGCACTTTAGGTTGTGAAAATCCAAACATATAGTTGCATTATATATTAGTAAATGCTAATATGTCAAGATGAGTTATTCAGTTATAGATGCGTTAGCCAATCCAATTCGGATTCAGCTTATTTTGTGCCTTTCGAACAAGGAAAAAACCGTACAGGAATTAATTAATAAATGTCAGCTCTCACAGTCATCTGTCTCTCAGCATTTAATGAAATTAAAAGACGCAAAACTTGTGAAAGACAGAAAGGAAGGGAGATTTGTTTATTACTCTATTATTCACACCTCAAGCATTAAACTTGCGAAAGATATGCAAGAGCTAGAAAAACAAGCGCAGCATGCTCATCAAGGAGAGTCATAGGGTTTGGTATACTTATGCGTAATGAAACTTGCCAGAATCATAATCATTCTTCTAACCATAATTATTATAGTTGCAGGTTTTGCAGTGTATAAACTAAATCAAAGCTAAGAATAGATTTGCGACAATTAAACGAAAGACAGTAATGTTTTCTTTTAAGTTTTTTTAAATCCCCGCATACAACCTCTAGATTTACTTATTCCAAGATGTTAGAATATCTCACCATTGAATTTTTGAATGTATGTTCTTACATATAGTTCTCAAGTTTATGTATTCCCCTGTAGCTCAATGGTAGAGCGCTTCGCTGTTAACGAAGATGTTCGAGGTTCGAGTCCTCGCGGGGGAGC
>CAYRYY010000037.1:0-9681 GCA_964428715.1 uncultured Gammaproteobacteria bacterium
CCATGCATTCTTACCCGGTGGAATATGCTTCAATCTTTCAATAACAATATCTGACTGTCTAGTAAAGTCATTATTGAACGCATTTAATGTGATTGGAGGATTCTCAATTGCTTCTTTTACATTAATTGGTTTACCTTTATGGGTAGGGGCTGGGACTTTGAACTTCAATCCAATATCTTTTCTTATTCCGATAATTATTATTCTGTGTCTAATCTGTGGAACACCATAATCTTCAAAAAAATATAGATTAGGAGTTAATTCATATCCAAATTCACCAGCGTTTTCCAAATCTTCAAGTATTTGAGCAAATGCATGGCCGCTATTTGCACTTCTTAACCCACTGACATTTTCAGCTATAAACCAGTCAGGATTATGAATACTTATTGCATTTACAGCATAAGTATATAAGGGTCCAAACTTGCCTTGAAACCCCTTTTGTTCTCCAACCTGACTAAAGTCATTGCAGGGAAATCCAAAAGCTAAAGCATCAAAATGTGGAACTTTCGTAAAATCTATCTCTTCAACTTTCCCGCAGTGTACAGCCTCTGGATTTTGTGGGTGTATATTCTTCGCATATGTTTTACAGGTGTTTTCATCATAATCATTAGCCCACACAGCTTTTATTCTGGGACCAGGAGTACCATTAGATACATAGGCTAATACGGCTCCCATTGAAAGTCCGCCTGGGCCACAAAATAGCTCAGCAAATTTAAAAATTTTATTCTTAAAATTTGTATTTTTGGTACTCATCGGTACACCAAGTATACCAGCTATCCTGTCTTTTTGCAGTTGCGGGATTGTATAATGAAATACTTTTTCATCATATTAAGAATTTTAAAACGGATAATATACGGAAGTATTATTTTCCTGTGAGGAAGGAGAAGAAGCGGTACCAGAATCCTTTTTCATTTTCCATTTGAGTGTCAATTGCACGCTGTGCAGGCTGCGCTTTTTTCATTGTGGGTGTTGACGTTGCAATTGGTGTTTCAGTTACTGTAGGTGTAACTATTTTTGTAGGCCTTGTAGTTGGTTTTGCCGTAGGCTTTTTAGTAGGAATTCTGGTAGGTGCTTTTGTAGGAGGTATATTAGTTGGCTTTCTGGTTGGAATAGCGGTTGCTACCACTACTCTTTCAACGGGTGCATTAGTTGGTGGAACATATACAGGTACTTCTTGCACTGCTTGTGTTTGTGGCTGAACCGCTGGTCCACCATTGTGATAGTGATATGTTCCCGCACATGCTCCCACATTGCAGTTATGTCCTCCATTTGAGTCAGTTCTTCCAGAATGTGCCTCTGCGGGTGACGCCACGACTAAAACAAATAAACAAAAAACAAACAATATGATTAATTTTCTCATGTGATATGGATTGTACTATTTTTATACAGATTAGCAAGTGTGGCTACTATTTCTTGGGGGTTTTGGTGATCTTATTGAGCAGGTCTCCTACTCCTTTTCCCTCAAAAGCACGGAGTATTTCCAGAGGGGTTACAAACACTATGGTATTACTCTTATCAGATGAGAGTTCGGACAATGTTTGCAGAGTTCTTAAATGTAGTCCGCCGGAAGTGCTGGATAGCATTTCTGCCGCTTGTGATAGGTTTTGAGATGCTGCTTTTTCTCCCTCAGCACGGATTATAATGGCGCGTCTTTCGCGTTCAGCTTCTGCTTGGCGGGCAATAACTCTCTTCATTTCATCAGGAAGTATTATGTCTTTTAATTCCACTGATTCTACTTTCACTCCCCATGGGTCTGTAGCTTTATCAATGGTTTTTTGAATGTTTTTAGCCACTTCATTTCTTTTAGATAGTAAATCATCCAGGGAAATTTCACCTATCACATTACGCATTGTGGTTTGTGCTAGTTGCGACACTGCATAGTAAAAATCCTCTACTTCCAGAATTGCTTTTGAGGAATCCTGAATTTTATAATAGATTACTGCATTTACTTTAGCGGATACGTTGTCACGCGTTATAGCTTCCTGATCTGGGACATCAACTGCTTTTGTTCTAATGTCTACTTTTCTGTACCCTTCTATAATGGGAAGCACAATTCTCCATCCAGGCTCCAGCATGGTTGTAAATCTTCCAAAGCGGAATTTAACGCCACGTTCATACTGGTTGATTTGCTTGATAGAAATTAAGAGTATGAATAAAAATATGCCAACAGGTACAAGTAGTAACATAAGGCTATTCTAACACGAGGATTTCAAAAATGCTATTTGATCTGAACTGCTGACAAAATATCAGCGGTAGGCTGCAGTCCGCCTCTCCATCTGTCATCAGTTCTTACATCAAAAATTCTTGCACGGTCAAGTCTATATTCCAATACTCTTAAAAATTCATCTTTGGTGGGACGTACGCGTTCTTCCCAGTGCGTTGTTGGTCGGTGGCCTGGAACCAAAGATGCATCTAGTAGATGTACAGAATGGTCTGGATGTACTACAACAGCTGAATCAAGATTTATGTGTCCTGCAGCGGAATTAAATACAGAAATTACGTAAGTTGTATCCGGAAGTTTTCTTATCTCAAATAAGTTATAAAAGTTCGTAGTGGTAAACGTGCGAAACCGAGGATACAAATTTTTGTCCTCTGCTTCTTTAAGCCTTTTTTCAGAAGTAGCTACCCATTTGCGGTATGCCTTCATTTCTGGTGACACACTTTCTCTGGGTGCACTGTTCCTAAAAAATAGTCTTTTGATCTCAACTCCCATATTATGGGATGATTATAGCACGTTTAACGCTCTGATTAAAGAAATGTCTGGGAACTGATTTCGTATGACACGAGGCAAACTAGTGCGTTTTTTTATTCTTTTGTCGGTTTAACTCTGCGCTTCTCACTTCCTCTTCATCCATGCCAAATGCGTGGGCTATTTCATGCCACACCGTGTGTTTTACTATTTCTTTCATGTCATCTTCGTTGTGCGCAGCGGATACAATAGGGTCTTTAAAAATGGTGATTTTGGAAGGCATGAGGCCCGTGCCAACCGTTCCTGGAACTCCTTCATACAACCCAAAAAGAGTAAACCCATGAGCTAAGTGAAATTTCTTTATTTGTTCTTCGCTGGGTGTGTCTTCTATGGTGATTGCGATATTGGACAATCTTTCTAGAAATTCTTTTGGAATAGACTTTATGCCATCCTGCACTATTTTTTCAAATTCTTGATCATTCATGTACAAATTGTAGCACAGTAATTTAACAGGCTGCGAGGAAAATTATTGTGATTGCTGGTACTGTTTCATGAGGGCTTCAATCTCTTCTTGAGTAGGTGCACTTTTTGAGCCATTAGCGGCTCCTGATGGCATTGCCTGCAGAAGGTTTGACATGTCTTGAAATACTACATCACTTGGAGGCGTAAATAAAGAATCATTAACTACGGCTGTTTTACAGGAATCTTTGTATTTTTGCAGGTCAGAAAGAGATTGTTTTGCCTGAGCGTTTTGCTGAGCGGACTCCATATCTTCTGCGTTAAAAGTCATCTTTATGCCGCCTTCGTTGTTCCAGAAATACATAGTGTTGTCTCTGATAATGACCTCTCCTGATTCTTGTGGTGTTTCTCCAACTGAGCTAGTCCTTACCATACCGTTTTTAATATAAATTGTAGCCTTTTGTCCTTCATCTGAGGCATAGTCACACTGGAGACTTAGGGATTTGTTAGAAAAAATATCTTGCAGGGAATCAAAGGTAGCACCTGTTTGAGCGGATTCTTTGTTTGTGGTGCTTTCAAGTGAAGACTGAGGGTTATTGGAGTTTTGAATTACAAAAAAACCAATAACTGCGAGTATAACTAGTATTACTGCTCCTGCAATAACTCCTATTTTTTTATTCATTTGGCTGTTTTGGATGTTTTTTTGACTGCTTTCTTAACTGCTTTTGGAGTTACTTTTGCAGCTGCTTTTTTAACAGGCGCACGTTTAACTGTAATCTTTTGAGCTGCAGTTTTTGCAGGTTTGGATTTTGCTGTTTTTTTCCCAAACTTCTCTACTTTGTTCTTTAAATTTTCACTTAATTCGGCGGCCTTGTCAGTTGCAGTCTCTACTACTTTTCGAACTTTTTTTTGATTTTTTGGATCTGAAAGGTAGACTGCTGCAGCACCTAGAGCGGCTGCAGTAATTGCACTGCCGGCAACGGCTGCTTCAGCGAGTAAATTATTTTTTTTCTTGGCCATACCTGCATTATAGCACAGTTTGTCTATAGTAATATAATTATTGACTGTAAGAATTATTAGATCTAGAATTCTAGACATGGCACACCCAGAATTCACCCACCGCCCAGAATTAAAAGGTTTTCAAGATAAAATCACTTATGCACGCCCTGACCTTGCACCTCGTCAAGTTGCAACACGAGTAAATTCTGTCATGGCATCTTATTTTAGTCCATTGCCATATAGTCCAGATATTTTGGAGGCCGCAAAAGAACCATTATTGCAGGGTGTTGAGCTTTTGCATAACGTTCGAAAAGGTTTAAAAGACAATCCTCGCGTTGTAGATAGAATCGGAGTTGCATCTCAAGAGCAAATAGAGAAGCTCAAAGATATGCACACTAAAGATCAAGTTCCCTATGACGAAGCTCAGGAGGCATTGAGATTTTCGTTAATTGCTTTGGGTTTAGTGCAGAATGAATCAAGAACTTTTGTAAGAGATGAAGAAGGAAACTATTTAGTTTATACATATTCAAGAGATGGAATTATGGCAACCCCGGTAACCATAGATGAAGTATTGCGGCAAATTGAAAAAACAGCTATACAGACATGGCAAGTATCAGAAGGTATGGCGCCTCGAGCGATTAGGTTGTTTCAAAATCCAGAGTTAGCACGAACACAGAAATTTTGGGAAAAATGTTCAGAATTGGCACAAGCTATTTAGGAGCTGCGATCTTTTCCCAGGGGAAGATGCTTCTTCCAAAGTGACCATATGCGGCTGTTTTTTTATAAATGGGGCGTCTTAAATTCAACGTGTCTATTATTCCCTCCACTGAGCAATCCAGTAATGAATTCATAAATTTTAGAATTTCCTTTTTGTTTACTTTTTCCGTTCCAAAAGTTTCCACTTCCAGCATAACTGGTTTTTTAGCTCCTATAAAATAAGCCAATGACACTTCAGCCCTGTCAGATAAACCACTGGCTACTATATTTTTTGCTAAATAACGAGCCGCATAGGCTCCACTTCTGTCAACCTTTGAGGGATCCTTTCCTGAGAATGCTCCGCCTCCTACCCTCGCATAACCGCCATACGTATCTACGACAATTTTGCGACCAGTAACTCCTGTGTCAGCCGCAGGTCCAGAATAATGCCACACGCCAGTTCCATTGAGTACAAAATTTTCTATTTTTGGCTTAAAACCATACTCTTTAAATACAGGTGATATGACGTGCTTAAAAATATCTTTTTTGACCTTTTCTATATCTATGGTGTTTTTGTGGGGGGCTGCTATTACTATATGTGTTACGTCAATTGGCTTTCCATTTGCGTAGAGCACTGTTACTTGAGATTTTCCATCGGGTTTCAGGTATGGCAGAATCTTTTTCTCGCGCACTTCGTCTAGTCTTTTTGTTAATGCATGAGAGAGAGCTATAGGCATGGGCATAAGTTCTTTGGTTTCGCTGCATGCATACCCAAACATCATTCCTTGATCCCCTGCTCCCTTCTTCTTAACGCCTACGGCAATTTCTGGTGACTGCTGATGAACCAATACTGTAATTGGTGACTCATGGGTAAAATTGAGTTCTTCATCCGTGTATCCCAGACGCTTAATTTCGGCCCGTGCTATTTTTTCAAAATTGACTTTCGCACTGCTGTTTACCTCTCCTGCAAGAGTTATATGATTTACTGTGACCAATGTTTCAACGGCAACTTTGCCATATGGATCCTGCTTAAGTACGGCGTCCACAATTGCATCACTTATTTGGTCGCAAATTTTGTCTGGATGACCGGCACATACTGATTCTGAGGTAAAACTGTAATTTTTGTTATTCATATGTTTTCCTTCGACAAGCTCAGGACAAGCCGTCGGGACGCATTATAGTAGATATGGCACCGTTACATGAACAGGTCGGTTGCCGCCTCGGTTTTACCCGAGAACTCTGAATGCTTATATATTTGTAGCAAACCGCATTTTAAAATGCAAGGAAAAAAGTGTAAGAATTTAGGCAATGGGTAAAAATGAGGACTTTTTAAATGGATGCAAAACTATCATAAATGGCAAGATAACAGTACTTATTAAAACTCCAAGTACTATGGTTAACAACACCAATTCAATGGAGGCAAGTGTATTCCACACGTCAGATATGACTCTCATAGGATTTGTTATCACATACCATGAATGACTTCTTTGTACTTTTCCAAGTACTACAGCAAACGCCATGACAAATGACAGCGCTGTGTATATGCTTGTTTTTTGTGGCAGGGTCAGCTTTTTGGTCCTCATAAACCATTCAACTGGCAGTAAAGACAAAAAGTACGTTAGTATTCCTAAAGATACCAAGAGCGCATACTGAGTTGACAAAGCAGCTACGCCTAGTGCGTTTTCTCCTGGCAGCTGAGTCATTAAATGCTCTAAGTCTGACAATAGATAAATTGAATTAGGGAGAAACAAAAACCACAACAATAAAATAGGCACGTTTTTAAGGCTTAAAGGGTTTTTAAGCAATGGGTATGACAAAACAACTGGGATGAGTGCCAAAAGCACGTTAAATGACATCCAGGGAATATTAAATAGTGCTTGGTACATACAGTAATTATAGCAAATTTTGCTTCAATTTGCAACATTATAGGATATGTACCTATCTACTCCTTGAACTCATCATATATATATTCCATAATGTATCACATGACAACAAGCGATCTTCTAAAAGAGGCAAAATTGCGCTATTCAACCGACAAAAAACCAGGATTTTCAAGGAAAGTAGTTGGTAAGAAATTTGAATATTTTGATCTAGATGGCAAAAAAATCACTGATGACAAGATAATTGAGAGAATTAATGCCTTAGCAATCCCTCCAGCTTACAAAAACGTGTGGATTTGCCCATATCCAAATGGATATTTGCAGGCTACTGGATATGATGATAGGAAACGCAAACAGTACAGGTATCACAAGTTATGGAATAAAGTGTCATCCGAGGAAAAATTTAGTCATTTGATAGAGTTTGCAAAACTGCTTCCTCAAATACGTGTTCAGATGAAAAAAGATTTGTCACTTGATGGTCACCCCAGGCCAAAAGTAATTGCGGCGGTTGTCTGGCTTTTGGAAAACACACTTATCAGAATTGGAAATGAGGAATATGCTCAGGATAACAAATCATATGGCTTAACTACTCTTCAAAACAGGCACGTCTCCATACGGGACACAAACATCAAATTTCAGTTCAAAGGAAAATCAGGGGTATATCACAATATCAGTATTAAAAACAAAAAGGTGGCCAAAATTGTAAGACGCTGTAGGGATTTGCCTGGACAGGATTTATTTGAATACAAAGATGATGAAGGTGTTATTCAAACGGTTACCTCAGAGGATGTAAACAATTATTTAAAAAACATAACTGGAGAAGACATAACTGCCAAGGATTTTAGAACATGGGGAGGAACAGTATTTGCGGCGTCCTTATTTGATCAGTCAGGTGTATATGATGATGAATCAGTGACTAAGCAAAGTGTTATAGAAACTGTTAAAAAAGTTGCGGCTCATCTACGCAACAAACCCAATACATGCAAAAAGTATTACATTCACCCGCACGTGATAACTTCATATATGAAAGGTGAAATTTTGTCTAAATTTGAAAAAAGTAAGAATGTGAGAGTATCAGATGTTGATGGGCTTGATCGGGACGAAAATAAAGTGCTGTCACTCTTAATCCACGCACAAAAAGCCTTCTAGTTTAATAAGTAAATTGATAGATTGAGAATTGAAGCAAATGAGACCCAAAGAATATAAGGAATGAGTAGATAAGACGCTGTTTTGTTAATTTTATAGAATAGAATTATGGAGTACAGTATGCTTCCCCACAAAAGTACTATGGTAAGTAATGCAAGCCCTATATTGTGAGCACCAAAAAACACAATTGACCACAAAAAGTTCAAGAATAACTGTACTAAAAACACTTTTATAGCCTTTGTTTGTTTTTTGGATTTTTTGACCTTCCAGATCAAGAATAAAGAGAATGCCATAAGTGCATATAAAAGCGTCCAGACTGGTCCAAAAATCCAATTGTGATTGTTAAATGGTGGATTTGTAAGACCTGCATACCAAGTAGGAATTGCGTCATATGTAGCTATACTTCCTCCTGCAGCGGCAGCAAAGACTAAAGCAAAGCAAATGAGAAGTTTCCAGGTATTATTCACCTATTTAGTATTTCACTGTTTCTTTGTTGTGTCAATTATGATTACATAAGTATATGGCAAAAAAGAAAAATTCAAAAAAGGAATCAATGGCCAATATCATTGGCTGGTATGGGGCCTTAGCTACACTTTCTGCATATTTTTTAGTGAGTTTTGAAATTGTAAGCCCGCGTGATTTACAATATCAGCTTTTAAATCTCTCAGGTGCCATAGGGCTTGGAACAATTTGCTATGTAAGGCGCACGTATCAGCCGCTATTTGTGAATATTATATGGAGTCTTATTGCCATATTAGCCCTTGTTAATATTTTGGTATTTGTAAGACAGCCGTAGTTAGTTTGAGGTAATCATAAATTCTCCAGAAGTTAATCCCGCAACACTTATTGTATATAAGCCATCAGGAATGTTTTCAGGAATTTCGTATTGAACGTTATTTGTGCGGGAGATGTCATATACTCGGTCAACAATACTTACTGACATCCCCTCTTTTTGCATGGCTAAATTGCTTAAGAATAATGCCTCTCCGCTCTTGCCACCACTCCACTGAATATTATATGTATGCCCCTTGTAAAGGGTTCCTCCTTTTACAGGAAACATGATTTGAGGATTTTCGCGTTCAGATTGGATTTGCGCAATCGTTGCTGTAGTTACATGCGCGTTATAAATACGGTATGCATACCCTGCCGCTATAACGAGTACTATAAGAAGCGGAAGTAATAGGATGTTTTGTTTCATATATTCAGTATAGGAAATATAACTGTTCTGGTCAATGAAACAATTACCTTCTTGTATTACTTGTGAATATTTACTACACTACTGTAATGAATCAAGGAGATGACAATAATACAAAACCAGACGTAATTTCGCTAGAGCAATTAGAGCAGGAAGAAAAACCTGAGAAGGAATTTCAATCTCCTCAAATGGAAGGTGAGTCATCGGTAAGTGGTTCTATGCCTGATCCTGAATCAGATGACGATGTGCTCAAAAATGCTCATGACATGGGATTGCAGCGCGGCGAAACATTTAACTCTCAACCTCAGGAGCTGGATATTGCAAAGGATATAGATTCAAACGAAAAACACTCCCAAGACCACTAGAACTTCTATTTGACACATCAATTTAAAACTTCTACACTGAATGCATGGCTGACAAAAATAAATCTGATTCAATAGAATCAAATCTTAAAACTATATCCTCATCTATTACGCAGCCTGCCTCAAAAATGGCAAGTACTATTGGAAGCATAGTGGATGCAATTAATCCGCTTACTAAATCTGAAAAGCCTAAAGAAGAAAAGGAAGTAAAGAACATAATCAGGTCTCAAAAGCACAACAACATTACGTGGACAGACA
>CAYRYY010000038.1:0-2397 GCA_964428715.1 uncultured Gammaproteobacteria bacterium
AATGGCGTAATATTTGGAAGAGGAGTTCTATTATTAGGAGCTTGCGGATTTGAGAGGATGCTTGGCAAGAAAAATAGAATAATTACCAAAAGAATGATAAATGAGATAGTAGATATTGCAATTATTTTTTTCATAGTTGTGTTGTATTGTAGAATCTACTGAGTCCCATTATAACAGAAGCTACTCCTGGTCTTGGATCTTGATTTGGCGGATTACATTTAACCCCATCATTGCAGAAGATTATGTACATAATTTCATGAGGCTTATCGAAAAGACTCATCACATAAGGGTTGTCGTCTCCAGGAAATTGTGCTGGGCAGTTTGGATATGGAGCGCCGTGGTAGCAGTTGGAATTTCCAGGATAGCCATTGTAGTAAGCAAGCGACTTTGCAAGTTCCGGAAAAGATGCGGGCACACTGCCTCCATTTTTACCCTTCAAATGATTTGCTGCGAAAATAGCGCTGTCGGTAAATGTTCTAAATCCGCAACCTCCACCAGGAAGAGCTACAGGTTCTCCTTCTGTGTATTCTGACGAGCATCCACCCCCTCTTTCAATGTCCGGCTCTCTTTCTCCAATTTGGCGTCCGCTTGCAAGAGACATGTTTGGGTCCAGACTTCCTTCTCTGTAATGAATTCCCGCAAGAACTTGCCAAGGGACACCTGTTGCGCGTTCAACTGCTTGATAAGAGGCAACAAGATCTGGAGCTGCTGATATTTGGTTTACCACTTCCTGCTGAGCTGCGTCAGACTGTTGTGAAGGTGTTGTTTGGGGAGGAAGCAATTGTTTTAAGCTTTCAGCACCACCTGAATAACTTGTTCTCGCATACACTTTATTGGCAACCAGCACATCGTTGGACTGTGGCTTAAATTGGATTGTGAGCGGACTGCTATTGTTTGTTCTGTCAAGAGGCCATGTTATGACATTCTCTCCTTGATGATAATCTCCCGTGGCGCTTTCAAAAACTGTGTTCATAGGGACATCAGAATATATGGTAATGCTCTCAAGAGGAACGCTTGAAGGCGTGTAGGTATATGTAATTGTGTATTCAATAGAGCATGTCGAGACAGAAGGGTCTTGGCAGGTATCTACTTGCGTTGGTCCTTCTAGGCTTAGTGTAAATCCAGGAATTGGAAAGGCGCTTGGCACGCTTTCCCCAGGAGGAGGAGCACCACCTCCGCTATCAGACCCCCCGTCGCCAGCACCCGTTATAAGAATTATAAATGTTACAACTAAAGCAATTATTCCCACTACAATAAATACAACTAGCCACACCACAGGAATCTTTGCAACTACCATAATTGCCTGTTTACCAATAGTAGTGGCAATCTTATTGCTAGCTCTTGATGCAGCTTTTTTCGCTGCTCCATTTCCAAATCGCTGGCCAATTTTTCGGTTTAAGCTGGATACTTTTGGCTGCCCATATTTTCGCCATGCTTTTGATGAAAGGCTTTTAGGAGATGTCCATTCTGAATATGGGTTTTGTCCTTGTAGAAGTTTTGAAAGCTTTGTGTGAGTGGTAACAGAACCGCCATCATGTTTTTTTGTTCGGCTCTTTAGGTATTCTCTTCTATCTTGCAAGCCTGCGGCAAGAGGGGAGATGGCGTATTTGCCATACTTCCAAGCCTTAGATTTAAACACTTTAGAATTCTTAATCTTTTGCAACAGCCCAAATCTGTTATATCCTTTTTGTGCTGCCTTGGCGAGCATTTTTTTATTCAATATTTTCTGATATTCTTTTGCCGACTTTACCGCTCTTAAAGGTTTTTTAAGCTGATCTTTTCTTTTCTGAGGAAGGCGTTTATAGAGCTGTCCCAAGGGAGTTTTTGAGTAAAGTTTCCCATATAAGTTTAGTGATTTTCGAGGTGCTTTTCTTGCGCCGTCATTTGTTTTTGTCTGAACTTTTTCACGCGCAGACTTGGCGGCACTTTCAGCAGCCCTTTTAGCACTTTCAGGTATAAAGTTATTCCATAAGATTCCAAGTGGGGTTTTTGAGTAAAGTTTTTTGTACATGTTTAGTGTTGTACTTGATGTTTTTTTAACCGACTCTTGGCCGTTTTGTTTAGTCAGTGCTGTTTTATTTACTTTATTAGCTAGCCACTTAGCAGAATCATCAGCAGCCCTTTTAGCACTTTCAGGTATAAAGTTATTCCATAAGATTCCAAGTGGGGTTTTTGAGTAAACTGCACCAATTCCTTTTACATATTTTTCAGGAGATGTGTATTTTTTAAGACTGAAGTTGCTTACCTTTTCAGTAGTCGCTTTTGCAAACTCCCACTCTTTTAGGCGATCACTAATGACCCCGCTTAAGAAACATAAAGGAGAGTATGAGTAAACAATTGATCCAGCAGAGATGGTTTTATTTGCTAATGCGGTAACTTTGGTCGAACGATGGTAGT
>CAYRYY010000038.1:2407-4261 GCA_964428715.1 uncultured Gammaproteobacteria bacterium
TTCAGGTTTGTATGCTACGTTTGGATTTGGCATAGTAGGACGAAGTGACGAAATAGTTACTGGAGCTGCTACTTTTGGAGCATCACTTGTTGCCTCAGCTTTTTTTTCTTCATGATCGTTGGTGTGTGGATGTGGCGCATGGTTGCTGCTATGATCTGACGAAGTATGTGTTTCTTCTGTATGTTCTGCGGTGGATTCTTGTGTTGGTGTGTCTGCTGCAATTTGAGTATCTAACTCTTGGCTTTGAATGGCCAGCTCTGATCTTTTTCTCTGTCCTTCTTCTTTCGAAATCTCCCCGTTTAGTATTTGTTTCTCAATAGCGAGCTCTTCAAGCTCCAAACGCTCTAATTGTTCTTTAAGTTTACTTTTGTCTTTAACTGCGGTTGCCATACTTATCTAGGGACAGTGGGTGCCTGTTGCGACCCTTGTGGTGTTGGCGGTATGGGAGGGCTTTGAACAGTTTTTGTAATTGGCCGTTGAGTTGCTAAGGGCGCGCTGTTTCCTGCAGAGGGAGCAGCGGGCTGAGGCATTACTGGAGGAGTTGGTGTTGGTTGTACTGCTGGCTGTTGGACTTGTACGGCAGTAGGTGCCTGAGGAGCCTGAACAGTTTGAGCTTGTGCTAGGGCTGTTTGATTATTTTCCTCATCAATAATGTCTTGAGGTTTGGATGTAATCATTTGGTATTCAAAATTAGAAGCCAAAAATTGGCAGGTGATGTGATTTTGTCCTGCAAAGAAGAGTCCTTCTCCAACCTGAGCAGTTAGTAGGAATTGCTTTTCACCCTCAGACAAATTAAGAGTTGAGGCAAGTACTTCTACCTCAGATGAATTTTGCTTGAGCAAAATCTGCATTGAAGAGTTTGATAATATTGCCTTTCCATAGTCAGAGGACAAAAAGTCTTCTATGTCTTGTGTGAGTGTAGTTACACCCAGGTAATATTTACGTGCGCGTTTTGCAATTCCCTGTAAAAAGGCAGCTGAATCGGGATTTTTCATCAAATACCACGCCTCGTCAACAATTAAAATCCGCTTCTTAAGTTTGGTTCTGACCCGGTTCCAGATAAAGTCTAGTATTACCTGCATGGCTACAGGACGAAGCGCATCTTCCAGCTGTTTTATGGAGAAAACAGTGAGCTGATTTTTAACGTCATAATTGGTCTGTGCATTTAAAAGTCCTGCAAATCCTCCTTTTACATACTTTTCCAGCCTAAAGGCAAGGTCTTTTGCTTCGGGCTCTTCCATGTTGAGCAGGGTTTTGTATAGATCTTCCAGAATTGGCGGTTCGTTTGCAAACGTGGAAGGGTCAGGAGTAATCCCTTTTTGTTTGTATGTGAGAACAAGAGACCTGTCCATAATTGCTTCCTGTGTTGGTGTAAAGCTACCAAGCATTGTTTTAAGCAGAGAGTGGAGGGAGAGTATTTTAATGCCTAACTGAGCCTCAGTTCTGTCATCTGACATGAGTGCAAACGGATTAATTCTTACCTCAGAGTCTTTAGAAAATGATATGTATTCTCCGTCCAGTGCGTGCGAGAGTGTTTTATATTCATCCTCAGGGTCAATGATTAAAATTTCGGCATCAAACATCATTTGACGAAGTACTTCAAGCTTTACCAAAAATGATTTTCCAGAGCCTGATTTTCCAAAGACAACTGAGTTTGCATTTTCAAATGAAAATCTGTCAACAATAACTAGCGAATTGTTGAGCGTGTTAACTCCGTAAAAAATTCCATTTGGGTGGGAGATTTCATATGAAGTAAATGGAAAAGTAGAGGCAACAGACGTGGTATCCATGTTGCGCGTTACAAATAGTTTGTCTTCACCAATTGGAAGTGTGGTTTTAAATCCATCTTCCATT
>CAYRYY010000038.1:4271-8960 GCA_964428715.1 uncultured Gammaproteobacteria bacterium
AGGCTAAAAGTGAAGTTAGCTCATTTGTTTTGCGATCCAATTCTTCCAGACTTTTGGCGGATAACGTAATGTATAGCCCAAACTGGAAAAAGCGCTCTAGACCGCGCGCGAGTTCTTCACGCAGCGCAATTGCATCTTCAAGTGCAGCTCTCACTTTAGGATCAGATTCTATGCCATTTTTAGCATCTGACTCAAGTGTTGCCTCCATTTCTGCAATTTTACGGCGTAAGTTGGATAAAATGTCACGGCTCTCAACTGGATAGACAAACATGGAGATATTCATTGTTTCTTTGTAGTCAATTAAAACTGACAGCCAGCTAGGAGACACTTCGCGAGGATAGTCAACTACAATAAATGATCTATAAAATGCATCTCCTACGCGGATATGTTTAAAGTCTACCTCAACTGACGAAGGCGCTATCAAATCAACGAGTGACACAGAGCCTTGTTTCAGCGTTTGCATGCTTTGATTAAGTGCTGTTTGCGTTGCCTTAGGAATCATGCCCGCATTCCCGGGCTTTTGAGGAGGTTGTGCTCCAGGTGTAGCTGCCGCAGGCATGGCTTGGGCAACTGCCGCCACAGGTGCGTTTTTTTGAGTTTTATTTTTTTTACCAAATCCTAGCATATTAAATAATGATATTTTTTATATCTGACGAATTAAAATCTGAATTTATGCTTTGCTGATTAAAGAGTTCAAAAAACACACGGGATAATTCCTCGGCCTTTAAAACCCTGCTGGATAAACCAATTCTTTCAATTTGTGTCATAACATTTGCGCGCTTTGTTGCAATAGACTCAGATACGCGCGCCGCATAGTCCTTTTTTCCAACAGCTGGTCCTAATTCCAGTGAATTAAAGGGAATTACAACATACGTTTTTTTATCTAGTAGTCCTGCGTCTTTGATAAGTTCCTGGATAAAATCTCGATAAAGACGCAAGTGTTCAGACACGCGAGCGTTTTGGGTCACTGAAATTTTATGCTCAAGCGAGCCCAAGTATGCCGTTAGATCAATGCGTTTACTAATAATTACTATTTGGATTGCAAAAGACAAAGAATTGAGTAGCGACATGTAGCCATACACGCGAGCGTTTTGTTCATCCTGAGACAAGAGGAAAAAGTTAACGCTTGAGACTTCCAGGACAGAGCAAGCGCTTCTTCCTCTGAGAAGCACTACGTCATCCCTGATATCCTCGATTTCTATAAACTGCTGTGTTGTTGATTTAATTTTAGACATAAATTTTATTTATGGATGAAACATCCTTTTTGCTCATAGTTTTATGCTGCTACATTGCTTTGTCCGAATAACTCACGGCGTAATTTTTCGCGCTGATCAGTTGAAACTATTTCAATAACCGGCAAGACTGACCCGTTTACTTCAATTACTTTATCCTCAAATTCCTGTTTTTTTAGCGTGTCCTCCGAATGAATGGTGTATATACCGGGTGCCATAGGAGTAGCTGAGACAAACATGCCATTTTGACCTGTTCTAAATGTTCTTTTTGCAATTCCGTTTGCATCCAATATCTCAACAATTATGTGAGGAAGCGGTTTACCGCGTGGGTCTTTTACAATTCCCTCAATTACGTTTGGCGATTCGTAGGATGCCTGTGGAGTTGCAAAAGTAGGAATTGGCGCAACAGTTTGAGTCTGCATGACAGGTGCTGGTGTTTTTTGCACTGCAGGAGCTGATGGAGCCTCAGCTACCTGGGGCACAACAGGTTCTACCGCAACAGCAGGCGGAACAGGGATTGGTGCTGCTACTGGTGGCTGTTGTTCAACAACTGGCTGGCTTACAATTGGTGGGATTGCTGGAGATGCTTGTATAGCATCAGCCTCCACGTTCTTTTGAGGCATGAATGGCTTAGCTAAGCTTTCTTGTGATTTAGTTTCTGTAGAAACAGGAAGGGGAGCAGCGTTTGTGGGAGCTGGTGGTGCATCTGCATTTACCACTCTGTTAACAAAACCAGTTGTAGGAGTAGCGTCTGCTTGAAAGAGGGAGGAGATGTTTTGAATTCCTTGCTGTTCTTCTTCATCTGCATTGAAGTAGGATCTGGAAAGCTGGCTAAACAGAAGTGCTTTTTGGGATGTTCGTGAGTCCATAGACTGAGCTGCTGGTTTTGCATGCGTTGGCGCATTAAATGCAAAAAATGGCATATCAACTCCAACTTTTCTGTAAATGTATTCATTCTCGCCAGGTAAAGCTCTCAAAAAATTTAAGATCATTTTGTCCATTGGCCTTCCGTCAATTGGAACAAAAGCTAGGGCAAGCGCGATTATTGCTGGAATTCCCATAAGTGGAATTTTTATAAAAATAGGCATTGGTAAAAAATAGAGCGCCAAGTCAATTCCTCCAGCTCCCAATAAATACAAAAACTGCTTGAGGGTAATTGAGCCTATAAGTCTAAACTTAAATCCAGTTACGTCTTGGGGAATAGGGTGGTTTTCCATATAAATAAATCAAGCAGATTTTTGTCTCAAATTTAAGTTCAAAATATGCTTGTTGTCTACATTCAATGTATAACGTGAAACATATGCTTGCAAGATCATCAAAATGGGTCAAAAAAAACAGATTTTGAGCCTGCCGTGAAAAGAGCGTTGACTTTATTGAATGCTTCCGCGTAATATAAATCATAAGGCGCTTGTAAGAGAAGCGTTGTCTTTGTGTCAAGATGACACTACACAACGTATAGTATTATGTCAGTATGGAATTTAACCAGGAAGAAAAAAAGAAAATAGAGAAAATGATTGTGGATTCGTCAATTGATGCTTTGGAAGCCGGACGCATCAAGGAATATGATCTAAGTGTAATTGCAGATTTTGTATTAGCTAAAATTGATAACATAAAGACAACTGACGAATTGCGAACATTTTTGGAAGAATTAGCCGCTAAATGGAAATTCTTTCATCCAATAGAACAATTTTTTGAAGGGGAAATACAGCATGAAGAAGAAAAGAAAGTAGTAAGTGCAGCAGAAGTGTTTGCAAAGCAAGGAAACGTAGAAGAAGCACTTGCAGCGCTCAAAACAGCACAATAAAGGAGACAAAAATATGCCAGAACAAGTAACAGCACAACAAATGGTAGACGCAAAGACTAGAGCCGCCGTAGGAGCTAAAGAAGGTGCGCCAGTTGAAACAGATCGGCAGAAAAAATACCGTGAGACGCAGGCTGGAAATCTTCGAACTCAAGCCGAGGCTCAAGGCCCACGATCAACCCTTGAATCATTCAGGGAAGGGGTTATTGACGAGGACGCGGCCAAGGAGCACATAGACAATAATATAGGCACAAAAGACGAGAAAGGAAATATTACTCGAACTCGAAAAGAAACCACCCGCCGTACACAGGTAAGAAATGCAGAAGGAATTGCAAGGAATATTATTCAAAAAGATTATGTGGACTTGTCAGGGGCTGAAAAAACGGCACTCAGAAATAGCGCACTAGAAGCTTTTAGGGAGTTGCCGGGCGGACCAGCCATAATCGAATCATTTAATACGGATCCACTAGGGCTAGAAGCATTTATTATTACCAGTCTTGATTCTCTGGATAAGGATGGGGTATTAAAGGACGCATTTGTTAAGCGATATAAAGAGGTGTTTTCAGGAGAACGCCCTGTAGACCCTAAAATAGCTGAAGCAAAGGCAAAAATTACAGAAATAGAAGGAAGAGAAGAGGCCTTGAAGCAGCAAGGTAAAGACAACGTAGCGGAAGTTGAAGCAGCACAAAAAGTAATAGATGATTTTGTTGATTCGCTTCCTCCTGGGGTTGCTGGACCTGTAATTCCCGGACCCAAAGCTGCAGAGTTAAGTGCGGAGCAGAGTAAAGTTGATGATTTTCTTAGAACTCATAAAGTCAGCTCCGCTCAAATAGAGGTTATGAAGAGGCAGATGGAATTTTTGCCAACAAAGATAGATGTTTTGAGATCTCAAATTGATGGTTTAAACTCAATAACGCCTCGTTCAGTTGCAAATGACAGGGAAATTGCAAGATTATTAAAAGAGCTTGGTAATGTTGCCAAACTGAATGAAAAAGCACAGCGGATTTTGCCTGAATATGATGTTGTTGCTGCTCGGCGAGATGAGCTGCAGGCAGAAAAAAATGGATCTCAAGCAAAGTTAGATGAGGCATTAGCCAAAGGATCAGAAATTTCAACTAAAGTTCTGGAGGTACAAAGAGAAAAATATGGAGCGCAGGCAGATCTTGAGAGAATTAAGCTTGAAAGCGCTGATGGGTTTGTAAAAGATGCGCAAGGGATCATGAAGGATGCGCTCAAAAATCTATATGAGGATAGGTGGAGGCAGATGGATGCTCAGGATGATGCGGTGCTTAAAAAGATGATTGACGATGAAACAAATCCTGCAGCGAAACAAGTGCTCGAGCAGATACGTGATGGTAGATGGAGAGAGGTTGTGGAGGATTCCAAAACAAAGCTAGGACACATTCCTCTTATGCCTGATAAGTTTGGCAAGAAAGACATGGAGAAATTCCATAAAGATAATATTCAGGCAGACATAAATCTTATTAGGGCGCATGGAGAAGATGGTCCGCGCGTGGTAGTTCAGAAAATGCTAACAGACATGAAGGATACCTCTGGAAATGCGCTGTACACACCTGATCAAATTCAAGAGCTGCTTGATTCTGACAAGTTTAAGACAGAGGTTATTCCAACTGCAACAAAACGCCTGTTGGCGGC
>CAYRYY010000038.1:8970-9613 GCA_964428715.1 uncultured Gammaproteobacteria bacterium
AACAAAGCAGGGAATGTTAGGCATGAAAGATACGGAGATGGTAAAAATGGCTTTAGGGGATACTATATTTGATGAGGCAACAGCTGCTAACAAGGAATGGTTTGAGGAGAAAAAGAAAGAAATGGACTTTGCAGGTTCAACCGTAGACTTTATAAAAAAGCATCCTAAATTTGGATGGTGGTTGGCACTAACCATCATGTTCCCAGGTGCAGGCTTACTTGTGGGAGGTGTTGTTGCGGGGAAAAATGTATTCGTGTCAGGTAAAAAGAAACATGGCCCTGAAGAGCATGCTGCCTAATCTGAGATCCCTAGTTGATTTAGTTCAACTCCTGTAGTTTGAGATATAAAGCCAATAATACCATATGCGAAAAGAATCACCACAAGTCCAATAATCGCATATACAATGCGTTTTCTAGCAGTATCCACCTTTGCTTTGTCTCCGCCTGATGTAACAAATTGAAAAGCAGAGTAGGTTATCAGAAATATAGCTACAATTGCTGCCAGAGCCAAAGAAGCATTTATGATATTTTGTATAACAATAAATATACATGAAAGGCGTGGGGCCGTATTAACATCTACGGTACCATTGCTGTAGCACGCGCTCCAATCAGTTGTAAAAAGATTCATATAGATAAGTATGCAG
>CAYRYY010000039.1:0-6649 GCA_964428715.1 uncultured Gammaproteobacteria bacterium
TACTAACTGCTGTAAGTCTAATACAGATGATGTCACATACACATTTTGAGATTCCCCTCCAGGACGCTCTAAATGATGAGATCCTTCACCATCAATTCCGCCTTCACGAAGAGTGCCCTCTGCTGAGTCACTGAATAATTTTTCATCTTCCGATCCAAAAACTGTTCCCTTTGGTAATTCCGCAAGTTTCGTTGAGTCTGTGACAATTGTGTTAACAGAAGATTTTTTAGGAGCCAAAAGAAAACCTGTGCCTGCGCCCAGAATAACTACTCCAATAAAAATAAGTATTGCTTGTTTGCTCATAATCTTACCTGATTGAGCTTGTCTGTTCTGCATAGTAGCTGGTTTCCCATCAAACGCATGAACAACAGGCTTTTCCTGTTCCATGTACTAAGTAAATCATATTTATGGCAGTTTTACAACCCTATCAAGCTATGAAGATTTCAATTCTGCTTCAATAAAAATATCTATGTCTCCGTCCAAAACAGCGGACGTATTTCCTGTTTCAATCCCTGTTCTTGTGTCTTTTACTAATTGGTATGGATGCAGCACATAATTTCTAATTTGGTTTCCCCAAGAAGGCGCCACATAAGCGCCTTTCATGTCTTTTTCAGTCTTTGCCCGCTCCTCCTCCTGCTTTACCCACAATCGAGACTTTAACATTTTAAGTGCGTTTTCGCGATTTTGGTTTTGATACCTTTCTTGAGAACAGGTTACAATAATTCCAGATGGCTTGTGAGTTAAACGCACCGCAGTAGATACTTTATTTACATTTTGCCCTCCATGTCCGCCGCTTCTAAAAAAATCCCATTCCAGATCATCATCTTTAATCTCAACTCCTTCTATTTTTTCCACTTCAGGTAAAACTTCAACCAATGCAAAAGATGTTTGGCGTAAATTAGCGCTATTAAATGGAGAAAGTCTGACTAATCTATGCACGCCCTGCTCTCCCTTTAAATATCCATATGTAAAATCCCCTTTAATTTCAAATACTACTTTTTTAATACCAGCTTCTTCCCCTGCTGCTAAATCTATTTCTTCAACACTCCATCCGCGTCTCTCACAATACCTGGCGTACAATCTGTACAGCATTTGCGCCCAATCCATTGCGTCAACTCCTCCCTGTCCCGCAGAAATTGTCATAATGACGTTTTGCCTATCATGCTTTCCTGAAAGATATAAATATAGTTCTAATTCTTTTATGAAATGCTGCAATTCTGAAAAATGCCCTAAGTCAATTAGCTCCTTGAGTCTTTTGGCAGTATCAAGTTCTTTTTGCAGTGCCCCCATCTTTTTCATTTGCACAGTGGCAGCGTCAGTTTCTTTCCAGAAATCTGGACTCATGCTTTCTGCCTCAATTTTATGAAGCTCTACCTCTTTTTCAGGAATATTTAATTTTTGAAGTATTATTTCAGCTCGCTCTTTTAATTCTGTATCATTCATCAGGTCATTATAGCAAAGAATCAAGACCTATTGCTTACAGACCATCTTGCAGAGTGCATCAACAGGGGACTCTTTTCCACTTTGCACATTTTGTAAATCTGTTATTACCTTTTGGAGTGCACCATCAGACGCTGACACATTTTCAGACGTAATTTTTTCAAGTTCTTTTTTGGCTGTTTCAAGCAATTCTTTCGCATCTGTTGAGCTGGGCAAGGAAACATCACTTGCCGCAACCCTGCTAGATTGTATTTGAGGACCTACCTGTGAACCCAATACTTCAGTTGCTTTCTTTCCGATCTGAGAAAATGCATACATAACTCCAACTCCCATAAGGAATACCACAAGCAATGCTACTCCAATTCTTTTCTTACTCCAGCTTTCAACAACCTCAGCCTCCGTAAACCCTTCCTCTTTTTCAATCCTTCGCCTCATACAATAATTGTATCATGTCTGCTCAAACGTGATATACTAGCATCATGAACTTAAAAAGCTTACAAGAAAAAGTAGAAATATTAAATGAGAAAACAAAACCTCATTACAAACTATATTCACAAACAGAGAAGGAAATTTTAACAAAAACTGTGAAATTAAATGAAGAAGTAGGGGAGCTCTGTAATGACATTTTAGCAATTCTTAAGCTGCAAAGAAAAGCAAAGTTAGACAAATTCCACAAATCTAATATGTATGAAGAGTTTGCTGATGTTATTATAACTACGTTTCAACTGGCAGTAGCCGCAGGTGTTGATATAGATCGTGCAGTAGGAGACAAACTTAAAAAAATAGAATTTAAATATATGAAAGATAAGCAGGACTCATCCAAGTAACGTTTTTAACTTCTTAAAATCTTCTTCAATTACTTTTTTAAATTTCTGAAATCTTATAGCTGCAGCTGGATGAATGGTTAGGTAATATGTTCTATTTCCTTGAGTTATAGTAGTTCCATGAGAAGTTAATGCAGGAATTTTTTTTCCAATTACTGCAGTTATAGCCGTGTTTCCTAAAAGTACTATATATTTTGGCTCAATCACATCTAATTGTTTTTCCAAATGAATTCTCCCATGTGCTATGTCAGAGGGTTTTGGAGTTACATACACGGGTAAATATTTTACTGGACTTGTAATATAAACATCTTCTTCCTTTAACCCAGACTCAACTATAAGACTTCTGAGTAATTTTCCTGACCTGCCAATAAATGGTCTTCCAACTTCCGCTTCTGTTCTTCCAGGTGCTTCTCCAATAAATACTATATCAGCATTAGAATTTCCTTCACCCACAACTGCTACACCTACTCTATCTATTTTGCACTCTTTGCAGTTGAGGATTTCTTGTGCGATTTCTGAAAGTCTTTGGTCTTTTGTTTTTTCCACAACACACATTGTATGACAGTAATAATTACTATGCAACAGAAAGTTACCATACTTATTATATCTGCAAGCAACCTGTACCAGGTTTCCCCAAATTTTGATTCAATTATATGTTTCCCTTCAGAAACCTGCACTCGCAATCTATAAAACTCGTCCTTTTCGTAAAGTATGGGAACTTTTTGTCCATCTATATACATTTCCCATCCCGGAAAGTATGAAGTATTATCCCTAAATTCTGCACTCTCTGAAAGATTTAGAGTAAATTTGTGATAGTTGGATTTCCATACTTCTCTTGTAAATGTTCCAGAAGTACTTGCATATAAATTACCTATTGGTGGTTGTTCAAAAATCCTGGGCGCCAAACGCGGCATGTGTTCGTCTTTAGAGGTAGTGCTTGGTCCATACGTTAAAGAAGACTCAAAGGGATTATTAAACTCAACATACATATTAACGCGTATATGATTTCTGTTGAAATAAACTAAGCACAGAAGAAAAAATATAGATACCCCAATTGCCAACTTTTTGCTTTTTATAAGACTTATAGCGTACCCAGCAGCAAATGCTATGGAAAAAACTATGTATCCTGTCAGGCGCCATGGATGCTGAACAAGCTGTAAATAAAATGTGTGATCCCAAATAAATAGAGAGAATGGAAAAAGCAGGAAAAAACATATCAGCGCGACTCCAATAAATCCTAGAATTACCATATCCTTTTCTTCTCTATGGCGCCTAATCAGACGCCATAACAGCAAACACAAAGCAATTAGCGCAACACCCGCATGAATAAGGCCTATCTGAGGAGACATTTTACCTGGCACATCCCCCTGCAAATACGGTCCAAATCCCCAAGGGGAGTAAATAATTTCAGAAACACTTGGGAAAAATAATCTGTAATCCTCTGTGAGATCGGCAAGTTTTGTTAACCTACTTTCAAAAAGTGCAGGAACCCAAAAGAAAGCAGTAAGCAGTCCCGACAGAATAAATACAGAGATATATTCTTTGATAAGCTCCAGTCTTTTTTTCTTTTTAATAATTCTGAGCAAAAAATATAATGTTAAAAGCGGAGTAGTTAAAAATACAGTTATATTGTGTGACATTATAAGAATTGACAAAATGAAAACAAAAAACAAAAATGATAATCTTTTCTTGAGAATTAAGTACTCTACCGCCAAAAACAAAAAAGGTAAAAGACCTAGCGCAAATGCTTCAGCCACAGCACCCCTGACATACATATTAAGGAATCTGTATGGCACAAGAATATAGAATGTAGCGGCCGCCAATGCTGGTATTTTTCCAAAAAAAACTTTTGCAAACAAATACATACCAAATCCGCTTAACAAGACTGACAAAAAAAGAAGAATTTTAAAAGATGTTACAGCTGAAAATCCAATAAAGTAAAACACAGAGGCAAGGTAATAAATAAAAGGATAGTTAAAATTAAAATACGGATATCCAAGTCCAAAATTAATACCTTTGGCAAGCCGCACTGGAAATTGTCCGTCTTGAAGAGCTGACGCAAATTCGATAATACGTATCACATGTCCCTCCCCATCATGAGAGGTAAAGAATAAGGGATTGAATAATTTAAGAGACGCAAGTAAAGATATCCCGAAAACAATAACAAAAGGAAGCAATAATAAAATCTTTCTCACAAAGGTATTGTATCAGAATATAGGAAAGAGGAAACTAATAATTAACGTAGTATTCAATTTTTGCTTGTTTTTGAAGTCCTTCAAGCCATGTTTGGAATTTGGTTGTTAGTTTTTGCTGTTTTAATTGTTCTTTAATGGTTGCCTTAAGTGCACTTTCTTCTTGATCTGTAGGAAGTGCGTCTTTATTTTCCTCAATATATGCATCAACTTCTGCATCTGAAACTACTGCGTCTTTTGAAAATAACTTTTCAATCATTTTTTGAATTCTCAACTGCTCTTCCAATTCTGGACGGCTTAACCCCTGCTGAGCCAGTGCGTCTGACAAAGTTCTACCTTGCTGCTTAAGCGCGTCTTCAATTTTTTTAATTTCAGCTGAAATTTCTTCCTCATTTACAGTGATGTTATTTTTCTCCATCTCTTGAAGTATAAGGTTTTTAGTAACTAATGATTCAAGGGTTTGCTGCCCGCTTTGCTTTTCAAGTTCTTGAACTACTTGAAGTCTAGAAATAGGCTGTCCATTCACTGTTGCTGCAATAAATAAGCTTCTAAAGAAGTACAGCCCAAGACCAAGTAGTATAAGTGCTAAAAGAATAATTCCATTTCTTTTTGTTGCATACCTTTTAAAGGATTTATTTGTATTTTTTTCAGGAGTTGTAACTGGAGATGACGCAACAGATGTAGTCGTTTTACGCGTGGACGATTTCTTAACTGTTTTTTTCGCTGCTTTTTTGGTAGTTGCCATGATTAGAGATTATTCTCGCACATACAGTTGCGGAAATCAAGCTTTTGATTTTATCTTTTTAATTTCATTTTGAAATTCAAAAGCAACTTTGTGAATTGCAGTTTTTAATTTTTCCTCAATATCTTGTGTATTCTCTCTCAAGTGCTTCCATAGCTCATCATGTTGTGCTGCATTCAAATGTTCTATAAATTTTTTCTTGTGATCAAGACTTAGCTCTGACAAAACTATATCCAGCGCTACATAATGAATGCTGCTGTGCACGTGCTGCTTTAATTCATCTTTTTCAGAACGAGATAAATCAAGCGTTTCCAGCTCTTCGTGTAAATATTCTATTTCTATCAAGTGATTGTAGAATTGGTTTTTCATTTTATTTTTGGATCTCTATTGGACCCAGGGAAATCTCGTCTGCTGGGTCGTCTATAAAAAAGTATAACACTGGACCCTTTTGTGCACCATCCACACGCTCTAAGTATTTCATAACTTCAGGACTTCCGCCCAAATGCTTCCCTGTTGATTTTCCAGGCCCTGCATCGCCAATGACCACGACCATTGCTTTTCCATTTTCAGGATTTACCACTAACATTTTTCTGTATTTAAAAAACATTACATATTTATATACATTTTCATCAAACCCAGGAGCTAAAAATGTTTGGGTCGCAATATAATACTTTTCGCGATCTATGTCTTTTTGAGTTAAGTCATATTTACTCGGTGCAAAATATCCCCATGCACCAAGTCCTGGTGCCATTCCAGATGAATAGTATTTTTGTGAATCCTCCGCGTTTTCAAAATGTGAACTCATAGTGTCACCTGGATAACGTGCTAGATGCTGCTCAGCGCCTATTAGCCCATACGACCTGTTAAGTCTTATTCCACCTAATTCTGCCGAAACTGGCATCTTAAAATCACGGGATAAAATTTCGGATACCTTCTTTTCTTCATCAGTTGTTAATGGACGCATTTCTGAGGGTAAGGTTTTTTGAAGATCTGAAATAAGAAAACCAGTTGGGTTTAAAACGGATGATTCCACAACCATCGACTTATTGTCAACTAAGGATTGGGTAGGCATGACTGGCAGAGAATTTGTAACTAATAGTGCTGCCCCCATAACACCAGCTGATACTTGTGCAGGATAACTTGTGATAAGAGCCAGAGAATCTTTATGCTTTTCTACAACATGTGACTTTATTTCCTCATGTTTTTGAGAAAACTTTGTTTTTAAATCCTGAAATAATGATGAATCTCCCACTCATCTATTGTTCACAAAATAGATGAACTTGTCAAACCCCCATTAATTTACTTATCCTAATTCAACAACTGACGCACTTGCCATAAGTCCTGCTCCAAAACCTGCCATAACAATTCTTTCTCCCGCAAACAATCTGCCCTCATCTATCTCTCGTTTTAAAAGTCGTGGTATTGCAACTGATGATGCGTTTCCATCTTCC
>CAYRYY010000039.1:6659-9478 GCA_964428715.1 uncultured Gammaproteobacteria bacterium
AATATGAGAATTGTCACCAGGCAAATTATTCTCAATTCCATCAGTCATTCTTTTACTGCCTTGATGTGTTAGTATCGCGGCAATGTCAGCATACGTCATTCCTGCGTCCATTAAAACCTTTGATACTAAGGGAGGAATCTGTCTTACCATAGTTTTAAAAACATGCGGGCCGTCTTGGTATATTTTGCCAGTTGGTGATGTAGGAACGTCTTTTACAATACATGCACCCCCATCTTGCAATTTTTCATAATCAATTGGCATTCCAATATATCTGTTCTCTTGATCTGTAAAATCAAACCTACTTCCTGAACTCAGTATCTTAAGATCCTGTCCTAGCGTAAACGCCGTAGCGCTTGCCATGTCAGAAAATATTGTTTGGCTTAACCATGGGTCAATTTTCAATGCATCTTTGTCCCGCAAATCTTGCAAATGTGGGCTGTATTTTTCTGTGCTTACAAAAAGAACACGAGCTCCATTTAAATCAAGACGTCTTTCGTAAAGATATGCAAGACCCGCTGCAAATCCAGAACACGCCATGTGAATATTGACCCGCTCTCCTTGATCCACTCCAAGTCCAAATTCACTATTAATTCTACTTGCTAAATCCTCACCAGTTGGAAAACTTGTAGAAACCAAAAGCACATCAGCACGAGGCTTTCCACAAACTGCACCGTATGCTGCCTCCAGCCCCATGCGCAGTGGAGTTTCAGAATCATTTGCTACATATCTCTTTTTCACACCTATTAAATCTTCTATTGACGCTGCAGTGAGTGGTTTTCCGCTTGAAGTCGTAACACCCCAACTCTCAATTTCTTCATTCGTGAGAGCATACTCCGGCCTATAAAGACCTATGGACAATGATGGTGATTTTTTTTCAATTTCAGACGCACCAATATTTCTTTTCGGTAGATCAGGAAAACTCATAGTTACTATAAAGCTTAGGCAGTTGTATTGCCTTTTTCTGTAAGCAATCTCACTATCGCACAGTAACTAACATTACAAAGTGTTTGTGATCAACAATACAGATTCATTTAGTATTTTTGTTTTTAATATAAGCATGAGCAGAAATATAGAGGCAAATGAGGGAAAAATACCAGCTATTATTGGAACAGGAGGAGCATTCGGTAAAAATGTAGTTACAAATGAAATGGTAGCAGGAATTCTAGGACGTAAACCAAACTCTATTGAGAGAATGATGTCTGTAACAGGAGCCGGAATATCCGAAAGACGCTGGGTTGATTCACCCACTTTCACAGGCAATCCGCAAATGCTTGAAAACCCCGCGGACCCAAAAGACAAAGAATTCTGGAAAACACAAGGACTTGAGATTGCCGCTTCTGACCTGGGATCTGAAGCTCTTTTACAAGCTGCCGCCATGGCAGGGGTAGACGTTAAGACAATTACAGAAATTGTAGGAGCTTCTGGGTCACAAGACTTGCGGGGAGTAGCTGTCGCAGCCCTTATTCAAAATAAACTAGGCTTATCGAAAGACACTAGAACTTATGACGCATATTCTGCGTGTCCTGGATGGGTTCATGCACTCAACAACTCATTTAATAGTCTTACAAGTCCATATGGCGAAGCAGGCCCGCAAGCGGCCATTGGAACAGAATTACTTAGTCCCATTCTAAGCAAAGACCGTCCCGCTCTATTTGTTTTGTTTGGGGATGCATCTGGGGCAACTATTACAGATATGGTCGTTCCTGACGCTGGTGCACCTACTGCTATGGCATTTAAATTTGGTACCGACGGATCACTTGCTCTTGAGCTTTGCATGCCTGGAGGAGGAAGCAGATACCCCACAAGCGAACAAACTCTTGCGCAAGACATTGAGACCTTAGTAATGAATGGAGAAATTATTGCGGAAAATGCTGTGAAAGCTATGGCTGATGTTACAAAACGCGCAATAGCCCAAGCAGGGGTAGCTAAAGAAGACATTGATTGGATCATCCCGCATCAAGCAAACAGGAGAATAATGGATAACACATACCGTGAGGTTATGGGAAATGTGGCAGATGAGGCTGGGGTACCATATCACAAAATGATTGCAACGGTTCATAAATACGGCAACACTTCCACCGCCTCCATACCTACTGCAATGAATGATGCGATACATGATGGCAGATTAAAAAGAAATCACTTGGTTGTTGTTACATCATTTGGGGCAGGACTTAACTATGGAGCAGCAGTTCTACCAATGGTGGGCTTACCTAAAAGATAAGAAATTATGAAATTCCTGCGTGAATTTTTAATTTTTCTTTGCTCAAAACCGTAATCGAACCTCTTGTGTGAGTTATTACATTTTCACGAACTAATTTATTTAGCGCAATAGTCACACTCTCTCGAGCAGCTCCAACAAATTCTGAAACCAGCTGGTGGGTTAAAGGGATTGGGATAGTGATACTTCCTTTATTGTTTTTTTCTCCAAAGCGCAGCACACAATCATACAAAAATGCAGCAACTCTAGATACTGTTTCAGCGGTCACAAACCCATATAATCTTCTTTCTGTATAATTTAATCGCTGAATGTAGGAGTATAAAAGATCAATGATATATTCAGGGTTTTCTGCTAAGATTTTTTTGTATTCGTCTGAGGACATACTTATAACTTCGCAATCAGTTAAAGCCTCACATGTGTGCCAATGGCTGGGGTCATGTGCGGTTAACGCACGTAATCCAAGCAAACTTTCTGGCCCATACAGGTAGTTTACTGGCTCATGACCATCCTCTGACATTTGGAATAGTTTTACAAATCCCTTTTTAAGAAAAAATACTTTTCCTGTTTCGTCTCCTTGGTAAAAAAGCGTGTCTCCTTTCTT
>CAYRYY010000040.1:0-9272 GCA_964428715.1 uncultured Gammaproteobacteria bacterium
CATCTGACGCGGCAAATAATGTTCTACTCAATAACTTACTAGAGGGAACTGAGTATCATGTACAAATTGTGGCAGAAGACGCTGAGGGAAATGTATATGCAGGAGACGACTATACATTTGAAACATTACCCATTCCTAAAGTTACCTCATTTAGAATGCAGCAGGTAGCAGGTCAAGCAACAGCAACTCTCAGGCTTTTGTGGACATCCAACAGTCCTATTTCCACAGTGGTTACCTACTATCCAACAAGCGTCTCGTCATCTGCAAAAGACTCGATAAGCTTAACGTTAAGAACAGCACATCAAGTGATTTTAAATAACTTGCTTGATGATACAGATTACACACTAGTCATAAAAGGGAAAGATAGTGCAGGAAATGAAGTTGTATATCCTCCTCAAACCGTTAAGACGGCTCAGGATTTGCGTCCGCCAAGCATTGAAAACATGAACGTAGAGACAACAATAGTAGGAGTTGGGGATGAAGCCCGCGCACAAATTGTAGCAAGTTGGGATACAGATGAACCATCTAACACACAGGTGGAATATGCAGAGGGAACTGGAACTACATATAACTTGAGTACTCAGGAAGATACAAATAAGAAAACAAATCACACAGTTACTATTACGGGATTGTCTCCGTCCCGCATTTATCATTTGCGGGCAGTGGCAAAAGATAAGTCTAACAATGTTGGTCAGTCATTTGATACAGTAATAGTTACGCCAAAATCAACCAAAGATGCTTTGAGCTTGGTGATAGACAATTTATCTAAAACTTTTGGGTTCTTAAAACAATAAATGAATACTACAACTGAGGAAAACGTAAAAAACATAGGAGGAAGCTTGATTAAAACGACGGGAATTAAAAAGTCATTTTATATTGGGCTGCAAAATGAAGTAGAAATACTCAAAGGAATTGACATAGAGATTGATAAAGGAGATTTCGTAATTATTTTTGGACCCTCAGGTTGCGGAAAATCAACATTACTGCATACCCTTTTAGGGTTGGAGCCTCCAACCGCGGGTAAAATCATGGTGGAAAATAATGATTATTATGCAATGAATGAGGATAAGCGAGCCGAGTATAGGAGGCATCATGTAGGAATTATTTATCAGCAGCCACTGTGGATTTCAGCCTTAAATATTGGAGGAAATGTAGAGTTTACACTAAGACTTCTTGATTATGATGATGACCGCATGAATAAACGCGTTGATGAAGTGCTGGGTATGGTAGGAATGGCTGAATGGAAGCACTATAGACCTCAGGAATTATCCTCCGGTCAGCAGCAGAAAGTGTCTTTGGCTCGCGCCCTGTCTATTGACCCCGTTATCATAGTGGCAGACGAGCCTACAGGAAATTTGGATACCATCTCAGGGCAGCAATTGATTGAGCACTTTTTAGAATTTAATAAAAAGGGAATTACTATTATTATGGTGACCCATGATTTGGAGTACTTAAAATATGGAAATAAAATAATTCACATGATTGATGGAATGGTGGTGGAGCAGTATGTAGGACGTGCGGGTCAGAGCTTTAACAAAGAAGTTCAGGGGAAAAAATCTCAAGGTGGGAGTGCTGACTCAGAGCTAGGAGTTAATGTTCGCGATCCTAAATTTTTATCAGGTCTTAAAGGAGCCCATGATGGGAAAATTATTCAACTCATAGATCATGTGGATACTCCAAAGGATGCTCCAGCTGCAAAGCCTGGAGAAGTCAAAAAGGAGGAAAAGGTTAAAAAATGAAAAAAATATTTTCAAAAATAGGAGTAATTTTTAAACCCTTACTGAGTCCTTCATTTTGGGTTCATCTACCCAAAAATAGTGTAATTTATACAAGAAAGGCAATCGTAATTGTTTTTGTTTTCATGTCTTTTTTCCTTCTTTTGATCATGTATTTTGTTCATGTGATTTTTGACATTCTTGAGTCAATTCCTCTCCTTGGTATCATATTTAAAAAGATTCATTTACTCTGGAAAAAAACGTTAGGAAGGTTTGTTCCGCGGGTTATCAACATGCTGGAAAACACGAGAACATTTGAGGTGAAACGGTCGTATCTTATTTATCTTGCGTTTGAAAATTTAAGAGTGAGAAAGAGTAGGTCACTGGTGACCATTGCTGGTATGTCATTTGGCGTGGGCGTAATTGTTCTTTTATTATCCTTAGGTTATGGAGTTGAAAGGCTTGTTATAGGGCGAGTGGCATCATTAAATGATCTACAGGTTATTGATGTGTCCACCGGAGGAAACACTGCTGTAAAACTTACACAAGATGCAATTTCCAAATTTCAAAAATTGGCAAAAGTAGAAAGCGCAATTCCACTAGTATCAGTTGTGGGAAGGGTCACATACAACAAGGCAACTACTGATGTGTTGGTGTATTCTGTACCCAATGAGTATTTTTCAATGATAGGAGCACAGCTGGAAAAGGGGAAATTCTTTAAAAATAATGACTTAAGCATGACACAAGGGCAAGATGTTGCAGGTGCGTCAACTAGTTTTATCAATGCACGGATGGGAAAAGAGGTAACCGGAAACACTATACAGTTCAATATTAATCCTGATGAGACAGCTCCTGTATGGGATACCTGTTCAACTGGAGGAACTGTCCTAGGTGTGTCAACGCGTCTTGAAGGGGGATATAAAGGAAAAGAGTTTTGGGGAAGCGAGTATTATCCATTTGAAAAAGATGGAAAAGCAGCCTATGACACGCAGCAAGATGCGTATTTAGGCAAGTGGGTGCGAGGAGTTGTAGCGCTGTATAGCAGAAATCCTGACGGATCAGTGCGTCCTAAGTTTGATCAATCAGGAGTACATGAATGGGTTGATGGATGCATACAGACAAAATATGCGCAAATTGGCGCAACAGACTTAGGGGAGCGTGTTTTAGGGGCAACAACTACTAGAAGTGTTTTAGCGGCTTCTGATTCGGCATCTTTAACAGCATCTCCATCTGCAGATTTTGGGTTTGAGAATTCTTCAGAATCAGCAGACTTTGGGTTTGGTGCGTTGGTTATAAGCACATCGTCTGCGGGAATTGAAACTGTAGATCTTTCAACACAGCAAATAAGTGGCAAAAAAGAGGCTGAAATTTTAACCTTTAAGGGAGGGTATAGTGGTGAGGCTGTGGTGTCCACTGGTCTTTTAAATCTCTTAAATATTCCGCTATCAAAGGCTGTGGGAAGCGTATTTGATACGTCTTTTATTGTAGGAAAAAGTCACATAGCAGAACTAGATGGAAAGGCGTTTTCTGAAGAGAAAGAATACAAAATAATTGGCGTAATTGACGATTCAGAATCACAATATTTTTATATTCCATTGCAGGACGCAAAAAATCTAGGAATTACCAGTTTTTCTCAGACAAAAATAGTGCTTGAGATTAAAGATGAGATGAAAAAAGTGCGCAAGCAAATTGAAGACTTAGGGTTTAGAACAGCCAGTACCGCTGATACGGTTGCACAAATTGAAACACTTTTTGGCAATTTGAGAATTGTGCTGGGACTTTTGGGTATGGTTGCCCTTGGAGTTGCGTCTTTAGGAATGTTTAACACGCTAACAGTTTCATTACTTGAAAGAACGCGTGAAATTGGAGGAATGAAAACGATTGGAATGGTAACAGATGAGGTTCAGGAGTTGTTGCTGGCTGAAGCCATGATTATGGGTCTTTCAGGAGGCTTGGGAGGTTTGATGCTAGGATTTATAATAGGTAAATTGCTTTCCGCAGGCGTTAGTATTGTGGCAATTTCTAGCGGGCAGGGGTTTTTGAATCTTACATATATTCCTCCATTCTTGATATTGTTTATTGTCTTGTCATCATTTGTGGTTGGAGTGATTACGGGACTTTATCCAGCTATGAGAGCTAGACGCGTTTCTGCACTTAATGCACTGCGTTATGAATAATAGTATTGATGAGTTTGTCAAAAACATATACACTTAATACTATGAAAAAAGATCTGCCTCAACACTCTGATACTCCACGTGGAGAAACAGCTTCAGCGCTTAAAAAAGAAGGAAGACATTTTCTGCTTTCATTGTTTGATTTTGTAGTTTTGAATATGCGCTCAAAATACAAAAAAAGCCCCTTGGAATTTTTTGTACTGTTTATAGGGGGATTTGTTTTGTCAGTACTTTTATCAGCTTTTATATTACTTGTACTGTTTCAAAAAATTGACGTAAACATCTCAGCACCTGCGTATTCATTTGGAGCGCCATCATTTCTGAGCTTTTCAGGTAACTCAACACGCGTTTCATCCTCAAAAATGGACCCAGTAGTACTGCTTGGAATGATAAAGAAAAATAATCCTGACTATGTCTTGATTGACGTACGTTCTGCTAGTGAATTTGATCAAGGGCACATTAAAACAGCTGTATCAGTTCCGGTATATGGCACTCAATTCTTGAGAGCCGACGGGAGTATTGATAAAAAAGGATTAAAAGAGGCTTTTGCAAAAGCTACTAAAGACAAAAAGCAGATTGTATTGTATGGCCAATCGCAATATTCCGCGTATCCTGAGGTGATTATAGAGGCACTAAGGCTTAAAAATGCTCAAGTATTATCCGTTGGGTGGAATGAATGGATGCACTTTAAAAATCTCTGGTTGCCTGAATCAGATTGGAATAGGATAGATGTTCGTGATTACGTTCAGGTTCAGGAAGAATAATTAATTAGCTGACGCACCTATCTCGACCAAGGTTGATTTTCCTCTTTTAACTTCGTGAATAGTTGGCATACTTTGTTTTGTTTGTTTGTCTACTTTGGATAGTAAGAAATGATATCTGTTGCTATATTCTGGTTTTGGAGAAACCCTTAAAGGGAGTCTTGAATTCAATTCATCTTGTGGAACAAGTGAGAGCTTTATGTATTCTGTGTCAGCTGGTAATTCCTTTGCAGCCAGTTCTAGTTCAAACAACAATCTTTCAGATTCTTTCGTATTGAGTTTCATTAGCTTGGCTAACTTTGGTGCAAATGGTTTAATATCTTCTTTATCCATTACAAATCCTTTTTCCTGCTTCTCAAAATCTACAAACTGTTTATCAAATTCATAATATAAGTATTCATTTGTCGAATTCGAGGAGGTGAGCATGCCATTTTTATTAGCGTTTATTGTCCATACATAATTACTAAGTATTGGTTCTGTTTTGGTTGTATATGACGGTTTTACTTTAAAAATTGTATTGTTGTTTGAATATAAAAATATTGTTGGAGAGAGCCCCGTAAGATAACAAGGGTTGGCTGCATAATTAGGACTTAGAGAGAGTGCGGTGGTTGCAATAAGCGTTGGAAGCTGGGGATTAATAACTGCATTTGGATTATTTATAAGTGACTCATATACCCCTTTTGCAGTCATATAGGCGGTTTGATCCTGTATGTACCCAGATGGAGTATTTGCAGGCAACTCAACTATATTGGGCTCTTTGCCGTTTTTATAATTCCATGCAATTTGTTCGCCAATGAGTCTGTATAATTCTGACTTATATTTTTGAACAACCGCTTTTTCACTCAGTCCTTGATTTAAGAAAAATGTGTTAGGGTAGCTTTCTAAGGACGCAAGTTGAACCTGCGCGCCGTTTATATTCACGGTAAACTTTGCAATAGGTTGTGTGTAGCCTTTTATTCCACTGGATGAAATGTTTGAATCATCACTGCAATCATAAGGAGCTATTGTGGGTTGAGGAGTGATTGTTGCTTTTGTAATTGGGGCGCGGGTAAGAGTCGGACTAAGCTGGAAAGTTTGAAGCTGTAAATTATCTTTAGGAGTGTTTTCACTTATTGGTTGTGATGAGTTTAAGACAGCTGGAACTGTTTGCACAAAGTTTATGCTGTATCCAGTGTTTGTTCGTACATTTCCTCTAAATAGATAAGTGGGAATATATGTTTTTTGTTTTTGAGATAGCTCGTTTTCTACATATACCAATTCAAAGCTATTAATGCTTGCGTTTTGTCCTGTGACACCTTCTAACGGAAATACTTTGTCCCAGTTAAAATCACCTGTTCCGGCTGGAATGGCAATTGTTTGGTCTGCTTTATTTTGCTGTAAAATTTCAAATGCTTGAGAAGGTGTCACAAGATTTTCCTCATTTTCCTGTGTAATCCATCTTAAATTTGAAACAATAGAAAGAATTGTTCCATCAGAGGATACGGCAAAGGTTGCAGTGTTAAAATCATTTGGTCTGTTTACACCATTTTGTCCAGTGCTGACATTAATTATTGAGGGGTTTGAAAGCGGTGTGCTGTTGTATCCTAACTGCAGTGTAGAAAGCGGTGTGGTTTCAGGAATATTTAATACACCAGGCAGATTTAAGAGTGGAGCGCCCATTTTTTCCCATGACCTGTGGCATTCAACATACGTTATTCCCGGAAGTGTATTAATATTATATGTAATGTCACAAGTAACGAGGTCATCATTTAGGCCAATTTTTTTTAAAAAATTCAATGCACCCAGCTTGGGATCAGTTGATTCAATCCTATTGCTTTGTGCCATATTTTGATAGTCAAAGCCGCCGGTTGTTGTATCTAGGGTAAGATATCCGCGTGAGTTAGGGTTTTTAAAATCAGCATAATGAACAAGTCCATCTTGGGTGCTGTCTGGCTTCTCAAAACCAAACTGTGCGCCAAAAGAACTTATATCAGACTCAGTGAATGAATGTTTTACTTCATATGATAGCAATGTGGGTTTTGACTGTGGAAATGCGGTTGGAGTTTGGTAGGTGAATTTGAATTTTGGGTATGTTTTAATATCCTGCGTCAAGGTATTGCTGGGTTTTGTGGCTGAAGGTGGGGTTGGTGCTGCCGTTTCTTTTTGAGCTTTTAAGAAATACCATATTGATACTCCAACAAGAACTATAAAAAGTGTTCCTGCCAAAATAATAAATGCCTTTTTGGATTTTAAAAATCCAAATTTACCATCTGCAGGAGGTGTTGCTGGAGTGGTATTCATAGTTGGCGTGCTAGGTTCAGGAGGTAAAGGTGTTGTGGTGGCTACTCTAGGATCCATATGCATCTAGCATATCACACGAGGAGTAAGAGGGACAAGAGCGCCATAGATATGCCAAGTATTGTTCCGCCAATTACGTCAGTTGACCAATGTTCACCAAGGGATACTCTGGAGTACAGCATGGTAAATGTTGTAATAAGAAAGAACATGTATGCTCCAAGCTTTACAAAGTTATGAAGTTTTGATTTAAAAGTAAGATACGAATAGATAATAGCTGAAAATATTATTCGCATAGCGTGCCCTGAAGGGTAAGACGCTTGTGTATGAATGTGAAGCCCAGGAAAGTCAGAGTAGTGAGATCGCAAAAACATATTTGGAGGTCCAGGATGCTCCAGGATGCTTTTGCCAATTATTTCCAGAACATGGCCAAATGCCAGAAGCCCTAAAACTGCAAATATACAAATTACTCGACGTATTTTAAGTTTTGACCAGATAAGTAAAACTATAAAAAGAGTAGGTACGGTGAATTCAAATCTTCCAATGACTGAAAGAGACGAGAAAAATGAATCAAGCCTGAGAGGTGTTTGGTCTTGAAGTCTGACAGTCGTGTCGAAATCAAAAGAATTAAACAGATTTGCACGGACCAAGAACGTAAAACCGATAAATGCCGCTAAAAAAATAATTCCTCCTGAGAGAAAAATGAGATTAAGTTTGTTGAAATAGAGCTGTTTGAGGGATTTTTTAGGCACACTTAATACTAGCAAAATTCTAGCCTGCTATCAAATATAGTTTTTTACAAATTCTGTTCTGTGATGGGTAGTTGCCCCTTTGATTTTTAAATATTCACGATGCAGTTTTGTGCCATATCCTTTGTGTTTTTCAAAACCATATTCTGGAAAATCAATGCTTAAGTTTTCCATAAATGTGTCACGTTCTACTTTGGCCAAGATGCTGGCCAGTGCAATTGAGATACTGGTTTTGTCCCCCCTAATGATATTTTTTTGATTCTCAAGAGGCACTGAAGTAATTTTAAAAGCGTCAGTTAAAAAGATTATTCTTTGATTAGTCGTTGATTTAAGAATCTCTTTGGCGACCAAATTAAATGCAAGTTTATTGGCCATTCCAATAGAATTTCTGTTAATAATGTCAACTGATATATATTGAATCGTTGAGTAAAGAATAAATTCTTGTGTAACTTCTTTTAACATTCGTCGTTTGGTAGTTGTAACCAGTTTTGAGTCATTTATTCCAAAAGAAAGTATGTATTTTTGAAGGCTTAAATCTTTTATGGGTTTTAAAACAACACCGGCTGCAACTAGTGGTCCAGCAAAGCAGCCGCGTCCCACCTCATCTATTCCGCATGCAAGAGTATTCGTATTCCAAAGTTCATTTTCAAAGTTTAAATGGGGAAAAGATTTCACAAATTCATTCTAGCATGAGATAATATAGTTTGTGAAACAAACTTTTATATTTGTCTTGGGAAGAAACGCAGCCTTATCAGTGGCGGAGATACTAGCTGTGTTAACCGTTAATAAGTGGGACTTTGAGATTGTACTTCAAACATCTGAGGTTCTATTAGTTGATTCTTCAAGTCTTGATTATAAAATACTTAATAAAACTCTTGGTGGGACTGTAAAAATTGGTGTTGTATGTGGCGTTTCACCTCTTGAAAGCATTTCTGAAGTGCTGGATGTAAAATTTTTAACTGAGAAAATTTTTGCCCAAACTGAGCATAAAATCCAATTTGGAATCAGTGTCTACGATGGCGGAGATTATAAACAAGTCGAGAGGGTGGATGCTCAAATTGAATCATTGTATAAACGTATCAAGAAAGAATTGTCTGTTTACAGCTATTCAGTAAGGTTTGCATTTCAAAAAGATAGATACTTGTCATCAGTTGTAGTATCTAAAAACAAGATGATAGAAAAGGGAGCAGAAGTGCTTCTGATACCTACACCTGACGGAGTTGTGATCGGTAAAACATTGTGTGTTCAGGAGTTTGAAGAGTTTTCCGCTCGAGATTATGGGAGACCTGTGCGGGATATGAAAAGTGGCGTTATGCCCCCAAAATTGGCACGTATGATGATAAATTTAGCACAAATTTCAAAAGATGCTGTATTGCTTGATGCGTTTTGCGGTAGCGGAACTGTGCTTCAGGAAGCGGCCATTCTAGGCTACAAACATATTTATGGCCGTGATGTATCTCAAAAAGCAGTAAATGATTCTAAGCAAAACGCGAAGTGGTTATTTGAAAGTATGCCTGAATTGGAGACAAAAATTGACATAGAAAAGTGTGATGTCACAAATCTTGCAGGTACCCTTGGAGAAAAAGTGTCTGCCGTTGT
>CAYRYY010000041.1:0-8249 GCA_964428715.1 uncultured Gammaproteobacteria bacterium
CTAATCCAAATCATACTCAAGAAGAAATTGGGGCTGCAAGAATATTTGCATATGGTGTTGAAAAAAACTGGTGGTCAAGATCTGGCCCACCGGGGAATATGCCGATTGGTGAAATTGGAGGATCGGATTCAGAAGTATTTTACGAGTTTACGGAGGTAAAGCATGATATAAATTATGGCCCCATGTGTCATCCAAATTGTGATTGTGGAAGATTTATGGAGATAGGAAACAGTGTATTTATGCAGTATAAAAAAATTGATAAACAATTGTTTGAAGAGCTACCAAATAAAAATGTTGATTTTGGGGGAGGACTTGAAAGAATAACTGCAGCATCTAACAATAACCCCGACGTTTTTCAAACTGATATATATCAACCACTTGTTAATGAAGTTGTTAGTTGGTATATCCGTGGGATTTTTGACTCATCAATAAATTATAATTCAAGTAACTTTCCTCTTAAGCAAAAAATTTATTCAAGCGTTGAAGAGCAAGAAAATGACCGTATCCAGACAACAACTTCGGTAAGAGTAATTACTGATCATATTAAGGCGGCAGTATTTATTATACTTGCTGGGGTTCGACCATCTAATAAAGAGCAAGGTTATGTTTTGAGAAGACTTCTTCGAAGAGCAGCTGTAAAAATGCATCAACTAGGTGGTGGATTAACACCATCTTCTTTTTCAGCCATTGCTGATAGTGTTCTTAGAATTGAGGAAGAGATTGATCCAAGAATCGATAGAGCAAATAGTAGGAATATGGTAATGGAGACTATAGATGAGGAGATGGATAAATTTTCGAAATCATTAGACAGAGGATTAAAAGAGTATAAAAATTTTAGCGACTCTCAGTTAGATGCCCTAAATGCTTTTAATTTATATCAGTCTCATGGGTTTCCCTTTGAGATTTCCCAAGAATTATTTAAGCAAAGAGGTAAAGAGATAAACGTAGATGAATATAACGAGATATACAGAAAACATAAAGAACTTTCTCGTACCGTATCTGCAAAAATGTTTAAAGGGGGATTAGCCGATCACTCTGAAAAAACTGTCATGGGGCATACAGCAACGCACTTAATGCATCAGGCATTGCGTGACATGTTTGGATTTCAATTGCATCAATCATGCATCAATATAACTTCAGAGAGAGTTAGGTTTGATTTTAACTTTGATCGAAAGTTAACTCCTGATGAATTAAAAAAGCTAGAAGAAACCGTGAATCAAAAAATTACAGACAATTTGCCTGTTCATTTTGAAATGATTGAGATAGAAAAAGCCAAAAAAATGGGAGCGATTGGATTATTTGGTGACACGTATGCCAAAACTTCAAAGATTTATTTTATTGGAGATGAGTCATCCAGCACTGGTATTCCAAAAGACGCATATTCTGTAGAATTTTGCGGTGGTCCGCATGTTAATTTTACAGGTGAGGTAAAAAAGTTTACAATTATTAAACAAGAGTCTCTAGGTAAAGGCTTTCAGCGCATTTACGCACACGTAGGAGACTAATTTTATGAATCTGCCCTTCCTTTCTAAAAAGAAAGAAAATAAAGAGTTTTTTTTAACGCTGCTTTTGTCTTCAGGCAAGGTAAGTAGTATATTGTTTGAAAAAACTGGAAGTAAGTTATTAATTTTAGGTGCAAGCACACAGGAATTTGAAGGTTCCCTAGATGCGCTGCCTCCTCAAAAACTTCTTGAGTTTTCGGATGTTGTTATTTCCAGCGTAGAGGAAAAGTTACCGGCTGGTGACGAGCTTTCCAAAACTATTTTTGCAGTTCCATACAACTGGGTTTATGAAGGAAAAATTGTTAAAGAAAAGCTTGCAAGCTTAAAAACGTTATGTGATGAACTAAAGCTAACCCCCGTTGGATTCATTGTATCCCTTGAAGCAATCATTGCATTATTGCACCGCTTGGAAGGAGCACCTGTTACGGCTATTTTTGTTGAGGCACATGAAAAACACGTAACTGCATCTATTGTTAAAAACGGTTCTATACTGGGTGTGTTTGAGACAGCAATTGAAGCAGATGCAGCACAAGCAATTGATAGTTTATTATTGTCACAAAATGTAGTTGAAAATCTTCCACCCAAAATTGTTTTACTTAATTTTGAGCATGCAAAGAAAATTCAACAATCTGTATTATCTCACTCATGGAGCAAAAGCCTTTCTTTTTTGCATATTCCTCAGGTAGACGTACTAGATTCTGAAATTGAATCTCAAGCCGTTATTGCAGGTGTATCATCCCAAATGGGTTTTGCGGAAATTCCACACGTGAAACTGGATAAAATTGAAAAAACACAATCTCCTATTGCTGTTGCAGTAGAGGAGCCTCTAGCTCAAACACAAGAGGACGTGGACTTAGCGGATGTTAAGCTAGATGAAGCAGAAGTAGTAGAGGAGTCAGTGGAGGTTCGTTCTGAAGAATTTGGATTCTTTAAAGACAGAGATGTTTTGCAGGAAAAAACAGAAACTGCAGATGTGGTTTTAGAACAAGTTAAAGAAGCTGAAGTAGAAGAAGAGCTGCCAATGGTTCATACTAATGATGGGCAAAATGCAAAGCGGTTTTTGCCGCATGCTAAATTTCCCACGTTTTCAATGCCAGAGTTTAAGTTACCATTTTCATTAAAGTCTTTACCTAAAAGCAAGGGGCCATTGCTTTATCCTTTAATTGCGGTTGTAGTGCTTATTATAGGAGTGGTGGGATATTACTATGCCTTTGAAAAAGTAGAAGTTTTGGTAACTCTTGATAAGCGGGAGATTTCGCAGGAAATGGATGTGGAGTTTGTGGTAGACTCTGAAACCTCAGCACAAAATGGAGTTATTAAAATTTCAGAGAAAGAAGTCAAAGTAGAAGGATCTGAAGAGAAAGCAGCAACCGGCAAAAAAGAAACTGGAGAAACTGCCAAAGGTGAGGTAACGATTTACAATAAAACTGAGGATAAAAAGGTATTTCCAAAAGGAAGTGTGATAATAGGTCCGAACAATTTACTATTTGAATTAACGGATGAAGTAAGTGTTGCCTCAACCAGTTCATTCTCAACTACCTTTAGTAACGCAAAAGGAAAAGTAGAGGCATCAAAATTTGGAAAAGAATACAATATTCCATCTAACACAAATTTCTCATTTGAGAATTTGTCTACCGCAAATTTTTTTGCAAAAAATGACCAGGCTTTTTCTGGAGGAACAAAGCAGGAAATAAAGGTTGTGTCGGAAAATGACATAAACGAATTGACAACAAAAATCGTAAGTTCGCTTACTCAAAAGGCGATAGATCAGGAAAAAGGAGCAATGGCTGATGGAAATACATTGCTTTCTCAAGCACTTAATTATGCATTTGATGAGAAGAATTTTTCAAAAGAGGAAGGGCAAGAGGCAAGCAGTGTTAGTTTAACAGCAGCATTAACTCTTACGCTTGGATATATTGATAAAGAAGAAATTAGTAAATTTGCGCAAGATGCGGGGGAAAGTGTGCCGTCATCATACACATATTCTGTTTCTGATTCTGAAGTTGAGATCGCCGATATTGCTGAAAATGATGATGGGAATATCTCAGGAACCATAAACATGAAATCCGTATTTGTTCCAAAAGTTTCAGTTTCGGAATCGGTCGAGAAACTTATCGGAAAATCTGAGGGACGGGTTTCTGAGATAGTAACTATCGAAGGTGTTTCAAATACTCAAGTAGTATTTACACGAAGTCTTCCTTTTATGCCTAAAGTGCTGCCATTTAACAAGAACAATATCTCCGTTGTGGTAAGGGCAGATTAATGTATGGCATATTATTTTGTAAAAGAAAAAAAGAGATTTCCAAAAAAGGCTCGTAAAATTACTGGAGTTGTAATTATTTTGTCTGGGATTTCTGTACTGTTTTACTTTTTTTTGCCGATTATCTTGTATCAATTTTTCTTTGGATTTACAAATAGTTCAATAGATGCGCCTATCCCAAAACACGCAATGGTAGGTAAAGAGAATTCAATAACCGGTTTAATTACGCAAGGTATTTCAGGACTTACCACAGATTTTTCTGATGCACGCAATTGGTACCCAAATCTAAAAGTTTCAAGTACTGCTCCTGCCTCTAAATACTCACTTTCAATTCCTAGATTGAAAATATATAGCGCAGAAGTATCTACAGTGGACTATGATTTAGAAAAGCATTTAATTCAGTATGCTGGAACGTCCCTACCTGGAGAAAATGGGACAAGTGTTATATTTGGCCATTCTACTCTTCCTCAATGGTTTGATCCAAGCAACTATAAAACAATTTTTGCAACCCTACATACTATTAAAAATGGCGACATAATTAATGCTGAGGTAAATGGCGTGAAATATACCTATAAAGTTTTCTCAATTGCAGTGACTTCTCCTGAGGACACAAATATGTTTGAGCAGTCATTTGACCATTCCTACATAACGATTGTAACGTGTACGCCTCCAGGAACGCTCTGGAAGCGGCTTGTGGTGCGCGCGAGCCTGCAGGAAGTAGGAACTAAATCAGCATTTGACAATAACCCAATTTTAGCAAGACTTATTGCCTATTAATATGAATGAAGTGAATAATACCCCTCCAGTATCTTCTGAATTACCTAACAATTCAGGATACTTTGAGAAAAGCCAGTCAGAATTTAAAGCAGTAAATACACAGCGTTTTAAGCGTTTTTGGGAAGTGTTTCAGTATAGGTCGCGTCAGGTATGGCCATGGGTTCAGCGGTTGATAAATTTTGTTGTTTATGAAATCATTAAAGTTCTTAAAGCGATAGTACGTATTGCATTATCCCAAATAGGACTTATGAAAGAATAGAAAATATTATACCGTTAACTCTTGGAACGTCGGAAGGATATGACCTTCCTCCTTATCCAGAGACTCCCGGTATTTTTTCTCAAAACGGATAAAGTTTAGATATATTTAAAGGTAGTTTTTCATAAAAATGGAGGAAAAAAACTTAGCACTTTCAGCAATTCAAAAAAAACTTGTTGGCAAGAAATTGTCTTATAAAGAAATCTATGCAATTATGGATCAAATTGCAAAGGAAAAACTAGGAGATGTTTTAACCACATATTTTGCAGCTTCTGGGTATTCTAATGGATTTTCGGATGAGGAGTTATTTTTTCTGACAAAAGCGATGGTGGAAACAGGCGAAAAGCTTTCTTTTCCTGGCATTGTTGCAGATAAACATTCCATAGGAGGAACACCTGGAACGAGAGCCACTATGGTTGTTGTTCCTATTATTGCAGCAGCTGGTTTTACCATTCCTAAAAGTTCGTCTCGTGCAATTACAACTCCTGCAGGAACTGCTGATTGTATGGAAGTAATTGCCAAAGTTACCTTTACAAAAACGCAAATTGAAAAAATTGTTAAAAAAACAAAAGGATGTATTGTGTGGGGCGGAAGTTTTAAAATCGCACCAGCAGATGACGTGCTTATAGAGGTTGAAGAGCCATTAGGATTTGAGAGTTTTGACAAAGTGTTAGTTTCAGTAATGGCTAAAAAAATTGCATTTGGGTCAACCCATGTGGTTATTGATTTGCCGTATGGAAAGACTGTAAAAGTGCACAGTAAAGAGGACTGTGAAATTTTGGAGCGCAAATTTAAGTTTTTAGCAAAAAAATTTGGGATAAAACTTGAAGTATTTATTCATAAGGTAGATGAACCGGCTGCAACTGGAATTGGTCCATTACTTGAAACAAGGGATGCATTAATGGTTTTAGAACAAAGACACAATAGGCCCATGGAACTTGAGAAACGATCCATAGCATTATGCGGATTATTGCTTGATTTGTGTCTTGAAAAAAAGAGTCCACCTAAACCATTTAAAAATGGAGAGGAGTGGGCACAGTATATTTTAAGTTCTGGCCAGGCATATGAAAAAATGCGGGAAATAATTGAAGCTCAAGGAGGGGATTCATTTATTACATCAGAGGATTTGAAGCCGGCTTCCAACCACGGATATGTAAGGGCACATAAGAGTGGAAAAATATCACTCGTTCACAATAAAAACATATCATTGGCGGCTAAATTACTTGGGGCGCCTGATAAGAAAGATGCAGGGATGATGCTCAAAAAGGCGCTAGGTGAAACCGTTAAAAAGGGGGAGGAGTTAGCCGTTTTGTATTCTGATTCGGATTACAAAATAAAAGAAGCAAAAGAGACTCTGGATCTCTTCCCTATTTATGAGATAGAAGGTTAGAAGACCTCTTGACATGAAAAGTCTGTTGTGAAAATATTAATACTATGCCGCTTCGTAAAAAAGTAGTTAAGAAGAAAGTAACCAAGCACAAGGTTAAGAAAGCATCAAAATTTAGCTTGAGGCGTTTGTTTGCACCTTTTTTAGTCCTCGCATTAGTGTTGGGCGCATTTGCATATTTCTATCTTCCTGACTCATCAGTACTATCCAGCAACATAGCTTCAGAAAATGGCACAAACAGTATTCCTCCACTTTTTAGTCAAAATATAACACTTTCTCCTAATCCAGTTGGTAAAAACGCATTCGGAAAGCTAAATGTAGAAATTGTTGAGTACAGAGAGTGGATTGGTGGAAAAGATAGAGTAATGTTTAAGGTTAACGGGTCGTTGGGCGGGCTTGTGCCAGGACGTAAATACCAGCTTAATTTGTGTCAAAACACAACAAATCAAAATTGTGTAGCTCAGCCAGGTGGTATTGTTGCCGACAATTCAGGTAATATTTCAATTACAAATCAATTGCTGGATACTACTAGTAGTCCTTCGTATAAGTTTATGGTGAGAGACGTCTTTGAGGGAGCATTGCCTTCAGATCATTGCAGCTTTGGAACGCCATGCCTTGAAGCACTTTTCAATTATATTACTACCTATTCCTCTAGTGCTCCAGGAAATAAATTTGAGGTAATCACTGGTTGTTTTCCTAATGGTCATGACTGGATGAATAAGGCACATGTGGATATGCAGGTTAATTTCAATAACTCTACTCAGGCCGATTCATGGATAACGTATACATTGAGAGAAGATACTGTTGGTTCGAAGCCAAACGTAAGACTACTTGCTCAATCTCCCACAAATAGAACAATAAAAGGGGTTAAGTATCATGGTACCGTGCCCGATGCTTTTAGTCAGTTTAATGAAGCTGAAAAAATCATTGTTGATGGTGGCAAAAAATATGTGGTAGAGCTTTGGGATGGGGATTTTAGATATTCATATCCAGATTCAAACAGTAAGTTATTAGATTCGAGATCTTTTAACACACTTGACTGTGGAGTGAAAATATCGACATTTGCTACAACTCCAAGCATGGTGCCGCCTACTAAGCTTCCCACCAAGTATCCTTCACCATCACCTGCAAAAGGAAAGTTGCCTCCATGCAGTCAATATGGTGATGTGAATGGGGATGGATATGTTTCAGAGGCTGATGTGTCAAAAGTGTTAAGGTATGTGGCTGCATTAGAAAAACCTAACTCAACACAATTTAGAAATGCAGACGTAGATGGAAACGGAAAACTAACAAGTGCTGACGCGCTACTTATTAGGAGATATGTTAGTGGATCAACCAATACATTTGTAGTTTGTAAAAAGCCTACTCCTACCAAGACTCCAGCTCCTACAAAAACCCCAACGCCTGCAAAGTTAAGCAGTAAGCCTATTCCTTGCGGAAGGTACGGAGATCTTAATTTAGACCGCCGCATAACGAGCGCTGACTTGGATTTAATGAAAAGATTTATTGTTCAGCTTGAGAGGCCCAGTTCTACACAATCTAGATATGCAGACCTAAACGGTTCAGGTTCTCTTACCGTAGCAGATATGGCGATTCTAAACGCATACCTTCAGGGTAGGTTATCAACATTTCCTATTTGTTCCCCTACCCCAACTGCAACTAAAAGATAGATTAGCCTTGGAAATTTCCTAAATTTTTTCATTTCTGATACAATATGAGCATGCGTAAAATAGTGTTATTGGGTCTTGTTGTGCTTATGTTTGTTATTGCGTATTTTTGGTGGAGAAATGGAAATGCACCGGTAAATACTCGTGATGAATCAGAGAAAGTATTTGTTGTAGAGAGAGGATCTGGCGTACGCGCAATTGCAAATGATTTAAAAGAGCAAGGATTGATTCGTGATCCTATTGCATTTTTTCTACTTACAAAAAAAGAGGGAAGTGACACTAAAATTCAGGCAGGTGACTACAAACTTTCTCCCTCTATGAATCTTTCCCAAATTTTGGATGAATTGACACATGGAACAATTGATGTGTGGGTAACAATTCCCGAAGGGATGCGTGCGGA
>CAYRYY010000041.1:8259-9168 GCA_964428715.1 uncultured Gammaproteobacteria bacterium
AAAGCCAAATACCCTCGTATGATGAATCATGGAGGCAGACACTCATAACTGAAGAAGGGTATTTATTTCCTGATACCTATCTAATACCCAAAGAAACTGATATTTCCACAGTAATTTCTATATTTAAGAATAATTTTGATGCTAAAGTTAAGGAAGCAGGAATCTCTAATGATCCAAATTTAAAAAGTGCTGTCATCATAGCCTCTCTTATAGAGCGGGAAGCAATAACTGATGATGAAAAACCTATGATTGCGTCTGTAATTTCAAATAGACTGCGTCAAGGAATGGCATTAGACATAGACGCAACGCTTCAGTACGCAAAAGGAAAAGTGGGGGAGAAATGGTGGACGGTGCCAACAGCTGCTGACAAAAATATTAACTCACCATACAATACATATAGAAATCCAGGGCTTCCCCCTGGACCTATTGGCAATCCCGGTATTGAAGCTATAAAAGCAGCAGTTGACCCTGCAACTTCACCATACTTTTTCTATATTCATGATTCTACCGGAAAAGTACATTTTGCAAAAACCCTTGAAGAGCATATAGCACACATTGCTAAATATTTATAGGCCAGAAGTTGATTCTAGGGGTGAATTGAGGTGAGTGCACATTTCCCTATTGACTTCTTTTAATATAGGTTGTATAAATAGAAAACGTAAGAGCTTCAATAGGGGTAATGCTTACCTCCTGTTGGTTTTTTGCGTTTAAAAAGGTTTTCTTCAATATTACTAATATGTTCAACTCCGACCAGGTCGGAGCCTCAACATATTTTTAACAAGTTAAAAATGGCTAAAAAATTAAAAAATACACAACCGGCAGGCGTAAGTTTTAAAAAAAGAACTTATTGGGGTAAAGACTCCTCAGATCTTCCAGAACTCGATCTCATTTCCATACAAAAAGAATCAT
>CAYRYY010000042.1:0-9100 GCA_964428715.1 uncultured Gammaproteobacteria bacterium
GTCTTAAAAAAGCCGTAAAGTAAGGTAAAATGCTATAATACCTGCATGCGTAAAATAGTGTGCGTGTTAGGTCCTACTGCTGTTGGAAAAACTGCCCTTTCAGTTCAAATTGCTGAAAAACACAATGGTGTAATGTTGTCCGTTGATTCAATTCAAGTTTATAATAAACTTGATATTATTTCAGGTAAAGATCTTGATTCTCTAGGTAATATCCCCCTTAAACTTGTTGATTTGGTTTCTCCTTTGACTCCTTATAACGTTAGTGATTATGTTTCAGATTTTAAAAAAGAGCTAGATTCCGACTTGCAAAAACTTCCAATTCTTGTGGGCGGAACAGGTTTTTATATTTCAGCACTCTTAAATCCTATTGAAACTAAAGACATCAAGCCAAACATTGTTTTAAGACGAGAATTAAACCCGCTAACAACAAGTGAATTACAAGGTATGCTAAAAGTACTAAATGCCGAAAAATTTCTAAGTATGAATAATTCTGATAAAAATAATCCTCGGAGACTAATACGAGCAATAGAGATAGAAAAATCTGAATACCCAAAGGAAATTAACGAGAGCCCTCTTCGCAATTTTGAAATCCTAATAATTGGTTTGAGGGCAGATAAGAAAACGCTAGATGCTCGGATTAATAAACGTGTTGATGAAAGGGTAAAACACGGAGCGCTGAAAGAAGCAGAAAGTTTATTTCATGACTATGACAATTTGGTGCCTCAAGTAAAACAAGCATCGGGATATAAGCAATTGTTTGAATATTTCCAGGGAAAAATTAATCTTGAAGAAGCGATTGAAAAATGGAAAACGGCGGAGCATCAAAACGCTAAAAAGCAGCTAACGTGGTTTAAAAAGAAAAAAAACATAGAATGGTTTGATATTGAAAGCGGTAATTTTGAGGCTCAAGTACTCCAAAAAGTGGAAGTGTTTCTCCGAAATTGATATAATATAGGCTGCTCTGGGAAGAAGGACTATTACGGCTCATTTATGGGTCGAGGAAAGTCCAGACAGCAGCAATGCAGGGGACGGAGGGCAATCTCCGAATAGTAATATCTAGTGTTTAAGTCTTATATCGCTAAACGGACTTAAAACAGATCTTGAACTGACAAGATTTGAGAGCAACAGAGACGAGCGATTATGAAACGGGCAATCCTACCTGCTGCAACTTCCGACCAACGCGTTATGGCGCATTGCCTAGCGTTAAAGATTGAAGGCATCCTGGGAATACCAGGACGAATCGAGTTATATCGAATCGAGAGAGATATAGTCTAAAACAGAATCTGGCTTACTCTCTTTCCAGAGCAAATATTAAGGAAGAGAGTGCGTAGCATCCTCTTTCCAGAGCAAATATTAAGGAAGAGAGTGCGTAGCATCCTCTTCCCAGAGCAAAATAATCATGGAAGCTGACAGAAAGCCATTTGATCCTCGAAAAGTTTTATCTCAGCAGTATAGCGAGCCTGTAGTAGAGGTAATGGGTGTTCTTGCACATAGGGCAGCTATTGATACCAATCTATTCCAAGCATTATTCACTCTTCATATGGTTAAAAAAGCAGAAGAAGAGGTAATTGAAGCAAGGAGGGGACTTCTTGAGGGACAGAATATAGATCAATTACTTGTAGAGGCAAAGTTGTTAAAAGCATCAAATATACGTAAGGGGGTAGAGTTTATTTTGGAACAAAACCCTGAGATAAGTGAAAGATATACTGAAGCTGATAGAGTAGTAACTGATGTTACCGTAAGAGATCAATCAGGTAGCGTTAATACTCCAAGTCTTATTAATGCAATAATTACTTGGGCAACTGTTCTTAGATAAACTAGATTGTATTACACAAAAGTTTGTATTCACAGTTAACGCATAGTACATTTTTGCTGCATTTGAAGTCTGACTTTTCTATTTCCTCAATTTTTGAAACTAATTCATCTTCAAATTTTTCCAAATCCTCTTGTGTAAATGTCATGCTCTTTTTAGAATTTCCTTCTAAAAAGTAAAGGCTAAGTGTTATTTCATCTGGTCGTCGATTGAGTACTGGATCTTTGACCCTGATGGCAGCTAACGCGTACATTGCCAGCTGCAGTTCATGCGCTTTGGAAGCCTTTGGATTGTCTTCACCAGTTTTATAATCTATGATTTCAATTCCTGTAGAAGTTGCGTCAATTCTGTCAATTTTCCCAAAAACTTTAACACCGTTTTTAAGTGTAAAGTTAAAAGGCATCTCAAGTCCTAGTGGGGTAGTTAAAGGAATATCATTTGGAAAATTAGTTTTATAAAACTCGTTTAGCATTCGCTCGCCTTGTATTTTTCGTTCACTCTCATATGCCTTTGAGTCAAACCCATCAGAGATCCATTCTTTTTTAAGTAACTCTTGAAGACTTAAAACATTTGGCATGTCCCCTGCCTTAATATTTTCATAAAATTTCTGAAGCGTGTTATGCATGGCAATTCCAAAGCTCTGGACGGACGCAGTTGGAGTTGGGATGTTAAATATAACTTTTGCTTTGTAATGCAGCGGACAAATATCAAACATTTGTAAATTGGAATAGGTAATGTATCCTACTTTGTGCGGTGTTTTAGGCTCTACATATTCTTCTTTTTCCGTGTACACGGATAGCACTTCAGTAAGGGAAAGCTGCTGAATTTTGGCGCTTTGTTCTTTTTTTGTTTTTAAATCCGGAAGTGCTTCAAAAATAAAGGGTGAGAGTTTTTTAATTCTTTTGCCTGTTCCGTAATAATCAGCTGCCGTAAAAAACAAGCGTTCACGCGCACGGGTTATTCCTACATAAAAAAGACGGCGCTCTTCCTGCAAGTGAAAGTCTATGTCTTCCTGCAAATCCTCCCTTAAAACCCCGGTTGGCAATGGAATTTTTTCATTTCGCGCGCGTGATGGAAATCTGTCATTTACTAAGTTTATTAAAAACACAACATCAAATTCCAAACCTTTTGAAGAGTGAACGGTTAAAATACTTACAGCATCCTGATCTCTCATGTCTATATCAGCAGCCGTTGGTGAGTCTCCCATAGAAAGCACAAGAGATAGCCAATCTGAAACGGTAAATATATTGCTGTTTTCCTTTTCTGATTCAAAATTTTTAATTCTGTCAAAAAATTTAGCAATATTTTGAACACGTCTTTCTTCCTTTGTTGTATCAGTTTTGGCTAACGTTTCAAAAATTCCAGAGTCAATTAAAAAATAGTAAAGGATTTGTCCTGCCTTTTCTTTTTTGGAAAGTTCTATGTGTCGCTCCACCATTTCTTTAAATTTTGTAAGTTTTTGTTGAGTTTCAGGTTTTAAAAATGGCTGTTCTAGAAAGTATAGGGATTCAAAAAGTGTGAGATTTTTTTTCTTTGAAAAATTTAACAAAAAATTTAATTCCACGGACGGAATACTAAATATGTCCATAGAAATTACTCTAAAAAGAGAAACAGTGTCTGACAAATTATTTAAAAACATGATATAAGCAATTAGATCTTTTACCTCATCTTGCTGAAATAAATATCCGGGACCTAAAAATTGATAAGGAATTTTGTGTCTTTGAAGGGCTGTGGTAACTAATTGTGCATGGTTATTTGCGCGCACTAATATAGCCACATCTTTAAAGCTGTATGTTTTTGAAAGTTCTAAAATTTTGCGTGCTATGGCATCTGCTTCATCCTCTGCGCGGGTTTCATGAATGAGTTCAATAGGCTTTTTTGATGCCTTTGAGTGGCTTTTTAGTTTTTTATCAATTCCCTCAACAATTTCTAATCTATTTGGATTATTCCCCTGGATTAAAGAGTAGGACGCGTCAAGAATTGTTTGAGTTGATCTATAGTTATCAGTGAGCGTTACAATATGTGCGTCAGGAAAGTTTTTCTTAAATTGTAAAACATTTGAAACAGCAGCTCCTCTAAATCTATAAATACTTTGATCGTCATCTGCAACAACAGTTATGTTGTGATCATCTCCTGCTAGCATAATTGCTAATTCATTTTGTGCATAATTTGTGTCCTGAAATTCATCAACTAGAATAAATTTAAATTGTTTTTGATATTTTTTTAAAATATGCGGCCGCTCTCTAAAAAGTTTTAATGTGTTTGAAATGAGATCTGAAAAATCCATATATGAGTTTTTTACTTTTAATTCTTCGTAGCTTTTATATGCTGTTGCAAGTTCCTTGTATTGGGCTGATTCGTCAGATTCTACTTCACTTTCTGCCCAAGTTAAATACTGCTCAGGACTTATATCCTCGTCCTTTAGGCGTGCAAAGTGTGTTAAAAGTGCGTCTAAAAATTTTGTAGGATTTCCCAGCGGTCTATAAGTTTTAAGTCCCAAGTTAAATATGTTTTGCCTCATTAAAAGGATTGCCTCAGATTCAGAAATTAACGCATAGTTGGGATCAAGTCCTATGCTATGTGCGTCATCTCTTAAAATTCTGTCGCAGAATGCGTGAAATGTGTGAATCCACATATTTGTGTACCCATACGGCATTAATACGTCAATTCTCTCCTGCATTTCAAAAGATGCTTTATCAGTAAATGTTAATGCTAGTACGTTTTCAGGGGGAGTTTCTTTTTCAATAATTAGGTACCTTATGCGTTCTGTAATAACCGTAGTTTTTCCTGTTCCAGCCCCTGCAATAATAAGAAGAGGACCACGGCCAAATTCAACTGCTTCTTTTTGTTTGGGGTTAAGACTTTTCTCCATTGTGGTCTACCATTGTAGCATAAAGTATTTATATCGAATAGAAACTTGAAAGCTATAGGATGTGTTTGATATAATACAAAACATGAGTTTAGAAATTCGTCAGCCTACGCCTGAACAAGCAGTCCAGCTCTATAAACAATTACAACGGGCAGAGTCTCCTCGTGCAGCATGGACATATGAAACTAATCCAACACATGTATTTGACAAAACAATGTCTCGCGTTTTGAGACCGCTGATGCTTGCAAAATCACAAGGTAAAATTTCTCATTGGTGGCACTGGAATAATTTACCCGAGGGATTTGATTTAGAAAATGAGGGCGGAATTGAATTATTCGGAAACAAAGAGTCATTCGAAGTTAATTCAGGTAATAAGATTAACAGAACTATAAAAAACGTGAAAATGAGTTTGGGGGGTTGGCAGGAGGCATACATAGTTGGACCAGATATTGATAAAACGCCAGACGAAGACTACCAAAACGGTTGGAGATTTGCATTTCAGCGCAGAGGAGAAAATGATAGAATAAGCCAGTTTAATTCAATAATACTGCATGGACCAACTAGAATTCTTGCAGGACCAGATAATTTTGTGGTAGGGGCATTGAAGCCCTACAGTATGGAAGCTTTGCCAATTAGCACCTCTGGTCCTTTCCCTCACAGAGCAGGCTTACCACTTGTATAAGAATATATTTTAATTTGTTATACTTGCCTCATGCAGGATGAGAAGGCATTTTATCTAAAATTCCAAAAAAAAGAACAGGTGAATTATGACACGTGGAATTTTTTCTTTGAAAAACCAATTGGGTTTAAGTATTCAGCTGGGCAGTATGTAAAAATAAAATTGCCCATAGAGCATCCTGATAACAGAGGTATTAGCCGTTACTTTACTTTGTCCTCGTCCCCCACAGAAGAACATCTCACCATTACCACGAGAATTATAAAAAGCACATTTAAAAAAACGCTTGATAGTCTTGAAAAAGGTCAAAAAGTTGAAGTTAGAGGCGTGTGGGGAGATTTTGTTTTGGATGAAAGTGACAAAAGAACTAGAATCTTTATTGCAGGAGGTATCGGATTGACCCCATTTAGATCCATGCTGAAATATATTTTGGATATGAAATTAGATATTCCTATAGTTATGATTAACTCATATAAAACTGAAAAGGATGCGCAAATTTCCAAAATCATCACACCATTTGAAAAACAGATTCCTCATTTTAGCCTCAATATTGTATACGTACGAATTACGACAGATCTCTTACAAAAAGAACTTGATTTAAATACCCAACACATGTACTATATTGCTGGACCTGAAAAAATGGTAAGCTCGCTTGCATTAAGTTTAAGAAAAATAAACACACCAGAAGAATTTATAAAGATAGACGATTTCCCAGGATATACGTAAAACAGAATGACAAAAAATAATAAAATTCAAAGAACCAGGGTAATGATGTCAGCAGATCTTGATCGTTATGAGGGGACGGTAAAGCAGTTAAGGAACGCATGGGATAATTTGCCGGATGATATTAGTATGGATGAGCGTGAGATGTTTGTAGAGTTATCCTCAAAAGTGTTGCATTTGAGTATGAAGTTAAGGGAATCTGAGAAAGATAATACAGAGCTTAATTAGTCTTCAATTAATTTTTTCTCAGCATGCTTTATTGATGCTGTTGTTGAAATTTTAATTCCCAATTTATCAAATCCGGTGGTTACTTGTGTCATCATGTTATATGAATTAGTAATGTGTTTCCCTAACGTGTCAATTGTTTCTCCAACCTTATTATAATCTGACTGAATACTGCGAATACCCTGTAATATTTCACGAGCTTGTTCAGTTATTTTTTGTCCCTCAAATCCTATTAAAATTGATCTGAGATATGCGTAAAAACTCATGGGAGATACGGGTAGTACTCGTTTGCTTGATGCATACTCTAGGAGAGTTGTATTGCTAATCATTTCATAATAAATTGCTTCAGAGGGGATATACATAAGCGCGTAATCTATCGTTCCCTCATTTGTCAAAATATATTTGCTGGCTATGGCGTCTATGTGTTTTTTAACGTCATTATTAAATTCTTTTGTGTATAGTTTTTGATCTATTTCAGATTCAGCTTTGCTTAATTTCCTAAAATTTTCCATAGGAAATTTTGAGTCAATTGGAATAATTCCAGCTTCTGTTTTTATTGCGGCGTCAACTATGCTTCCACTCTTAAAAGCATATTGCAGGTGAAAAGAGGACTTTGGAAGCATTTGAGAAAGCAGTTCTTTAAGCACTTGCTCTCCTATGTTTCCTCTCAGCTTTGGGTTTTTAAGTAAATCCTGCAAGTCTTTCATAGACCGCCCAATTTCAGACATTTCTCCTATGTTTTTTTGCACATTTCCTATGACTTCAGCGGCTTTGTCCAATCTGTTGTTCAGCTGTTGAGAATTGTGATCCAATCTTTTATCCATGGACTTCAGCCATTCAAGAAGTGTAGTGTCCTGGGGTTTTGCTTCTTTTTTATTGATTAAATAAATAACAATTCCAAAACCAATAATTAAAATTGAGGAAATAATGAGCAGTTGAAAATCCATGTAGTCACCTATTTTACCACACGTTGTCTAGCGTGTTTTTTCGATGCATTTGTAAAGCACTATTCCAAGTGTCACCATTACATTGAGGCTTGTGTTAATTCCAAACATAGGAAGCTCTACGATTGAATCGCATTTTGATAACGTTTCTTGGGAGCATCCATCAGTTTCATTTCCCACGACCAGTGTGATTGGTAATTTGTAGTCAAATGTTGCAAAGTCTACACTTTTGTCGTCTTGTTCTACTGCAACTACTTGAACCCCTGGTACTTCTTTTCTCACTTTCTCAATTGCCTCTACTGCTGTGTCTGTATGTTCCCACGGAGTCCATTGCCAGGTGTTAATACTTGCCTTTTTAATTCTAGAATTAGGTGGGGTTTCGGTTCTTCCGCACAGATATACTTTAGACGCTCCCACAGCATCCGCTAGCCTAAAAATAGAGCCTACATTATACGTATCCAAAACATCATCTAAAATTATGTAGATTTCCTGACGCTTTACACTGTCCAGCTGTTCTTGTGTTGGTTCACTATTTCTCAGTTCAATTGGTTTTAACTTCATGATAGTTATTATACAGGAATGTTCATGATTGAAAAAGCCCCATGCATCAAGTAGAATACGTATCATGTCGAATTTAGAAAGAAGTAATGTTCCAAGACCCGAAGTACTTATGGAAACACCTTGGGTTTCATTAGTTTCCGGTGCAGATGATCTTCAAAGGATTGACGGAGGATTTTCAGCTTCTCCTAAAATAGTTCCAGGGATTGGAGAGGTTACATTGTTATTAACTGAAGACCTTTCATACGGGGAAAGTGGTCTTCAAGGAATTGAATTAGACCAACTAGTGAAAGGTCGTTTAGCCGCGAGAGAAGAGGCAGGAGCCTTAATAAGGAGAGGACTACATGAATTAAGTTTAATATTTTCCGACCTTAAAACAATGGATGTGGTGCATGCGCGCTTAAGAAGAACTCCATATACATTTAGTATTCCAGAATCACGAGCATTTACCGATCAAGATATGAGTTTAGTGGATAGAAAATTTTATTGGCTGACACAGGATAGTGAAGGTGTTAGGGCTACAGGTAGCCCGCCAAGAGTTTATGATAATGGAGCAACAACAGAATGGAAATTTCCTGGAAATGACGATGGTAAATTTTGTCTACTAGGGAATCCTCAGTCTGCATCGTTGCAAGATGTTCGCTTTTATTTTAGAGTAGAGAAGAGAGTATAATATTTTTAGTTGTTCTTAGTTGTTTCTTCTTTAATTCCTAGGGCTTCAAGGAGTGCTTTTTTATTCCATACTGCAAAATCACAATTAGGATAGTTTCCGCAGCCAAAAAATGGTCTACCTTTACGCGTCTTTTTCATAATGACTTTGCCCTTATCCTTGGGGCACAAATATTCGGTCTCTTCAATTATAGGAGCAGTATATTTGCACTCAGGAAAATTTGCACATGCATAAAATCTTCCAAATTTTCCGCGTCTAATTAGAACTGCCCCTGCATCCAGTGGGCACACCTTGTCAGTCTTTTCATCCAAATCTACTGCAATTTTGTCCACCCCTTCTGCCTTTATAAGTTCTTTTTCAAAGGGTATATAAAATTCTTTTAGCATTGGCTGCCATTTGAGATTTCCATTAGCAATCTCATCCAGTTTTTCTTCCATGTCGCGAGTAAACGGAATATCATCTATATCTTTGAAGTTTTTAACCAAAAAGTCATTTACAGTACCTCCTATGAGAGTTGGTGTAAACCTACCTTCTGCGCGCTCTACATAATACCTATCTATGATTGTAGATACAATAGACGCATAGGTAGACGGTCTTCCAATTTCATGTTTCTCAAGTGCTC
>CAYRYY010000043.1:0-9039 GCA_964428715.1 uncultured Gammaproteobacteria bacterium
ATTGCAGAACTACTTCACTCAATTGGAGAATTGCCTGATGAAAAGCAATCACGCTTTGAGAAAAAATATGGGTTGCCTGGTGCTGATGCTGAAATTTTAACAAGGGACAAAGCTACCGCTGATTTTTTTGACAAAGCAGTTGAAGATGGTGAAAAATTTGATGTTTCAGCACGAGAACTGGCAAACATTATAATTAACAAAAAAATTGATGTTTCAACACTTACACCTGCTGAAATTGTCAAAATGGTCGTGGAAAGCAAAAAGAAAGATGAACTTAATCCTGATGTTTTAAAAGGCTTAATTCAAGAAGTGCTATCAGAGAACACAAAAGCAGTGGAGGAATTTAAGGCAGGAAAAGAAAACGTCATCATGTTTTTACTAGGACAAGTAATGAAAAAGGCTGGCAAAAAACTTGACGCCGAAGTTGTAAAATCTAGTATACTAGATTTACTCAAATGACCGAACCATTCTCTCAAGAACCACCAAAAAATAATTCAGGACCAGTTGACACAACTCCAGATGGGTTTTTTGCGAGGAAAATAGGGCCTCGTTCTAAAAGAGACGCCGAGAGAGCAAGCACTGATGATATTTATGAAGCCCGAAAACGAGCAAGGATAGTTCCGGAAACAGAACGTGCTATTGATATGTACAGAAGAGGGAAGTTATCCGAAGAAGCACTCTTAAGAAACATGGTTGCTAGACAAATTAAAGCTGAAACCAAGGGAGAGCAGGCAGTAAAAGAGGCAGAGGCAGGGTTTATTGATTCATTAACCGGTCTTCCAAACAGAAACGCGTTTGAAATCCAATACAAAAAAGCAGTAGCTACTGCTGTAAAAACTGGAAAGCCGTTGCATCTTTTATTTTTAGACAATAAAGGACTCAGGCCGATCAATACTCAGTATGGGCAGGAGGCAGGCGATGCATATCTTGCCGTGACTGGCGCAGTTTTGAGAACTTCAATTGGTAAAGGAGGCAAGGTGTTCAGATATGGAGGGGATGAATGGATGATTTTAGGCAGTGGGGATGAAACAATAGGAGAAGAAACGTGGGGGAATATTCAAGAAAATTTGGCTGAAGAATTAGATGTAGTATACGCAACTCCTAGCGGAGAAACAAATTCGTTTAAAACAAAAATTGGTATTCGTGGAGTATTGGCATCAGTTGACAGCGGCAATCCGCAAAACTCAGTTTTGAAAGTTAAAGAACCACTTTCGGATGCAAAAAAACAGCAAGAAGCTACAGGAGAAAATGTGTTACTGAAAGCTGTATAACACACAAAATAGTGATATAATTAAATCGTATCTTGGTTTATCCAGGATTAATACACATACATGGCGACTTTTACTCATCTTCATAATCATTCTGAATACTCCCTTTTAGACGGTCTTTCAAAAATTGAAAACATGGTGGCGCAAACAAAAGCGCTTGGAATGGAGTCTATTGCCATAACGGATCACGGGAACATGTATGGAACTATAAAGTTCTATAAAGAAGCACGAGCTCAAGGAATCAAACCAATTATAGGATGTGAAATTTATGTAGCAAAACGGTCCTTAACGGATAAAGAAGCAGGCATTGATAACGAATACAATCACTTGATACTTCTGGCCGAAAACAACACGGGGTACAAGAATTTAATGAAAATTGTATCTGTCTCAAATCTTGACGGATATTACTATAAACCAAGATCTGACATAGCGCTTTTAGAAAAATACTCCGAAGGACTCATATGTTTAACAGCATGTGTCAACGGATATATTGGAGATCCTCTTTTAAATAACCGCGAAGACGAAGCTGAAAAACGGCTTAAAACGCTCCTTAGAATTTTTGGTGATAATAATGTATTTTTGGAACTGCAAAAACACCTGCATGTACCACCTCAAGAACCACTAAATGAAAAGCTTTTGGAGATGTCTCGGAAATTTGGGGTTCCAATTGTTGCAACAAATGACAATCATTATATTCATAAAAATGACGCAGAGGCTCAGGAAATTCTACTCGCCATTCAAACACAAACTACCATACTGGACACAAACAGAAAACTATCTATGATAGATTCACCTGATTTTTATATAAAAAGTCCAGCTGAAATGGAAGCGCTGTTTATAAAAACGCCAGATGCGGTAACAAATGCCGCAAAAATAGGTGAAAGATGCAATGTAGAAATTACACTTGGCAAATGGATTTTGCCTCAATTTAGCACACCCAACAAAACCACACCTGCTGAATACTTGGCAGAATTAGTCCAAGAGGGACTCATTAATAGATACAAAGAGGTTACACCTGCTATACAAGAGCGGGTAGACTACGAAATAGCAATCATTACAAAAAAAGGGTATGAAACATATTTTTTAACGGTATCTGACTTTGTAAACTGGGCAAAAGCAAACGGGATATCAGTAGGTCCAGGAAGAGGTTCTGCGGCGGGATCAGTCGTCTCATTTGCCTTAGGCATAACTGATGTAGATCCCTTTTATTTCTCACTTCCATTTGAACGATTTTTAAATCCAGATAGACCATCTGCACCTGATATTGATCTGGACTTTGCAGACACAAGACGAGACGAAGTCATTTCATATGTAACAAAAAAATACGGAGAAGACAAAGTCGCTCAAATTATTACGTTTGGAACCATGGAGGCTCGAGGTGCAGTGCGCGATGCAGGACGCGCGCTTGGCATGCCGTATGCAGCACCGGATAGAATCTCCAAAATGATCCCACCTGGATGGCAAGGACACGCAATGACACTGGAAAAAGCTCTTGAACAAAGTCCTGATTTAAAACGAGCCTACTTAACAGAAAATGACACTAAAAGACTGCTCGATGTAGCTCAAAAACTAGAAGGTGTGGCACGGCACGCATCTGTTCATGCAGCAGGAGTAGTTATTGCGGACAAGCCACTCACTGACTATACCCCACTGCAAAGAGAAACGAATGGGGAAAAAGTAGTAACTCAATATGATATGTATACGGTTGGAGAAGATGGTGTAGGACTGCTCAAGATGGACTTTTTAGGACTTCGCAACTTAACCATTATTGAAGAGGCTCTGCGATTCATAAAACAGAATAAAGGAGTTGAGATTAATTTGACTGATGTACCATTAGATGACCACAAAACCTATGATTTGCTATCAAGTGCTGAAACAACCGGAATTTTTCAGCTAGAGTCTCCTGGCATGAGAAGGTACATAAAAGAACTAAAACCTACAACAATTTTTGACCTTATGGCAATGGTTGCACTGTACAGACCTGGACCTATGCAAAATATCCCCGACTTTATAACGCGCAAACATAATCCTTCCATGATTTCGTATCCTGACCCCAGACTTGAAACTATTCTTAAAAATTCCTATGGAATTTTAACGTTTCAGGATGATGTATTGCTCACAACTATGATCCTTGCAGGATATTCATGGCTGGATGCTGACAAATTCCGCAAGGCAATGGGTAAAAAAATTCCAGCCGAAATGAAAAAACAAAAAGATATTTTTCTGACAGGTGCGGTTAAAAACGGTCTCAATCAAAGAAAGGCGGAGGAAATATTTGAACTTATTGCGCCTTTTGCGGGTTATGGATTTAACAAAGCGCATGCAGCGTGTTACGCCACAATTGCATTTAGAACAGCGTACTTAAAAGCTCACTACCCTGTTGAATTTATGACAGCCTTACTCAATGCTGAATCGCATTTTAGAAGCACGAGAAAGCAAGAAATTTACCTCGCTTTCTGATTTTTTGCTACGTGTTGATCTGTCTAAAGTAAACAAGAAAACCATGGAGAGCTTGATCAAGGCAGGGGCCTTAGATGAATTTGGAAAACGTTCTGCACTACTTTCTACCTATCCAGAGCTCGTTGAAAAAATTGGCCGCGAACAAAAAGATATTGCAAGAAATCAAGCAAGTCTCTTTGGTGAAGAAACTGTTGTAACCCAAATTACAGGCGGTCTTATAGACACAGAGGAATTTTCAGAAAAAGAAAAGCTGATGTTTGAGAAAGAATTAGCACGTTTCATCACGCACAATCTGCCTGAACTTGAAGAAGAAAAAGAAGGAACAGTTCTTAAAATTGGTGGTCTTATTGCGAGTGTTAAGAAAATTATAACCAAAAAAAGCAACCAAGAAATGGCATTTTTGTCTATTGAAGATCACGCAGGAGTAACAGTTGAATGTGTAATATTTCCAAAGACTTTTGAAGTTATAAAACAGGTTCTTGTTAAGGATGCTATCATAATTGTTGAAGGCAAATTACAGTTCAAAGATGAACGCCCTGTGATAATTGTTGACACAATAAAACGACTCACTAGTTAATTCACCTGTTGACTAACGCAAACGTATTTTTTATAATCATATTGATCTCAAGATTTTCCTAACAAGCCTATAACGGCTTCGCAGGATCAATTGAGTTTTTTGTAGTTAATACAATACATGGCATCTTTAAAACCTGAAATTATTTTTGGAACAGAAGGACTTGGGCTAACCAACACAGTTGTTGCCACCTTAGTAACAGATGCTATCCTCGTACTCATAGTTTTCTTAATAGTTAAAAACATCAAACTCATTCCTGGAGCACTTCAAAGCGTTGCAGAACTAGGAATTGGGTATTTAGATGACTTAACAGTTCAAATTGCAGGTAAGAATGCTGCTCGCATATTTCCCTGGTTTGCTTCATTCTTTATTTTTATATTTTTTGCGAATGTCATAGGTCTTTTGCCAGGTTTTGGAACTATTGGATTCTACCAACTTGAACCAGATACGGGTGAAAAGGTGCTAATTCCCGCACTACGAGCTGCAACCAGTGATTTTAATGTGACGTTGGCATTAGCCACTGTTTCCTTAATTGCAACACATGTGATAGCGATACAAGTAGTAGGGTTTAAGGAATATATAAGCCGCTTTCTGTCATTCCACCCTATTTATTTATTTGTGGGACTTTTAGAGATAGTTTCAGAACTTTCAAAATTGTTCTCCCTTTCTTTCAGACTTTTTGGTAATATATACGCGGGAGAGATTGTACTCATGACTATTTCAGGATTGGCTGCATTCGTGGCACCTATCCCGTTCATCTTGCTTGAGATGATTGTAGCACTTGTTCAGGCGCTTGTTTTCGCAATGTTAACGATGGTGTTCATGTCTATTTTAGCAACACCGCATCATGAAGGAGATCATTAAATTATGAGAATTAAAATATTAAATATGCTGGAAGGGGGTGATTTATAGATGTCATTTGAAATTACAGGAGGATTAATCGTTGTACTTGGAGGTATTTTCCCAGCTATTGCTATTGCAACAATTGGATATAAAGCAATGGAGGCAATTGGAAGAAATCCTGAAGCTGCAAGTAAAGTCTTACCGCCAATGCTTTTGGGTATGGCTTTTGCTGAGGCTATCGCTATTTACTCACTTATTTTGGCCTTTATTCACTAGATTGAATAAAAAGAAAAAAATGTTTTTTCTTCTATTCGAGTAATTAGAGTAAACGAAGTGTAATTTAATTTATACTTTCGGATTACTCGAATATCTAGAAATAAGATTTTAAGTCAGTAGTATATACATATATGGTAGAAATATTAAATCAATTTGGTTTTAACCCTATTTTGTTCTTTGGACAAATAGTGAATTTTTTGATTTTGGCGTTTATATTTAAGAGATTTTTATATAAACCTATTTTAAAAACACTTAGTGAACGCCGTAAAAAAATTGCAAAAGGACTTAAAGATGCAGAGGAAGCAGCAAAAGCACGCGCAGATGCTGATTCAGAGAAAGAAGTGATTTTAGTCAAAGCATCCAAAGAAGCCGAAAAAATACTTGACGAAACTAAAAAAGCCGCTGAAGAACTACGGGATGAAATATTAACTGGGGCTAGAACTGACGCAGACAAGATTATTAAAAGTGCCAAAGCTCAGGTAGATGCGCAAATGGACGAAATGGAAAAACGTGCTAAAAAAGCATCCCTTGACAACTCTGTGGCAATTTTGGAAAAGGTTCTTGATTCTCTCTTTACAAAGGATGAGCGCAAAAAAATTATGGATAAAAATATAAAAGTATTATCAGAACACAATAAAAGCTAATTATGAAAAATACACAACTAAAGGCATTTGCAAAACAAGTAGTTTTAAATGGCATAACCAAAGAGGAATCAAAAAAAATAATCTCGTTATTAGGTATTGCAGATCTCAAAACGTTTGAGAAAATGCTGCAATCCGAACTTGAAAAACAAACAGTTTATATTACTTCAAGCGATGAATTAGACCGCGCAACAAGTGTACGCTTAAATGATTTATTTAAGAACAAAAGAATTGTTCGACACGTTGATTCAAAAATTGGGGGGGGAATAAATGCTCGAGTTTATGATATGATATATGATCTTTCGGTTAAATCATCAATTGAAAGAATTGCGAAACTAACGCAAGAGGAAATTTAAAAAATTATGGCAAAAACTGACACAAATATGTTTACAACTCAGGATTTTATATCCGAAATTGAGAAAAAGCTTTCATTTGTCTCAACTGACAAAACAGTTCAGAACATTGGAGCCATCACCTTTGTAGGAGATGGAATAGTAAGAGCAAATGGCCTAACACATGCAGGTTTTGGAGAGGAAGTTGAGTTTGAAGATAAATCACGCGGACTCGTGTTAAATCTTAATGAGGATGAAGTATCAATCATTCTTTTATCTAACAACTACACTATTAAAGAAGGTGAAAAGGTAAAAACTACAGGTAAAGTTTTAGGAATAAATGTTTCCGAAGACTTAATTGGACGTGTGCTTAATCCTTTAGGAGAAGCGCAAGATGGAAAAGCGCTTAAGGTAACAAAAGGGAAAGAATATTTACTAGAGCGCATTGCAGCAGGAGTTGTAGCACGTCAACCAGTTGATACCCCTCTTAAAACTGGAGTTAAATCAATTGACGCCATGACACCAGTTGGACGCGGCCAAAGACAGTTAATTATTGGTGACCGCAATACAGGAAAAACTGCAATTGCAATTGACACCATTATCAACCAGAAGAAAAAAGATTTAGGACTCAAACAGGTTATTTGTATTTATTGCGCAATTGGACAAAAACGCGGAAATATAGCCAAAACAGTAGCACTTTTGGAAAAAGAGGGTGCCATGAACTACACAATTGTAGTTGCATCTTCTGCATCTGATCCTGCATCCATGCAATATCTCGCTCCATTTACAGCAACAGCAATTGGTGAATATTTCATGGAAAAAGGTGAAGATGTGCTCATTGTATATGATGATTTGTCCAAACACGCTACAGCATACCGCCAATTATCTCTTATTTTGCGCCGTCCAGCTGGACGTGAGGCGTATCCAGGAGATATTTTCTACCTTCACAGTAGACTACTGGAACGCTCAGTTAGAATGTCTAAAGAGAATGGCGGCGGATCTATCACATCTTTCCCAATTATTGAAACTCAAGCAAATGATATATCAGCCTATATTCCAACCAATGTTATTTCCATCACTGACGGACAAATCTTTTTAGAAGCAGACCTATTTAATTCGGGAACACGTCCTGCAGTAAACGTAGGAATTTCGGTCTCCCGCGTAGGAGGAGCTGCTCAAACTAAACCAATGAGACAAGTGGCTGGACCTGTAAAACTTGAACTTGCTCAATTTAGATCTTTGGCTGCCTTTGCGCAATTTGGATCAGATCTTGACGAAGCAACACAAAAAGCAATTGACAGGGGTAAAAGAGTTTCAGAAATTTTAAATCAGCCACAATACCAACCATTAGATGAGGTGTCTGAAATTATCAGCCTTTATTCAGCAACTTCTGGAGCGTTGGATGATTTCCCAGTGGACAGGGTAAAAGAATTTGAAGAAAAAGTCTCAGGGTTTGTAAAAGCAAAGGCTAAAAAAGTTGTAACAGCTATGGAAAAAGGGGACAAAATGGATGACAAAATGCTCTCAGAACTTAAAGACGCAATTATTGCATGCAAAAAAACATTTGATTTAAAGAAATAATTATTTAACCTATGGCACAAAATTTACAATTACTAAAACGGAGAATAAAGACAGCAAAAAATGTTTCCCAAATTGCAAAGGCTATGGAGATGATGTCAGCATCTAAAATAAAACGTGCTCAAACCACTGTTCAGAATAACAAACCATACGCAAAACGTATTGAAAGTCTAACGGGAAGTCTTATACAAAATACAAAAAAGTCTACCTTTAAACATCCCTACATTGAAGATAATAAATCTCCTAAAAAACTTCTAATTGCAATCTCTCCTGATCGCGGACTTTGCGGAGCACTTAATACAAATCTCTTTAAAGCACTCATGGTGCGCGAAGATAAGAATACCATGCTTATAACCATTGGTAACAAATACGAGCGGTTTGCGTCCCGCCTAAATTTTGAGTTCTTGGCATCCTTTCCTATGGGCACTACTCTTCCTAGATACACAATAGTATACGAACTAGTAAAACTTATTGATGAACAGTTTAAAACAGGAAATGTTTCCTCAGTTGAAATATTATACGCGGAATTTGTTTCCTTCTTTGACTTAAAACCAAAAGTTCAAAAAATACTTCCAATTAACACTGAGATTATTGCCAATAATGATGAGCTATTTCACTTGTTTGAACCAGGTCCTGCAAAATTACTTGAAACACTTTTACCTCAGTATCTAGAAGTTTCATTATACAGTGCGCTGCTTGAAGCATACACCTCAGAGCAAGCTGCACGTATGGTGGCTATGCAAAACGCGAAAACTAATGCACAGGATATAGCATCTTTCCTCACTCTAACGTATAATAAGTTCCGTCAGGAGAAAATTACAAACGAAATATTAGATCTCGGAAATAATTCATAAAAAAATATGGCTGAAAAAAATACATTAGGAACAGTTTCAAGAATTCAAGGAGCAATCATTGACGTAAAGTTTGATTTATCTAGTATGCCTGGAATTTATGAGGCGCTAGAAATTGAGCTCAATGGTAAAACATTGACGCTTGAAACAGAACTAGAACTTGGAAACGGCGAGGTTCGGGCTATTGCGATGGGACCAACTGAAGGACTAAGACGC
>CAYRYY010000044.1:0-8908 GCA_964428715.1 uncultured Gammaproteobacteria bacterium
ATGTTTTACCTCTCTTGGAGTTTTACTTTTTGAGAGCTACAGTTACCGGAATGTTTGTTTTTGCATTCTTAACAACCCTGCTTTCTCCACTGGCATTGAATTCAACGCAGTCAACTACGTATGTTCACAAAGTTGTTGAAAACCCATTTAAGAATTTTAATTTTCAGACTGGGATTCAAAAGTATAATCACAGTGTTTCCTCTATGTTTGCGCCGCCAAGCGTCTCCGTCTTTCCGCTAGCAGTGATCATTATTATTGGCCTAACGGCCATTTTTGCGTTTTATAAACCAACACAAGCGTATGCTGCTGCAGGAATTTATGAGCGGATAAATTTTCAGGGAAAACTTCAGAATGCAAATGGAACAAATGTGACTGACGGTAATTATTCCGTTACCTTTACACTTTATGATGCGTCCTCTGGCGGCTCAAATCTTTGGGACGAGGTGCAAACCGTGGCAGTATCTGATGGAGTTTTTCAAGTGGAGTTAGGGTCAGTGGATACAACTATTGGAAGCGTAGACTTTAACTCAGACACGATTTATTTGGGAGTAAAGGTGGAGTCAGATGCGGAAATGACTCCGCGTATTAGGTTTACGGCTGTTCCTTATGCGTTTAATGCGGAAAAAGTTTCAGGGTTAACCGTGACCAACACAACAGGTACGTTTACACTTGCTAATTCTAAAACCTTGACTGTTAATAACACGTTAACATTTGATGGGGTTGATGGGACAACTTTTACATTTCCATCAGGAACCGGAACAGTTGTAACACTTGATTCAACCGGAACACTTACCAACAAAACGCTAATTGCTCCCCGTTTTGCTGATGGTGGGTTTATTGCAGATTCATCTGGGAATGAAATGCTTATTTTTGACTCAAATGCATCTGCAGTAAATGAATTAACTATCAGTAATGGGGCAACTGGGGTAGGACCAACTATTATTGCGTCTGGCGAAACAGATGTGGCGTTGACCATTAACTCAAAAGCAGCAGGTGCTATAACACTTGATTCAGGAACAACTGGAGCGGTTAACATAGGAGTAGGAAACAACGCAAAGACAATAAGCATTGGAACGGGAACTGCTGGAAATATCATTAACATTGGAACTAATAATTCAGTTTCTGACACGATTACCATAGGTTCCGCTTTGGACAATGTAGCGATTACCGGGGACTCATGGAGTATAACTGATGCGGGAGCATTAACTGTTACTTCTTGTTCAGGTTGTGGAGGAGGATCTCAAACTCCGTGGACATCTGACATAGATGCAGACGGATATGATTTGCGTGATTTATCTAACTTAGAATTCCAGTCAACCACAGGTGCTCCGGCTGGTACTGTTGTGGGAATATACAGTGATAACTCTGGAGACCTAAATCTTAACGCACTTTCTACAAAATCCATTAATCTTCAGATTGCAGGATCTGATGAGTATAACTTTAGTTCATCTACATTAGGTTTAAATGGAAATAGTCTTACGAGCGTTGGGGGGATTGAGCTTTCTGCAAACCAAACAATTAACCCAGGGTCCTCTGGAACGCTAGGTATTGGAACTGCCAACACAACTGTACTTAACTTGGGTGTTGGAACAGCAACTACAAATGTAATTGGAGGAAATATAGTTTTGACAGGAAATACAAGCGTTTCCTCTGGTAATACTTTTACCGTGAGCTCAGGTGAGGCAGTAATTACCGGGCAAAGTGGTGGATCTGCAACGACCCTAAGAGTTAACAATCACACATCCACAGGAAGTATATTTGTAGCGCAAGATGCAGCAACTCCTATATTTACTATAGCTGATGGTGGGAATGTATTTCTTAATGCATTTACTACTGACGCAAATGCAATACTTTACACATCAACAACAGGAGTTATAACTCGAGTTGTAGAAACTGAAACAGGTAGCCAGTGTTTGTTGTCAGGCGCTGGTGCGTCAGGTGTTCCCACATGGGGGTCCTGCGGAGGTGGTGCTCAAACTCCATGGACTTCTGACATAGATGGAGATAATTTTTCCCTTCTTGATCTGGGTCCAAACATTACATCTAGAGCAGGTTTAACCATAGGAACAGCAAGTGATGGGAATTTAACACTTGCTCCAGCTGGAACTGGAGACACTATTATTACAGGGGACGCAGACTCCAATCTTCAGCTAAATTTTGGTGCTGCTCCTGCTGTTGATATGCATGTAATAAGTAATTCAGGATTTGGAACTACCACTGACGGAGTAGATGGATTATACATTAACTTTGTGCAGGCGGATGACGCGGGAGTGGACTCAAATTATGGACTTAATATTGGGTTGACAGCTGCATCAGATGATGCGGGTGAAGTGTTGGGAGCAATTAATTTAACCGTCACAGGTCAGACAGCAAATAACCGTGAGCGTGGTATTACCATAGGGAGCGGATTTGATGAAGATATTTATTTTGCCTCTGCTTCAGCGCAGATTAGAATGCAGGATGGTGGTGAAATAGAATTTACAGATGGAAGCTATGGAGGTGCGCAGCATGATGATTTGCCGTTGGCACGCGTAAAAGAATATTTTACTGCAGCCAATTATGGAGTAGTTGAGTCAACTGGGTTTATTAATATTGACGGATCATTCAGAATGGATCAGTTTGTAAGATCTACAGTTAACATTACAGCAGATGCTATAGGTTCTGCTCAAAGACTAGGTGATTATCAGGATTGGTCTTTGGATGAAGCAGGAACTGGAGCTGGTGGAACAAACACGCAGCAGGTTGGATGTGTGGCTAGAACTGGAGGAGATACTAATTTTGCTAGTGCAAGTAGAGTAAATGGAGCAATGGAGATAAGGCTTGATACAACAACAGTCACCAATGCAGGAAATAATTGGTGTATGGTGCAGCACTCAGCAGGAAACGGTTCAACTGCAACTAACAATGGTATTCTTCAGGTGGCTAATAAATTTATTGTGTATTACAAAGTGCGTCTTGGATCCAACGTTACAAACTCAGCTTCTTATAAATACGTATACTTGGGTGTGAATAACCTAACCGGTGGAACTACAGGAAGACCAGCTAATAACTCAGGAATTTGGTTTAGTAACACTCCGGGAAATCAGACAAATACCGGTACCAACTATACAGCTGGAACTACATGGCTTGGAAATGTTAACAACGGTACAAATGCTACAAATCACAGTACGGTAGGGTGTAGCGGAGCAAATTTGTCCATAAACACAGCAACCAGCGCATGGGCTCTGATGCGTATTGAGGCGAGGGCAACAAATGACGTGCGGTTCTTTATGGATACAGATGTTTCAGATGGAGTTGCACTTGGCGAGTGCGGAAGTGTAACGAATAACATTCCAACTAATCCTATGAAGCCAAACATAATGTTATCCCAATCAGGCACAAACAATTCTACGTGGTCGCTTATTGTGGATTTATTTGCGTTTGTTCAGGATGATCCTAGAGATGGAAGCGGTGGGCAGGATGGTTTAGCCCAGTCTGAAGAGGAATTTGTACCAAGTGCGCCTGATCCCATTTACGGAGCAGATCTTGCTGAAAATTATGTGATGGATGGAGAATTTGATATAGGTGACATTGTGTCACTTGGAGATTCCCCCGGAATTGCTAAACGATCAGATAGGCCACATGACAGAAAGGTTTTGGGTGTAATTTCAGAATCTCCTGGACTTATGATAGGGGAGGCTTCATACGGTTTTACAACCGCACCAATTGCTTTAACGGGACGCGTTCCGGTAAAAGTAAGTAGTAAAAACGGAAAGATTAAGATAGGGGACCCAATTACATCCAGTGATATACCTGGGGTTGGTGTACGTGCAATAACTCCTGGAAAAATCATAGGAACTGCTATGGAGGATTTTAGTGGGGATACCGGAAAGATTATGGTTGCAATAAATGTAGGCTATTACATAGGAGATGAAGCTGATACGTCACTTATAGAGCAGCCAGAGGAGTCAGTGTTATCAGAAAGTTTGGGCATTGAGGTGTTGGCTGAGGCAACACAAAGCGCAGGGCTCTCAGGTATTTCAACTGGAAGCGCATTGCTGAAAGAACCCGAAAATGCAAATAAAAACGATTTTTCTATTCAGGATACTCTAGAGATTGGAGCAAATTTTGTACTCCAAGGTGCATCAATACATGTAATGGGTGAAGATTTGAAATTGCAGCCATTAAGACAGGGCGGGGTTAATATATTGGATGGGCTAGTGGTATTCACGACTGATGGCATAACTTTTGCCGGAAATACAATATTTGAAACAGAGGTTTTATTTAAGGGAATTGCCACATTTGCATCCGATGTTGTATTCCAGAGCGTTGTAAGATTTGATAAGGCACCGGTTTTTGGCCGTGATACGGCAGGGTATGCAACAATTCAAAAAGGACAAAGATTTGTTGATGTAGTGTTTGATGCTGAGTACAAAGATCCTCCTGTGGTAAATATTTCAATACAGATTCAAAAACTTGATGAGTCCCGACTTGCTGAATTAAAACAGAGTGGGTTGTGTACTCCAGAGGCAACAATAACAATGTGTGAAGAGAAAATTGCATCTGAAATTCTTAACGACAACTTCAGATTTGCCGTATCAAGCAGAAATACTCAAGGATTTATGATTGTATTAAATAAGGAGGCACCAGTGGATATAACATTTTCATGGCAAGCCCTAGCTGTAAGGAGTCCAGTTTCAGCAAAAAATGATGCGTATTTACCGCAGGCTTCAAGTAATGAAGATGCTCAAGGCAAGAAGGAGAGTGAGGTCTTAGGTACGGGGCATGAAAAAGAAGAAACAGAAATTAAAAGAGAGATAAATGTGATTCAAGCGGATAAGATTCTATCTGATCCTTCAAGCTCATTAATTGAGGATAGTCATGGTGATGAGGTAAGCATTTCAAGTCAAAGTGGTGCAGTAGAATAGCGCAGGTTTTTAGCGCGCGCTGCTGGTAGCATTTTTTAATGTAACCTTATTGATGTCCAGCCCTAATCCCTTGCCTTCTTCTAAGTTAAGCGGTGTGAATGTAAATTTTTCTAAAATGCGCTGGCATCTTCTTGGGAATATGCTGCAGGTATATGACTCGAAAATGTACACGTTTTTGCCATTTTTAACTTGTTCGTAAACATAATCCTGCACCTCTTCTTTTTCAAAAAAGTGTCCAATGTAAACGGTTGATTTTCCTGCAAGAAGGAGTGGAGCTGTAAGTGAGTGAATAATTACTGATTCCTTAGGCGTATTTGGAATGATTGTAAATTCTAGGAAGTCATGAAGTGTCTTAGGACCTTCCTCCACAAGCGCAAAGTAAGGACTTTGAGATATAAATGTTTGGTATCTCAGTGCGGTAGGGAAAAGACTTACAAGAAAAATGATTATTGTGCAGGTAGATATAACCTTTTTCTTTTTAAAATTTTTTAATAAATCAGTTATCCCAACCGATGCCAGGATTAACAGCCCTGGAATTAACATCAGAAAGTATCTGCCGTATGAACCGGAAAATTCATATGTAAAGAAATTACCTGCATAATATGTGGAGTAGAGAAGAAAGTAAATTATAATCCATAGTCCAAGTATAAACTTTGTTTTTCCGGATTTATAAATGAGCACTGATATTGCAAAAAGACTAATTATAAATGGAAATTCTGGACGTAAAAACAAATTTCCTATATTGGGGAGCAGGTTTCTAATTAAATAATTCATGGCAAATACTTCAAGTGGAAGAGCTTCTGCACAACACCATTTTTGTCCAATAACTGAGGCGGACAGTAATCCCCTGAGAGCAATACATGATATAAAAATAGCTATGTAAGGTAGCTCTTTTTTGGATAACAGTTTTAATTTGTTATCATACCTAACGGCATAAATACAAAACATAATTACGGGGAGCAAGACGAATGATTCAATCCTCACACCCAGAAGCAATATGAAAGACAATATGAGCATTAAAGAAGTTTTTAAACTTGGCGCTTTAGCATACAGCGTTGCACCTATTAGGCTAAGTAAGGCAAAAAATACTGCATAGGTATCAAGATTAATTGAAGATGACCAGTAGATATTTGTGGGAATTACTGCCATACCAAGCGCTGAAAAGAGGGCAGTTGTATAGTTTTTAAATAACAGATAAGCAAGTACAAATATGAGTAAAATTTGAATAGTACTGAAGACCTTTGCTGTTTGAAATAAGTTTTCTTCTGAATATCCAAAGAATTTTAATATGAGTGCGTTAATAACGGGGACGGTAGTTCTGCCTGCATCGTCCGGAACTCCTTGAATCAGTTTATCAGGAGTGGCAAGATTTATGCTTACCGCCTGGTTAAATTTTGCAAAAGTAACTGCATAAGACAAATAACGATCTTCATCGTAGTAAATTCTATGGAAATTAGGTGCATATGAAAATCTAAGGAAAAATCCTAATAAAATAACTACAAGCAAAGACACTTTGAAAAAGGTGGGCATTTTAAAAAACACTCTTATTATTTCGGGTGCAAATATAATAATGATTGTGATTAGCAGCATGAGAGCAATAATGAGTGTCCATGGGAAAATTGTTGAAAGTATAAAAAAAGACATAAGGTTATTCTTCTAATGGGATATTAAAGTCATCAGAGATTTGTCTAACCTTTTCTCGCTCCAGAGGGGACAGTTGAAACGAGTGATATCTACTCAGGTAATGCCGTGCCTTTTCAGGATCATTGAGGCATGTAGCGTATAGAACCGCCAGATCTAGAACCGCTCTCGAAAAGTTTTTTTCATTTCTGTCGTTAAGTGCTTCAAGGAACCATTTTTCAGAAGACTTGCAGTATCCTTGCGCTGCCCTTAGTCTTGCCATTTCAGTTTTCGTAATATACGACCAATTATTATCAGGAATTTTTAATAGTGTTTTTTCAGCTAAGTCCAGTTTTTCTTGAAATCTATAAATGCTTGCAAGCTGTCCTAAAGCAAGGTAGTTATCCGGATATTTTTTTGTAAAGCGTTCTAATTCTCTTGCTGACTCATTCGCATACTTGGGATCAAAGCCTAAATTTCTATCTAGCTCCAGGTACTTTATTTCATGTTCATTTAGAAATTTCTCATCAAGAAAGTCTTTTTTTGAAAACAAAAAGCCATTGTCATCAAAATAAATAAGTGCCCAATTGTCAATTTGATTAAATAGATATGCCATATCTCCAATATTTTTAGATACCAAAATAGTGCCAATATTATTTTCTTCAAGAATTCCATCTATTATTTCGGGGCTATTCTGCATAGAAGTGGATGGAGAAAATGTTGTAATTAGTTCATTGTCATCAAATATGTCATCCTGTGCATCAAGTCCCATTTTGGAAGGAAATAAGGAATACGACGCGTATCCTGTTATATCCTGTGAGGTGAATATGTTAAGTGGTAAATCAAGCTTTTTAATGATTGAGATATGCTGTTTTGGTTCACTGAATAGTGCATCGATTGGTTTTATAATGAGATAACCTGAGATGCAAACAATAATTAAGATTAAAATAGAGATAATTATTTTTTTAGTGCTTGTAAATATTTCAGATAGTAAGAGTGTAAAAATAGGGAAAGTCATAAACGCTGCTAAGGGTATAAACCTAACCCACAATAAAGGTAGAATAAAAAATAGTATGAGAGGGATTAGATAGTAGTGTTTTGCTAAAAAGTTTCGCTTTTTAATAAGTGTATAAAAAAGCAATGCAGCTGAGACAACAAAATAAAAAACATACAGTGCTTCAGCGAATGTGGATGGAGAGTTTCTTAAAAAATTCTGATTTGTTATAAGAAGTGACCCGGATAAAGAGCTAATCCAGCTTTTTTTCTCCAGTATTCCAAAAAAGGTTAAGGGGTAGATGTAAAGCCGTACATTGTAGGGATTTACGGCTGCTGTAAAAAATGAAATTATGAGGCTTGCAATAAGAATTAATAACTTGCCGATTTGAGGACTTTTATGTGAAAGATATCTATTTAATATTCTATATACAATTTCAGTAATGGTTATAAAAAATAAAAATAGGAGCGGAATAAATAAAAATCCTCCTGCTGCATTTGCGAATGCAAGAATAATTACAGGCCAAAAAAATATAAAAAATGACTTATTATTTCTCCAAAGTAGGTAAATAAGATAAATCAATAAGGTAAGTATGAGCGCAATGGATAGCGGATGAATTTTCCAAAACGAAATCAGCATGACGATGGGGATTGGAAGTAGAGCTAAAGACAATCGCTTGCTAACCTGCAGAATTATAAGAATCTTATACAACAGAAACGCGCTCAGTGCAAAAACAGGGAGTAGAATAATAAGCCCTGTAAAAAATCCTCCTGTAATTGCTCCCAGATAAAAAAGCGTGTCTGATGCCCAGCTGTGACTTAGCCATTCCAGTGAGGGAGATAATTCTTCTTTGAATGATAAATTTGAATGTGTAGGGATTTTTTTTAGCTCAATTATATACTTCCCAACCCCAATGTGTGTCCATGAGTCAGGAGAGTAAGGAGCGGTGAGTGAATATTTTACCACTACAATAATTGAAAGAAGTATCGATACAAGAATGCAGAAGTCTAAGAATTTTATGTATCTTACCCTTTTCAGGAAGGTAGGTAAGTATTTATTTTTTCTCATAATTAGTTTTGGCAACATATTCATATACTATTCTTGATATTTCTGTCATGTGTTTGCGTGCATCTTCCTCATTCTCGTTTGTCATAATGCATAGTATATATGGACGTTTTGGTATATATATAATCCCACAATCAGTGTACACAGACTTTCCTTTGTCTGTATCGTCGGTGTGAACTCCAATTTTATGTGCAATTTTGATATTGCCTGGCACACCGGCTGCTAGTTTGTCATTAAATGGTGTTTGGGAGAGTAAGTTTAAAATTTCATTTGAGTTTTCTTCTGTTAAGTATGAGGAAAGATATAAACTTCTTAAGATAGA
>CAYRYY010000045.1:0-5510 GCA_964428715.1 uncultured Gammaproteobacteria bacterium
AGCGTTTTTTGTCTCATTCCATCCGCGTGTTTCCTGTGAGGGTTTTTCGCCTTTTTCTAGTAACTCCTCCTGACGTTTTAGCTCAAACTTGATTGCATGGTCTACAAATCTAAACGAGTTTATATTTTTTACTTCAACTTTATAATTTGGCAATTCAGACTCTTTCAGGTATCCGTGTTCATCTGTTGGGATGGTTGCATCTCGGAGTGAAATATTGGGCTCCAGTCTCATTTCTCCCTTTTCCATATCAGCATTTGACACATCTAAGTAGCGCACAATTTTCTGCAGTTTTTGAAGGTACTGTACTACCTGAAATTCATTATCAAAATCAGCTTCTGTAACTATTTCGACCAGTGGCACGCTTGAGCGGTTGTAGTCTACAAGTGACACACTTTCACCGTTTACATTACTGTGAGTCAATTTCCCGGTATCTTCCTCCATGTGAACGCGTCTGATTCTAATTTTTTTAAGTGTCTTTGAATCTTTGTCTTTCAGGACTTCTATAAAGCCTTGGTGTCCAAATGGCAGATCATACTGGGAGATTTGGTAGCCCTTGGGTAAATCAGGATAGAAATAATTTTTGCGGTCAAACTTGGAAAATTGGTTAATAAGACAATTTAGTGACAATGCAATTTTTATGCACCAGTCAATAGCCTGCTGATTAGGGTAGGGAAGCGCACCAGGTAAACCAAGACAGACAGGACACGTGTGGGTATTTGGTTTTTCACCAAAGTAAAAAGCCTGACACCTGCAAAACATTTTGCATTGTGTTTTTAACTCTACATGTACTTCAAGTCCAATGACAGGTGTGTATTTCATAACTATAAATTTGGTGTCTCCTTCCAGTAATTTGAATTTTGCTCAAATGCATGTCCAATTTGAAACAATTTACTCTCAGAAAAATGCGGACCAATAATCTGTATACCTACAGGTAGTCCTGCCTGTCCTGAGCTTGTCGAAGGGCTAAATCCTGCTGGAATAGATAATGCAGGTACACCTGCCATATTAACTGTAACTGTTAACGCGTCGGCTAGATACATAGAGAGGGGGTCATTAACCTTTTCTCCTAATTTCCAAGGAAGAGTTGGAGAAACTGGAGTGACCAGTGCGTCAACCTTTTTGAATACTTCATCAAAGTCTTTTTTAACTAAGGTTCTTACCTGCATAGCTTTTTTATAGTATGCATCATAGTATCCAGCAGATAGTACATATGTTCCAAGCATAATGCGTCTTTTGGCCTCACTTCCAAACATATCGCGACCGTTTCCAAATCTAATCCCGTCATAACGTGCAAGATTTGATGAAACTTCTGCAGTTTGGATAATATAATAGATTGCAATTCCGTATTCTGTGTGAGGAAGTGAAACGTCTACTATTTCAGCACCCAATTCTTCAAAGTCTTTTATAGCTTTTTCAAATACAGTTTTAACTTCTGGTTGTAGTCCTTTTTCCACAAATTCTTTTGGAACTCCAATTTTCATTCCTTTGACTCCTTTTCTTAAACTCTCTAAATAATTGGGAACATCAGTTGGAGTAAGTGTTGCGTCCATACTGTCTTTGCCTGCAGTAACCTGCAGGACTTGAGCTGAGTCTGACACAGTTTTTGTAAAATGGCCAATACTGTCCAGCGATGATGCCATTGCAATAATGCCACTTCTTGAAACACGTCCATAGGTAGGCTTAAGTCCTACTGTGTTTGTAAAAGAAGCAGGCTGACGTATGGAACCTCCAGTGTCAGTGCCCGAGGCCACTGGGGTAAAGCCTGCCGCAATGGATACTCCGGAGCCACTACTGGAGCCTCCGGGTGCATATTCTGTATTCCATGGGTTAAGTGTGACACCAAAATCAGAATTTTCACCAGATGAGCCATGTGCCCATGCATCGTGATTTAATTTTCCTAAAATAATTGCTCCTGCATCTTTATATTTTTTAACAACCTCTGCATCTACTGGTGGAATATAGTTGCGCAACACATTGGAAGCCGCAGTAGTCTGAATTCCTTTTGTCATATACATATCTTTAAGTGCAACAGGTATTCCGAAAAGAGAACTAGTTGAGATTTGATCAAGCTTTGCGTCCATATCATGAGCCTTCTTCAGTGCTTCATCTTTTGTGATTGTTATAAAAGAGTTAAGCGTGGGATCATACTTTTCTATTCTTTCAAGGTAGGACGAAACCACTTCTGACACGGAAAATTTTTTGGATTTATATCCTTCTAAAATATCAGTGATTGTAAGAGTGGATATATCAATCATGATTCTAGTACCGCCTTTACCTTAAACATTCCATTGTGAGTGTTTTTGTCTCCTGAAAGAGCATCATCTTGAGACAGGGAATCATCTGAAAATTTATCATTAAAAGTTACATTTTCAAGTCCAGTTACTTGAGAAGTAGGTGTAACATCTTTTACGTCCAATGAATCAATCTTTTCAACATATGACAAAATGTCGTTAAGTTGAGCTTCAAGTGTTTTTTCTTCCTGTGAGGTAAGTGCAAGGTTTGCTAATTTGGCAGTTTTTTTTACATCAATTTTCATAACTTTTTTACTCGCCCCTCGAAGCTTTTAGCGAAGTGGGGACATCAATCTTCATGGCTCAATTATATTGACACTTGATGCATTTTACAACTCCTCCATTAATTGACTTTAGATTAATCCTATAATATAATATGCCCTTATGCCAAGTGAAACTGAGTTATTTAAAAGATTTGATGCCGGAAGAAATATTAGTCCTGTTGAGTTTAGGTATAATCAGCCGTTTTATATTAGTCCGCGTTTTTCCACACACACAAAGTATGAGGTTGGGCCTTATGACAGCAACAGGTCTGGTGTTATAGACATTCCATTGCTTGGAGAGGGGGACAACAAGGGTTTTGTAAAATTTAAAGAAGTAAATGAGGACATGGTTTTGAAACAGGGCGAAAGTATTCAGATGCCGCTTGGTGTGCCACTTATCGAATTCAAATTAGATACAAGTACAGGGAAAATGATACCTCAACACTTACCCGTGGAAATTGGCTTGGGTGTGGGTCCAGCAACTGCGGAAGAAATTAAAAGCGGAAGTATGCGTGTAGCCATGGAATTACCAACAGGAGTTAAGTTTTTATCAATAAATACTGATTACTTTTTTGATCCTAATGGGGCCAGGAGAATGTTGCATACAAGTGGGTGGATTAGTACTCAAACAGGCTTGCGCGGTCCCGTTCTGTTCCCATCAGGAGCAGATTTTGACAGGTTCAAATTTACTATAGTTCGTAAGTAGTGTACCTTTAATTTATAGAATTGCCTCTTTTGCTTTGTTTTCGAGCGTATCTTCTAGGTTCTCAAGTTTTATCTCCTCATTGTATTTTTTCTCTAGGGCTTTTTGTATTAACCAGTCAGCTATTTCTGGATTTTTTGGGAGGATTGGGCCGTGAAGATACGTTCCAATAGAGTTTTTGTAAAGTATTCCTTCTGTGCTATCATTTCCATTATTTCCAAATCCTTTTATCACTTTTCCAAATGCCATTGAAGTGTCTTCTAGGTAAGTGCGACCTCCATGATTTTCAAAACCAACGATTTGGTTCACTGTTTTCGGTGCTTGGTTACGAGTATTGTTAGGAACCGTGAACTTGGAACTATTAACATGTATTAGTATGTTCCCAATAAGTCTTTGCGTCCCTTCTCCTGGGTTTTCTGTGTAAGCAGGGAAAATCCCAAGACCTGGTAATTCTTTTCCATCTGCTGTTTTGTAGTACTTGCCGAGGAATTGGTATGCGCCGCATATATAGAGACCAGGAGTGTCTTCCTCAATCTTTTTCCTTAACGCTTCGCCTTTTACCTTAAAAAGGTCTTGATTTACTATCTCTTGCTGTGTGTCTTGGGCTCCTCCCATAAAAATAAGATCACATGAATCAAGCTTTGATTTATTTGTATCTGTAGAAATATGCTCAACTTTGACTTCAATTCCTCTCCATTCACATCTTTTTTGAAGCACTATGATGTTTCCCCTGTCTCCATATGTAGACATAAGGGTAGGGTATAGCCAGCCAATAGTGAGTGTGAATTTTTTCATAATATTGATTTTCCCAGTAATATTTTTCGGGTTTCAAGCATGGCAGAGTAGGTTGAAAGAATATAAAGCGTGTCTGACTTTGAAGTTTTATCGGCGGCTGAATTGATTGCCTGCTCCAAGCTCTCAATTACTTCAGCACCTTTTATATCTGCATATTTAATTCTTAGTCCCATATCAAAACACCTATCTCCACTGATAGTTATGTGTTTTGCTTTGTCTAAGTTTTCAAACTCTACATCCCAAATCCAGGAAACATCAAGTCCGTCAGGAACTCTATCGTTTAAGAGAAGAAGTAGGTTTGGATTCTTATCTGACTCAAGTATTGCCTGAATGGATTGATTAAATCCTGTGGGGTTTTTTGAAAGTAATAAGAAAATGTGCTTTCCTTTATATTCGATTTTTTCCTGTCGTCCAAATGCCGGTGCAAATGCAACGAGCGTTTTTTTGACTTGTTCTTCTGACACATCATATGACTTTTGTAAAAGGAGGGCTGCGGCATTTATGTTGTATTTGTTGTAAATCCCAAACATTGGATTTGGTAAATCATCAAAAGTGGCTGTTTTTTTGTGCTCAAATTTACATGATGGGCACTTAAATATTCCCATATGTGAGTAGGAGCGTTTTGAATACGTGAGCTCCTTTTCGCAATGAGGGCAGAACAAGAAATCTACATCATGGGGAGTATCCATTTTGGACATTAGTTTTTCAGATAAGCCAAAGTAAAAGCTATGCAAATTTGAATTCTCACCTATGAATCGCAACATAGGATCATCCCCATTTGTTATTAAAATTGTTTCCTTTGGTAACTTTTGAAGTGAGTTAAGCCATTTTTTAGCAATCCCGTTTACCTCTCCATATCTATCTAGCTGGTCACGAAAGAGATTAAGTAAGACAATGGAGAGTCTGTTGTTTACGGTTGACAGTTCACGGAGTATTAAAGGTAGTGAATTCTCATCTATTTCAAAAACAGCTGTGTCATAATTAATTTTTCCATTTAGCTTTGAATGTTTTATGAAAGTTGATGTAATACCGTTGAGTAAATTAGCACCCGAATCATTTCTAAATACTTTTTGACCTTGGGTTACTAAAACATCCTCGATTAGTTTTGTAGTTGTAGTTTTTCCGTTAGTTCCAGCCACAAGAATGATTGAAAGTTGAGGATTAAGCTGGAGAATATTTGAGATAAGATTGGTGTCTATCTTTAACGCAACGTGTCCTGGCCAAGTAGAACCAGAGCGTTTTGTGAGGGTTGAAATTCTAGAAACAGCTTTACCCGCTGCGATAGGAAGATGAGCCATTCATTAATTATACCAGAGTTACATGTCTCTTAATGCTTTGACGCGGGATTCAACTGGTGGGTGAGTGGAGAACATATTAACTAACCATGACGTCTTGCGTCCTGTATCTGCTTTAAACGGATTTTCAAAGAATAATCCAGCAGTAGCCGTATTTGAATGT
>CAYRYY010000045.1:5520-8445 GCA_964428715.1 uncultured Gammaproteobacteria bacterium
CATCAGCTATTTTAAGTAATGCGTCAGCCAATCCATCTGGATAGCGAGTAAGTAGTGCACCATCTGCATCTGCCAAAAATTCGCGTCTGCGGGATACTGCAAGTTGTATTACGGTAGCTACAATTGGTGCTAAAATTGCCAAAACGAGTGCAATAAGAATAAAAATTCCATTTCCTTTTTTGTTGTCATCATTTCCGCCAAAAAACATACTTCTAAAAAACACGTCTGACAAAATAGCCAAACTTCCAACTAGAATAGCCACAATACTCATGAGTCTCGTGTCGTAATTTTTAACATGAGACAATTCGTGTCCTATAACTCCTTCAAGTTCTGACTTTTTAAGAAGTGATAAAAGTCCTGTGGTGGCAGCTACCACTGCATGTTTTGGATCTCGTCCCGTGGCAAATGCGTTTGGTGCTTGATCGTGAATTACGTATACCTTTGGCATAGGAAGACCTGAAGCAATGCTTAGATTTTCAACGATTGTGTATAGTTCTCTATACTCTTCTTTAGAGGCAGGTTTTGCATTGCTCATGGATAAAACCATTTTGTCTGAGTAATAGTAAGAGATATAGGTGATGACTCCTGAGATTACGAGCATTATGCCTGCAAATGAAAGTCCATATCCCATTGCGCGTCCTATAACGTAAGACACCATAAAGAAGAAAAGGATAAATCCAATCATGATAATCCATGTTTTTCTTTTATTAGCTCCTATGGATGAATAAATTGTCATACGCCAAATGTGGGAGAGTAGTTACTACTAGAAAGACACTTTCACTTCCTTTTTGTCAGCTTCGTCTGCTTCGAAGAATTCTTTTTGCGTAAATCCAAGTCTGCCTGCAATTATGTTAGCTGGGAACATTTGAATTTTTTGGTTGTAGTCCAGAACATTTGAGTTATAAAATTGTCTGGAGTAAGAAATTTTGTTTTCAGTATCAGTGAGTTCTTCCTGAAGGTGTTTAAAATTATCAGATGCTTTTAGGTCAGGGTATGCTTCAGCAACAGCAAAAAGGCTTTTAAGCGCATCTGTCAGCATATTTTCGGCAGCTGCCTTTTTATGAAGATTGTCTCCAGATTCCATTACAGCACTTCTTGCTTTTGTTACGTTTTCAAAAACTGTTTTTTCATGTTTCGCGTAACCCTTAACTGTTTCAACCAAATTAGGAATTAAGTCTGTGCGGCGTTTGAGTTGAACATCTATGTTAGAAAGCGCATCTTTAATGCGTTCACGCAACACTACTAGGTTGTTGTATGTTAACCAAAGGTAAAGAAGAAGGGCGGCGATTACGACTAAAAATACAATTAAGTAAACTGTCATGTTATTACTGATTGTGCCACACTTTGTAAGAGAAGTCAAATAGATGAGTTTTAGTTCTCAATCCATTCAAGAAACTTTTCTGTACTCCATGAGTTGATTATGTCTTTTTTCTCACACCAGCCACGTCTTGCAACTGACACACCATAAAACATGTTGTCCATATGGGATAGGGCATGACTGTCTGTGTCTATTACAAATTTAACACCTTTCTCTCTTGCTTCTTTTACCAATCCATCAGATAAATCTAAACGTTCTGGCCAGGCATTAATTTCTAAAGCTTTGTTTTTTTCCTTGCAGAAATTGAATAACTTTTCCCAATTTACCTCATAACCCGTTCTGGAATTGAGTAATCTTCCTGTAGGATGTGCTAGTATTTTTGCTTTCGGGTGAGATAGTCCATTTAAAATTCTTTCAGTCATTTTGTCAGCTGGCGTATTGAATGAACTGTGAATTGACACGATTACGGCGTCAAGTAATTCCAAAGCTTTATCGTCAAGCGCTAACTTACCTGAGGCTAAAATATCCACTTCAAGTAAATTAATTATTCGAACACTTTTCTTATACGTATCCTTAAGTTGTTCAATTTTGTCTTTTCTTTTTTTAAGAATTTCATACACTTCCGATGTAGTGTGATTTGAAATGCTTGGATTATGTTCTGAGAAACCAAAATATGCATACTTTTTTTCAATTGCGCGCTCAACCATGTCTGACATTTCAGCATTTCCGTAGTCGTGGCTTGAGTCTAAGGGGTAATTTGAGTGTATATGTAAATCACCTTTTATATCAGTTAGTTCAATAAGTTTTGGAAGAGTGTGATTGATTGCAGCTTCAATCTCACCTGTGTTTTCCCGAAGCTCAGGAGGAATCCAATCCATGCCTAAATAGTTATAAAATTTCTCTTCATTTTTAAATTCAATCAATTTTTCGTTTTCTTTTTGAAGTTTGATACCGCGTTCAGATAGTGATAAGTGTTTTTTGAGTGCATATTCACGGAGCGCAACATTGTGATGTTTTGAACCCGTAAAGTGCTGCAATAGTGAGCCAAATTGCTCAGGTGGAAGCACTAAAAGATCTACGTGTTTGCCTCCGCCTATGAGAAGCGAGGCTGTAGTAGGACCTTTTTCAATAACGCGTTCTTTCGCTTTAAAATTTACAAAATGTTCAATCACATCTGGCGCATTTTTTGTGGTTACCGCTATATCTATATCACCTACAGTGGAGACCATACGCCTCAAGCTTCCTAATGGTTGAGCTTCAATTACATCTTTGTGTTGTCTTAAGTATTCCAGTACCTCTTGAGCAAGCGCAAAGGCAAGCGGCAACACCATGCGTCCTGTTTTGGTTGTACCTGTTTTGTATTCAGAAATTGCTCGCAAGATATCTGCTTGAGATTTTTCCCCAAATCCTTCTAATTCTGCAATTCTATTATCCGTGGCCAATTTTTGGATGTCTTCTATTGCTGTTTTTGGGTTTGTAAGTTTAAAATGCGTAACTAATTTATAAGCTTTTTTAGGTCCAAACGACGGAATATCAAGAAGCGGAAAAACAGCAGGGGAAATGTCTTTCATAACCTCGTTAAAGTGCTCAACTTTTCCAGTTTCAAA
>CAYRYY010000045.1:8455-8745 GCA_964428715.1 uncultured Gammaproteobacteria bacterium
TTCCTTTGATGGTAGGTCCTATTCCAGGTACCTTTTCAAGTGCATTATTGTCATAAAGCGTTTTAAGTTCAGTGCTGGAATGTTCAATTGCGTCAGAGGCTTTTGCATACGCAATAATCTGGAATTTGTATTTTTTTTCGTTTTTAATTGCGTACGAGGCTGCCACATTCCTTAATAAATGAACAATTTCCTGATTTGTCATGATACGCGTTTATAATAGCAGACTTGTTGCTGGCTACGCAATTATTTGTTACAATACGGAAATCCAATTCAAAATTTAGAATTCAAAT
>CAYRYY010000046.1:0-256 GCA_964428715.1 uncultured Gammaproteobacteria bacterium
ATATTTACATATCAGCCTCACAGATCAGACGTTTCTGGCTGCGCCCTGGTGACCGTGGAGAGGGTCTAGGAAGGCCTCCAAAGGACAACGAGCGTTATTTTGGCCTGCTCAAGATCAATAAGGTTAACGGAGTGGACGCAGATAAGTCCACAAAACGCCCATATTTTGAGGATTTAACGCCTATTTACCCTAATACCCAGATAAAGCTCGCTACCAAAAAAATGCCTATGTCTACGCGACTTATAGATCTGGTAGC
>CAYRYY010000046.1:266-8690 GCA_964428715.1 uncultured Gammaproteobacteria bacterium
TATTGGATTTGGGCAAAGAGGTATGATAGTGTCACCTCCTAAGGCTGGTAAAACCACTGTTTTGAAGGATATAGCCTCAGGAATTATAGCGAATTTCCCAGACGTACACTTGATGGCTGTGCTCATTGGTGAGCGTCCTGAAGAGGTAACGGACATAGCACGCTCGGTTAAGGGGGACGTTGTAGCCTCAAATTTTGACGAATCACCTGAAATTCAGACTCGCGTTGCGGAAATTGCCCTGGATCGTGCTAAAAGACTGGTTGAAAATGGCCGTGATGTAGTTATCCTTTTGGACTCTATTACACGCCTGGCTCGTGCCTATAACTTATCTATTGAACCTTCTGGACGCACACTTTCCGGAGGATATGATCCCGCAGCGCTGTATCCTACAAAACGATTCTTTGGTGCAGCACGCAACTGTGAAGATGGAGGCTCGCTAACGATTATTGGAACAGCATTGGTAGATACTGGATCCAGGCTTGATGACTTGGTATTTGAGGAATTCAAAGGTACTGGAAACATGGAGCTGCATTTGGATCGCCGTTTGGCTGAAAGAAGAGTGTACCCAGCAATAAACGTAGAAAAATCAGGCACAAGACAGGAAGAATTACTCATGCCTGAAGATAAGCTTAAAAAGGTTGTTATGATGAGGCGTATGATAGATGTATTAGGACCTGACGAGCGCACAGATATTTTGCTTGAAAGATTAGCCAAAACTGAAGACAACGATGAGTTTTTGATGAACCTCGGAAAGGACTAGTAGCAGCTTCAAGCGTTTGATTTCCCTCGTGTTTTTTGATAAAGTAAAGACTCAAAACCCCCGCTATGCAAAAAATGGTGTCTATATTTCATGGAAAGCAAATTAAAAAAACTGCCTTGTTTTTCGTGCGTGAATGGAAGGCCTTTTTAGCTTTTTTAAAAATCTACATCACAGACAAGCTCATATTTTTTTCAACACTGTTTGAATCCAGAAAAAATGCAGTAGTAAAAGGCGTACTTATTAAAAGAGGAAAGAAAAATAGATTTTTTCTGCACGTTAGCATTATGGTGATTTTAACTATTGGAGTATTAATTTCACCGTTTATATCTGAAACACAGCTTTTTGGAAAGCAGCAGGACCAGCAAACGTTTGCGCAAGGAACGCAGGATACTCTTGAGTTGTCTCAAGATAATGTGTTTAAGACACAAAGCACGGTTAAAATTCGGGATGAAGTAATTACCTACACAGTTCAAAAAGGAGATACGGTTTCCTCAATTGCTCAAAAATTTGGCATCAGTGAAGATACAATCAAATGGGCAAATAATTTAACCTCAGACAGTATTACCATAGGGGACAGCTTATCTATTTTGCCAGTTACAGGTGTGGCTCATAAAGTGGCCGCAGGAGATACTGTTTATACAATTGCCAAGAAGTATGACATAAATGCCCAGGGAATTGTAGATTTTCCGTTTAATGACTTTGCAAATCCGCAGACTTTCTCACTTGTTACAGGTCAAATTGTTATCGTTCCTGACGGGGTAAAGCCTGAAGAGCAGACTCGTCCGCAATACACACGTCCTACATATTATGCGACTACTGGAAGTGCGCCTGTTGCGGGATCTGGTTTTGCTTGGCCGGTCAGCGGGTCTATTAATCAGGGTTATGCATGGTATCACACGGCACTTGACTTGGGTGCACCTGTAGGAACGCCCGTGCTGGCGGCTCAATCAGGAAGTGTGGCTGCAGTGTATACAAGCGGATGGAACTTTGGATATGGAACGCATGTAATTATTGCAGGAGATAATGGTTATTCAACTCTTTACGCTCACATGAATGGAGTAAACGTATCAGGAGGAGATAGAGTGGTTGCAGGAAGTACAGTTGTAGGTTGGGTTGGTTTAACAGGACGCACTACTGGAGCTCATCTTCACTTTGAAGTCCGATCTGGTGGCGGGAACGTAAATCCTCTTTCATTCCTCCGATAGTGACCTCATTAAATTAGTAAGTTTCAGCCTTGGATATGGGCTTTAATTACTGCCCATACTTGCATGTTCAAACTACAATAGTCTGTTCTATATATACGAAAGGATGCGGAAATCTAGGAGGTGTGAGATTAGGCATAGTTGAGTATACTAATTGGTGTGCTACTGTGTAGAAATAGAGAAGTGGTGCAGGTATAAAGGTTAATGATATAGCGGTTGCGATTGTTAGTAGGATTAGTTACCTTCTGCGCCTGTTGGCTCTGGAACCACTCCTGTTGGTGCAGGTGAGATGTTTATTTGCTGTGTACTTGTTGGAGCAGGAGTAACAGGTGTTGTTAAGCCTGGCTGATTTTCAGCTTGACCCTCTGGTGTTTGTGCTCCAGGTGTTACTTCTGTTCCAACTTGCTCAAGTAATACTTCCATTTCTGCTTCCAATCTCTTGCGGTCTTCAGAGTCAGCAGGTAAAAGACTTGCTGCTGCTTGGTAGGCAATAACTGCACCCTGCAAATCTTCTTTTGATTCAAGAGCTTTTCCTAAATTGTAGTATGCGTTTGCAAAGTCTGGTTTAAGATTGATTGCGATTTGGAATTGGTTTTGTGCAGCCTCATACTGCTGTAATTGATAGAATATTCCTCCCAGTTCAACTCTAAGAATAGGGTTGTTAGGGTCAAGTGCGATTGCTTGGTTCAAAGTTGCTACTGCAAATTGGTCAGCTCCTTGTCCTACTCCAATCAAGCTTCTGTATACCTGTGAGAGGTTTTGCCAGTTAAGGGACGTCATAGGTGCGAGTGCTACAGCAGTGCGTGCATTTGCAACGGACTGCTGCAAGAGCTGAGAAATAGTCTGCTGTACACTCTCTGATGGAGTAGTACCTTCAGGAATGCCGGTTGCAATAGAGTTAGCCAACGCAAGATTAATCTGTGAGAAGATTCTGTAGTAATCTGATCTGTATGGGAAGTCAATTAGTGCTTGGCGCTGTAAATCGTATACTTTTTGACCATTGTTTTGATTTGATTGGGCAAGAGATTCTGCCATCTTTGTGTCAGCCATAACCAGTTTTACTGATAAGAATGAAAGGTAGCCTCCAATGAGAACTATTACTATAAGAACTACTACGGGAAGTGCAATACTGTTTGATTTTCTTCTTTCGTGTCCCGTTACTTCGTCGACTGCAAACAGCCCTTGTTTGAATGCGACGATTGAAACACTCACTTCCTCAACGCGTTTGTCATGAGCTAAGAATAGAGTAGATGTGTAGACTGCCAAAAGCATGAACATGAGGAACACGATAGTTATGGTGAACGGCAAGAAGAATGAGATTAAGAAAAGCGCAATGAGTGCAAAGAATACTGGCATTGTTTCTGATCTTCTATTCTTGAGTACTTTTGCCACAATAAAGAAGTAGGAAAGGAGTCCTAATATTCCTGTAGTTGCTAACACTTCAAGTACGAATGATGAAGAGTAGGTGAAAGATGATATCCAAAGCGTAGGATCACCATTAATGTCAGCAAGTTTGAATCTTGTAAAGTCGGTTAAGAATGTGCCATATCCTGATCCAAATGGAAGAGAGATGAGCAAGCGCATAATAGGAAGTCCCACGATTGATTGGCTTCCTGCATCCTGACTGATAGCTGCAGTTGCGATTTGGAATCCATAAGCATAAGGGAGTAAGACAGGTTTTTGTGCTACAGTTGCGATTTGGAATATGATAAGTGCAGCGCTTGCAAGTAGTACAACACCAGCTCCACCAAAGAACATAGTATTGTAGTTTGTTTCAATCTTGCGGCCTTTAACTTCTTGCAGTAGCGCGAACACACAAAGTAAGAGTAAAGCAACTACATATATGACGTGCTGAAGTGGGGAGCCAAAGGTTGAGAAATATTGACTTTGGATTGCAGGAATAGGAAGAAAATAGATTTTAAAGTAGTAAGCAATAGATATAAGTGAAGATACAGCGCCTCCTGCAATAAGAGCTGTGATTACAGCTACAAAACTTTTTTTATCCGTTACGGTATTAATAAATACAAAGTAGACAACTGCAGCTGCAACTAATGGAATTGACGCAGCAAGTGAGTCATGCATATTGCGGGACAGAAGGGATGAGAGTAATACTATAATTGCAAACGCTGCAACAGGAAGATTGAAAGGACCTGTCTTAAGTTTTAATTTTCTTTCAGAAATAGATGAGATTCCCCAAAGTGCTGCTAGAACTGAAGACAAGATAACTAAAAATACTTGTTTAGGAATAAAGAATGGGTCAGTTGTATTAGTTAAGAAAAGAAGAGGAAATAGGAAAAGAGTAAAACACAATAACCCAATAGTTATTTTTTGAATAAGTTCTGAAAAATTTGTTTGTTTCATTTTTGAGTTATTAAAATGTAGCAAGCTTTTTGTATCTTGTCAAGGTTTCAAAAAGTTTTGCTGTTATCACTGTATAAATGTTGCAGTATAATGTCAAGTATAAAAACTCGTTTCTTACAATTGTTATACCACTAATTATACTTTTGTAAAAATTCAGCCAATGATATGCTCTGTTAATTAACGATGAGCCAGTTAAATAGTATGTCTTGGGTTGTGTTTCCAGAGACACCCACGGTAAATGAACCGGGCGTGCTTCCATCTCTACCATTTTGACGCATAAGGTAAAGGACTTGGTTTTGAGTCTGATTTGCCGGGGTAATGTAAATGAGAGATTCAGAGGTAACCATTGGATTTATAATTGTTAGCTCATTTGTATTTGTTTTTAGAATTGCGCTTCCTGCAGAGCCCGTTGCGGTTGCCTGCAGATGACCGGAGGCAATAGCTTTCCCAACTAGATTGAATTTAATTTTTGAAAACATTCCAGAACCTGAAGCTTGGATATCTCCATCTGAGTTTACGGCCAATACTGCAGAATTGGACGAGTTGGTTACGGTAAATCTTCCGCTGTCAGTAGCTGAGGTTGGCAGATTAACTGAAAGATCATGGTTTGGAAGAGGGGATATAACGCGAGCTGATAAATTTCCTTTGACTAGTAAATTCTTATGAAATAGTGCATCTTCAAAAACAGCAAGAGTCCCATCAATATTAATTTTAACAGCTCCCGCCATGAATGAGATTTGACCTTGCTTCAGCGGTTGAATTTCCAAATCAACTCCAAGCGTATTTATAGAATTTGGGGAGAATGTCAGCGTAGTTCCCACGCTTAACGTATCCATAACTGAAAGATTTCCAAACGTTGAGGCGCCAAGAGATAAAAGTCCTTCATAAAATGTGCCAAATGTAGCTGACACTGATGCTTGAGAAATGGACGAATCAAATGTCTGAGAAAGGGTATTTTCTTGCGGTTTTGATTGTTTAATCAGATTTGTTGCAATACTTGTGAGTCTATCATCCAAACCAGAAATATCATTTGCAATTAATTTATCAGTCGTAAGTGTGCCTGAAATTGTAGCATTGTTGGCACTAAGGGAATTAGAAGCAATTTCGCCAGAGATAGATGCACTCGCGGCTTCAATTGACCCATCTGCATTAAGAGATATAGCATCTTTATTTGTTTCTGTGTTTCTTATAATAAGAGATGAATCAGGCTCATTACTTAATTCTACTTGTATTGTATTTCCATCTTTTGAGGCTATAGTATTTGTTTTAACAGAATCAATAATAGCAAGCGGAGTTGTAAGAGAGTCTTGATTATTAAACTCAGAGGCAACGTAATCCTTAAGGCTTAAGCCGTTTACATAAAGAGAGTCAGTAACACGCAGCGTCCCAACTGTTAGATCAGTAATAATTGCGGTAGCTGCAGCTAAATTATTTGTTCCTATATTTGAAGCTATAATACTTCCTGTTTTAATTTTCCCCACAGCTAGCTCTGAAAACACACCTATTTTTTGAATTGCGCGGCCCCCTATTTTAACAAGAGGGTGTATTTGTTGCAGCTGCTGCATAGCCTGTGATAAGTTTCCATCAATCACAGAGGGTTGGGAGTCTGTTGTGATGGTTGCAGAATCAAGGGATGCCATGAGATCTTGGGAATCTGACCAGGAAAGGTTTGCAAGTGTCAGTACCTTACCTATATATATGTAGTCGGTTGCGGTATAACCATATTGAGTCAGTAGGTCATCTTGTAGGTAAGGCTCTAGATTTGATACTTTGATCTTAAAACAAGGATTTTCTGTGTTTTTTCCGTCATCATAAGGCCACTTTGTATCTTGAACAGATTCTGTCTCCTTGCAGGAAGAAGTTTGCTTAAAAGAGTCAAGCGCTTTTCCTGCACTTGCTCCATTGCGGCTTAATTTCATACCTATTCCAGGAAGAATGGAGGAGGTGATAGTATCTCCTGGCATAATATCTCCATTGATTGAAGTGACCATTACTGGAATTCTTCCAGCAAGAGCAAGTCTCACAGAGGAGTCAGTTTTCTTGCCAATCGTTATATTCGGGCGAGTTGATACAATTCCAGCAAGTCGTGGGTCATATGCTGTGTTTGATGTTTCTAGCTTTCCGCTATTCCCAATTTTAACAAGCATTCCTTCAAGCGGTGTTGATCCAACGTATTCTGTCCACTCGGCTAGATCTGCAGTATCTGAATCATGAGGGGCTCCTATAAGATGCCATGATCCATTGCTTCTGGAAACGGTAAAATGCTTAATTTCAGATTCTGCACCTAAGCTTGGAAGACCGCCGTTGGTAGACAGGGTAGCAATTTGTAAATCATTTATTTTAAGTGTTATCGTTTGCATGTGAGGGTCAACAGTTGTTCCTTTCTCCACTTTTGCATAGATGAACGCAATAGTTCCATCAGTATTTGGGAGCCCTACTATATTATATATAGTGGTAGTGGAGGAGTTTGCAGTTCCTGTGTTTTTTTCTAAGTCATATATAAGTGCTTTTGTGTCTCTTGTGATAGTATTGTCTCCCGCGCCATCTACATGGAAGTCAACATTTCCTCCCCAATTGCCCGACACATCAAATGTTCTAGTTGGGTTTGAATTTTTGATACCTATATTGCTAGAAGTATTTAGTATGATATTTTTTGTTGTATTACCTCCTAGTTTGAGATCTTTATCGTGATTTTCAATTCCCGATTCAGCGCTAAAACTCAAACTCCCCCCAACTTTAAAAATTGGGTTACTGCTTGTCATATTTATAAATGCAAACTTTGCGCTGTTGGTCGAATTGGCTCCTAATACAAAGTCTAATGTGTTGTTGGAGAAGCCAAGTGCCCCATTTAATTGATTTAATACGTTGCAGGAACTCCAAATGGGAGCGCTTCTGCCCTGGGACATAAGACATTCACCGCTTTTTCCAGCTGCTAAATGTCCATAAGATTTGCTTCCGGTTGAATATAGTAATTCTCCTGGGCCAGTTGCGCTTATGTTTGCTCCAAATCCTCCAAACTCTGTGCCTATAATTTCCCCTGCCCATATACCTTTTGTAATTACTCCTTGATTGTTGACTGCAAATTTCGTGGTGCCCCCTGTGGATGCAGAAATTAAATCTCCAGAGCTGTCCTGCTTTAGTGAAAGAGCGGGGGAGGCGCTTGTTGTTGCATGTATCTCAACTGTTCCTTCTGCCTGTATGAGGCCTGTGGAGCTGATGAGCGCTTTTTGTAAATCGATCTTGCCATTTCCATAGGGTGAAAGTACCACGTTTCCTGATGCACCTGGATTAGTTCTTAAAATAAGCGATTCTCCTGATAAGGTAAAATCTCCGCCCGATGTTTGAAACGTATGATCAGAATTTCCCCCAATACTTAAATTTCCTTGTCCATCAAGTGCGAGCACCACATTGGTTTGCTTACTTGATTGAGTTATGGGCAGCATGCCAAAGAGCTTTCCTGAATTATTGGCAAAGGATCCTCCCAGCTGTTTTCGTGGTGTTAATTCTTCACTTGCTTCTACACTAATTCCAAGATACAAAGGAATATCACTTTGAGTTATCTCTGAAGGGATTGGTTGTGTACTTCCCACAATAAGACTAAAGCTGCCGTCATTTTCTGGCTGAACATTTTGCTGAACTTCTTCAAAAAGAAGAGCACTCCCGCTGGAAGTAGGGTGATCATACATAAGTAGCCTAATATCTGTTGGGGATGTTATGGGATTTCCATTTTTATCTGTAAGTCTTCCTGTAAATGCAAATGTTTTTTGCATTGCAATAGCGGGATTAAGCGCAAGGCTGTCAGCCGCTGCTTTTCCAAGCGTTTCATTGTAAAGAAATCCAGCCGCAAAAAGCGCAAATATGGTTAAAGCTGAGAAGTGAACATAGTGCACAAATGTATAACTGTGATACCTTTTGTACCACTGAGGTCGTGTGTATTTTGCATGGTGAAGTAATTTTTTGTGAAGCGGGAGATTGATTAAAGACATTTCATGAGGAGCATAAAATTCTTTTGGTATATTTTTTGTTTTAATCCCTCTCAGCATGGTATCCAAAGAGGTTTTTGCCTGATTCTTTTGGTTTTTGAAAGTTGAGTGAAGGCGG
>CAYRYY010000047.1:0-1055 GCA_964428715.1 uncultured Gammaproteobacteria bacterium
TGATCTTGTGACACAGCATAAATAAGCTTAGAAAATATTCCAGAAAATTTGACTGGTGTATACTCCTCCAACTTCTCCCCTTTTTCTTCAAACAATTTAGGAAACTCCTCCTTAGGAATTACTTGAAACTTGAATTGACCAGTATCTGAATGAATTACTATTTGATCACCTGTTTGCTCTATTTGTACTTTGCCCCTTGGAATAACTGACAACGTTTCAATAAATTGCTTTCCCGGAACCAGTAAGCCTCCATCAGTATCTATCTTTGCAGGGATTACAGTTCTTACACCAAACTCCAAGTCAGTAGCTGATAAACTAAACACTCCGTCGTAAACCTCAAGTAGTACACTTGATAGTATTGGTATTTGTGAATGAGCTGGAACAATCTTTCCAAGAAGGGACAACTTCTCTTGTAAATTATCTGCCAAAAAATTTACTTTCATCTTTATATTCTAAATAGTAGTAGCAGTAGTATAGAGGGATAAGTGGAAAAAAGCAATCGCACATGCCTGAATAATTGTGGATAACCTTTGGATAAAAATGTTAATAGAATGTATATAACTTTTAAAACACGCAGATTGTGTACAAAGTAAAGAAAGTTATACGCATTCGTACACAACTTATCCAGACAAACTATTTCTGATTGCGCCAACCTCATCTTTTAGTCGTTCCATGGTGTCAATTGTGCGCCGTATCTTGTCTACCCCATGCATGATGGTTGTGTGATCCCGTCCGCCCAGCAGGTTTCCAATTTCAACAAAAGACAAGCCTATATCTTCTTTTAAAAGAAACATACATATATGTCTTGGTTTAACAAAAATAGAGTCCCGTCTGTCTCCTTTTAGTTGAGTCGCTTTAATGTTGTAGAAGTCGCACACAGCACTTACTATGTCATCAGGATGTATGAGTTTACCACGAGTTGGTTTTTGCCCGAGTAATTTTAATATCTCAGGTTCTGAAAGATGAGCTTTTTTAGCAGATTGAGCTGTCGCAATCTTAAGTAAAAACCCCTCTAGTGCTCGGGAGATTCTCAAAGCCTGATGTCGAGACAGTTG
>CAYRYY010000047.1:1065-8278 GCA_964428715.1 uncultured Gammaproteobacteria bacterium
GTAAGATTTAAATCATGCTTTCTGCTTTTTATAAGTAATATTGCTGCCCGCAGTTCAAAGTCAGGAGGTTGAATGTCCACAGTTAATCCCCCCTCAAATCTAGATGCTAACCGTGCCTCAATTTTTTTAAGTTCAGATGGTGGTCTATCTGATGAAAAAACTATTTGACCCCCACCATCAATGAGCGCATTAAACGTGTGAAAGAGCTCTTCTTGAACCTTTTCTTTACCAGTTAAGAATTGAATATCATCTAATAGAAGTAAGTTTGTTTGTCTAAATTTACGCCTTATGTGCTGAGTTGATTTATTCATGATTGCCTCGACTACTTCGTTGGTAAATTCTTCAGTTGTAAGATATAAAATTTTTGCAATAGGGTTTTTTGAAAAAACATGATTTGCTATGGCATGCATGAGATGGGTTTTTCCTACCCCAACTGCTCCATACATAAACAATGGATTGTATTTGGAGCCAGGATGGGTGGCGACTGTATGACATGCGGTGTAGGCCAACTGATTGGAGTCAGACACAGCCAAGCTTTCAAACGTGTACTCTGGTTTAATTCGCGGATTAAGAGTCCTCTCGATTGGCCTACTGTCAAATAAAGGACCGGGATCACTTTTAGCTGCTTGTGTGCCAGACTTTCCGTAACTAAATACTAATTCCAAATCTTTTTTTCCAGTCTTTTTTTCAAGAAGAGATTTTATGGTAGGAGCGTATTTTTTTTCAATTTGGGACGCCACAATAAATGTGGGGACTTTAATAGTTGCCTTATCATCACTTAGGGACTCCAGCTTTGTTTGTTTTAAGTACATCAAGAAAGCACCCTTGGTGATATCAAGTTGCAGTTCAGATAGTATAGAATTCCAGAGTGTGTCCATAAAAGCCTTTGGGTGTCTAGGCAAGAGTCAGAGGAAAGGCAGTAAGAGTATAATAATGTGGATAACTTTCTGTCAAGTAAGAGTTGAGGTGTGTAAGAATAGTTACTATTTGCTTGACATGGATGTCCATTTTTGGTTAACTTAGGTAATCTATGGCAGTTAAAAAAACACCCAGTACATCTTCTTCGTCAGCCGCTCCCGCTAAAAAAACATTTTCTGTCTCTGTTCCGACCCGTTTTTCTCAGCAGCAGATTTTATACACACTTTTACTTGTTGCAACATTTTTAGTGGGTTACTTAATTGCAACAGTTCAAGCATTAAAAAATCCATCAGCAGCAGCCCCAGCAGCCGTTGCTCAGCAGCCGGGACAGCAGGCAGCAGCAGCTTCGTTTACCAATGAAGATATAAAATCTTGGGCAAAAGAGCTCGGATTAAATGAGGGTGAGTTTAATTCCTGTTATGATTCAGGAAAGCATAACGCTAGAATTGATGCGGATGTTGCCTACGCTCAAACAGTTGGAGTGTCAGGTACACCTACGTTCTTTATTAATGGTGTGCAGTTGGTTGGTGCTCAGCCATTTGATGCATTCAAAACAGCCATTGACGCAGCAATTGCCGGAACTGCAACTGAAACAGCAACAGAGGTGGAGCCAGGAGAGCTTCCTCATCTTGGGGATGAGAGCGCACCGGTCACAATTGTTGAATTTTCTGACTTAGAATGTCCATTCTGTAAGCAATTTGTTGAGGGTGCATATCCACAGCTCAAAACAGAGTACATTGACACAGGAAAGGTAAAAATGTATTTTAGGCATTATCCTCTTCCATTCCACCCTATGGCAAAACCATTTGCACTAGCCGTAGAATGTGCAAATGAACAAGACAAGATGTGGGAAATGCATGACCTCATTTTTAGCAAGCAATAGACTTCATGACTGCCGTGTCAACTCGTATTCTAGCGTTTAAGCTTTTTTTAACTCCAAGTTCAATATTTACTTCCTTTATATTTGGTTTTGGCTTTTATTTGCTTGCGGCCGCTTTGGCAAACATTGTAAATGTTTCAAGCGTTTTGTCAGCTCCCTATCACTTTTTAGTGAAGATAAAACTTCTGGGAATCATATTGTTTGAGGGGACGTTTACTTCAATGGGCTATGTAGACGTAATTTTTTTGATAATCATATCAGTTCTTTTTGGTCTCAACATGTCTCTTGTGCTATCCAAACTTACGGCTATCAAGAAAGGCGGGAGAATGTCTGTTGTATTTGGAACAGGAGTAATTTCCATAATTTCAGCAGGCTGTGCCTCCTGCGGATTGTCCGCAGCGTCACTACTGGGACTTGGGGGAGCGTTTGCATTTCTTCCATTCCACGGAATTGAATTCTATGTTTTATCCATAACCATTCTTTTGATCTCTTTGTATATTAACCTTGGAGCATTTGCGAAGGCCTGTAAGATTTATGCCTGACAATTACTGCAGTAAAAAGTTCCGCGTCCAGCTATCGTAAGTCTTTGAATCTTGTTTCCACAAATAGGGCATGGTTTCCCAGTTTTTCCATATACTAAAGAATGACGCTGGTATCCTCCTTCTTGCCCCAGGATATTTACAAAGGACAACTCTGATGCGCCACCCTCTTCAAAGCTTTTTTCCATGACAGCTATTATGGAGTCAAATAAATCTTTCGTTTCTTGTGGCGTTAAGGATTTAGCAGGCCTTCTGGGGTCAATCTTTGCCCTAAATAGGGCATCATTTGCATAGATGTTGCCAATTCCTCCTATCACTTCCTGATCCATGAGAAGCGGTTTTATTTTTGTTTGTTTTGTTAAAACAATTTCTTCAAATTTCTCAAGGGTTAAATCTTTAAATGGCTCTGGTCCCATATTTTTAAAGAATGGAAGGTTCATGAGGTCGTTTGATCTAACTATTTTTATCCAGCCAAAGCGCCGCTGATCGTTGTAGTAAAGTTTGGCACTCTGATCTAGCGTAAAAATCACATGGGTAAACTTATTCGGAATACTTCCGACTTTGTCTTTTGAAAAAGGTTCGTTTTTGAGGTTTTCGTCCCTGTAAATTAACTGACCAGTAAGTTTTATGTGTATTCCCAGAGAATAGCCATTTTCTAAATCCAGAATGAGTCCCTTGCCTATTCTTCTAGCCGTTATGATTTTTTGGCCCCCAATGTTTGTGGTATCTCCTTGGATAATCCCAGGAGTGATTTCCTCAACAGATTCAATAGTATGTCCCACAACATATTTCTGTAATCCACGTCTTACCGTTTCAACCTCAGGCAGCTCAGGCATTTCCTACAATCTCCTTTATTTTTTGATCAAACATTTTTGGGGAGAATTTGAGTGCCTGCTTTTGACAATCTGAGGAATTTATTTTGAGTTTTTCAAACTTTTCAATTGCCTTATTTAATTCGTTTGGGGTATTGGGCTCATAGAACAAACCCGTTTTGGAGTCTATTACAGTTTCCAAAACCCCTCCGCTCTTGAAAGCTATGACTGGAGTGCCTTTGCCCATTGCCTCAACTGGAGTGATCCCAAAGTCTTCATCAAATGCCGCAAAAACAAAAGCCTTGGCGTCTTCCATAAGTTTTAATTTTTCCTCATCACTTATCTCTCCCAAAAACTCTATATTTGTTTTCTTGTTTTTAATCCTTGCAAGTAATTTTTCTTCAAATCCAGCAAATCCTTTTCCAAACACTTTAAGTGTTTGCCCATTTTTCAGAAACGCATCAATGATAATATCAGTTCCTTTGGCTTGAGCAAGTCTGCCACCCGTTAGGTAATCTCTTTTGGAGTTGGCATTTCTTGGCATCGCTTCATGTGCTTGAACTGGCGGGTAAACTACAATAGCTTCTTTTCTGTAAAACTTTTTAATACGTCCGGCCACCTCATTAGAGTTTGCAATAAACTGATCCACATTTTGTGATGCATGGTAGTCCACGATGCGTAAAAAATGATTCATGAGGTTTCCAATCACTCTTTTAAACACGTTGCTCTTCCAGTCGCGAGCCGTCATATAGCCATACAAATACCGAGGAGGTGTATGTGTATAGCAGATAAGTTTTGCCTCTCCCTTTTGAACTAAATTTGGAAAGTATGCGCCCGTTTGGGAAACTAAAATTACGTCATAAGAAGATAAATTAAAAGACTTAAACGCTAGAGGTGCGAGTAGTCTTAGTGGTGAGATGAGTTTGGCTGAAAAAGGAATGAGCTGCAAAAATGACGTATGTATTTTTAATTTTTCAAACCTTTTTTTGTGGGGCCCAAGGTATTCAGGTAAATATACAGACGTATAAATATCCGCATCGGGGTATATTTTAATAAATTCTTCTAAAACTCGCTCTGCTCCGCCGTACTCTTTTATGTAATCATGAACAAGTGCTATTTTCATATGAGCTTCATTTGATTCATTGGTTCTTTTTTCTTTGCTTGTGTTTGATTCTTTCCAAATGCTTCATCAAGCCGTTTTGGAAGAGTTTTAAATTCATAATCTTCAAATGCCTGCTTCCACTGTTCATAAGATATACGCTCATATTCACAGTCCTTAAAGCTGTAGGAAAAAGGAACATTTTGAAGAATGGTGGCTAGTTGAAAGCACAATCGTGCGCTTTCCTCACCTAATCTTAACTTGTTGGCGAGTCTCGGATTTGCTTTTTCAATTTCATCTAGGTGTTTGTAGATGTTGTCCACAGATGTATATTTTTCAACAAGTCCAGCCGCAGTTTTGGGGCCTACGCCGGGTACTCCTGGGTAATTATCTGACGCATCTCCTTGAAGGGCTTTTAAATCCACAATTTCCAAAGGTTGTACACCAAATTGTTCTTTGACGCGTGCTTCATCAAACAGTTTCATCTCAGAAATTCCCTTAATGGGCATAAGTATTTTGGTACGCTTATTAACCAGCTGCATCATATCACGGTCGCCTGTGACCACATAGGACACATCTCCCGCTTTAGCAGCCGCAGCTGACAGTGTTCCTATGAGGTCATCTGCTTCAAATCCATCCATGGAATACGTTGCAACTTTTGCTTTTTCCAAAATCTTTTGAATAATTTCAAATTGCGGGGACAATTCGGAATCCGTTTGTGGACGTTGCGCTTGATATTCCTTGAACAATTCTTTTCTGAAATTTGGTGTAGGCCTATCAAAACAGATTGCTATGTGCGACGGGTGTGTTTCGGAAATTAGGCGTAAGAACATAGAAAAGAATCCATGTACAGCTCCGGTAGGCGTTCCGTCAGATCTGGTTAGACTTGGCATTGCGTGATAGGCCCGGTGAACAATTGCTGAGCCGTCAATGATTAAAAATATATCTTTTTGTAAATCTTCCTGCATGGTGTGGACTGTTACTTATTATATAGAGGCAGTCGCAGGAAAGCTATGCTTTGGAAGGCTTAGCAGCTGTAGTTTTCTCTGACATAATTCTTATAAATTCTTCACCCTCAAGCGTTTCCTTAGTGAGTAGTGTTTTTGCAACTATATCCAGCTTTTTTCTGTTTTTTGTAAGTATTGCAGTCGCTTTCTTATGGGCTTCGTCAATTATTTTTGTCACTTCTGCATCAATTTTAGATTGCAAAGTGTCGGAAATTGGGAATCCCTCTCCATACATGCGTGCTTGTTCCTTGTCAAACGAAATAGGTCCCAAACCGCTCATTCCATAATCTACTACCATAGCTCTGGCCACCATACTTGCCTTTTCTATGTCATCAGCGGCCCCAGTTGTTATTTCTCCAAATATAAGTTCTTCGGCAGTGCGTCCTCCTAGCATTGTTGCAATTTGCTCAAGCAGGCGAGATTGGGTTTCATGTACTCGGTCTAGCGCTGGGGGAATAAGCGTGTGTCCTAATGACATTCCGCGTCCTACAATAGAAATTTTATGAACTGGATCCATGTGCGGCATAGAAAATGATACGATTGCATGTCCAGACTCATGGTAGGCTGTAATTCGCTTGTCTTCTTCTGACTGGAACCTCTTTTTTTCAGGGCCCATCTTAACCTTTGTCGCTGCCTCTTCCAAATCGACCTCATTAATAGTTTTCCTGTTTTCTCGCGCAGTTAAAATGGCTGCTTCGTTTAACATGTTTTCTAAATCTGCACCAGAAAATCCTACTGTGCGGCGCGCTATTTTTTCCCAATTAACACTTTTTTCAAACGGTTTTCCAACTGAGTGAATTTTAAGTATTTCTTTTCGACCCTCTATGTCTGGCAAAGGCAATACAACACGTCTGTCAAAACGTCCGGGTCTGACAAGTGCTGGATCTAAAACGTCAGGACGGTTTGTGGCTGCCATAACAACTAATTGTTCTGTAGGTGCAAACCCATCCATTTCAACAAGAATCTGGTTAAGAGTTTGCTCGCGTTCATCATGTCCGCCCATCATGCCAGTACCCCTCTGTCTTCCAATAGCATCTACTTCATCAATAAATATAATTGCAGGCTGAGCCTTTTTAGCAGTTGCAAAAAGATCGCGCGCGCGGGCAGCCCCTACACCTACTAACATTTCCATAAATTCAGATCCTGCAATTGAGAAGAATGCAACTTTTGCCTCTCCTGCCACGGCTCGAGCCAGTAATGTCTTTCCAGTACCAGAAGGCCCTACCAGAAGAACACCTTTTGGAGCGCGTGCTCCAACCGCTTTATATTTTTCAGGATGTTTTAAAAAGTCCACAATTTCGGATAGCTCTTGTTTTGCCTCATTTACACCAGCTACTTGATCAAAGGTTGTTTTTGGAAAGTCTTTGTTAAATGCTTTTGCTTTGGAGGAACCAAAGGAAAAAATATTTTCTTGAGCGCCACGCGCTTGTCTGAAGATAAAGAAAAAGAAGGCTACCATCAACAGTATTGGCAAAACACCTGTAAGTATGTTGACCCACAATCCCATGCTTCCTGTGTCTTTTATTGTGATATTAACGGATGCAGGGTCAATATTGGAATTTTTTAAAACCTCATAAATAGATGCGTTTTGCTCTTTGTCAGCTGTTGCTTTTTTACCGTCTTTGTATGTGAGCGTGAGCTTTGTTGTGGAAACTGATACGTCTTTTACTTTTTTGTCCTTGATGTCTTTAAGTGCAGTGGTTAGCGGAATGGCTTGTGAGCTTTGAGAAGATGTTAAGTCCCCTATTCCAAAACTCAAGAATACAAAAAACAAGAAAATAAAAGAATATAAAATCAGGTCTTTCCAGGTGAGACGCAATTTAAAGCCCTTTTTTTTGTTTTTAGATCCCTTTGGGAGTTTTATGTGTTTCATGCGTGATTAAGTATCTGTGAATTATACCACAATTTGAGGCTCAAATGTATGAATTATGCAAGGGGTTTAAAGCCATGCCCGCCAA
>CAYRYY010000047.1:8288-8663 GCA_964428715.1 uncultured Gammaproteobacteria bacterium
ACGGATTGCAGGACAAAAATCTCTTAAGTCCTAAAAAACTTCCTTTAAAAATTCCGTATTTGTGGATTGCCTGATGGGTATAGTCAGAGCAGGTGGGTAAATACCTGCAGGTTGAGAAAAACGGAAACAGCTGTCCAAGAATAATTTTCCGGTGAGGAGCCGTTTTTTGGTAGGCTCTAATTAAGTGAAGTGCTGCTTTTTTCATGCTAACCCCATTTTCTCTTTGACATCCTTAAGTGTCTCGAATGCTGCTGTACGTGCTTTATCCGTTCCTTGCTCAATAACAGACTCAACATATTCTGGGTTATTTTGCAGTTCTACTCTTTTTGTCTGAAACCCAGCTAATTCTGCAAAGATCGCTTCAGTTATGTGATC
>CAYRYY010000048.1:0-5883 GCA_964428715.1 uncultured Gammaproteobacteria bacterium
ACGCCTACGAATAATCCTCCATATTCCAAATATTGCGGAATAAACATAATTACAATACTGTTTGACTGATTTTGAGGCAGAATCCAGCCGTTTTCCCAGTTATTTACAATAATATGTGAAGGTATTTTATCTCCAAAAATGAATGGTACATGTTTCGTGAATACGTTTATTGACGAAACAGAATATGCATTCCATCCAGCATCAAATGCTTGCGAGAGTACAAGCGTGTTTGCTTTTGTGTCTGATGGAGGTGTAGTCACATATGTGTAGTAGTTAAGTTTTTGAGATTTCCCTGTATAAGATTGAATCTCTTTTTGCGCATAGTCATTTTTAGTAAATGCAATATTTTTGATTTGCTCATAAGGAATTATAAAAATTGCAAGTCTGTTAATTGTATTTATGCTTGGTATTGTGCGCAGTGAATTTGCCTGAAAAGCAAAAGAGTAGCCCACACCCTCCTGATATCTATTTCCTACCACATAATACTGATTCCCGGATGTAAGTCTGTCCTCCACATATGGCTGGTTTTTTGTTTGATCTACAATATAAAAGAAAAGTCCCTGTCCATCTAGATTCTCACTGTTAATGGACACCATATAGCCGTATCTTTGGTCAATGGTATCCAAATCATAGGCAAGACACGCAGTTGCTCCATCTTTGGCTGTGACAGTTAGTGAGTTAGCGTTCTTTTTGGTTGTAATAGTTCCAGTTTGAGCCCAGCAGTACGTTACATTGCTGTCTTTCGGTGTTAATTCATGAAGAAGCGCTTTTGGGAACTGAACGGATACCGTGTCTTTTGTGTGCGTAACTGAGTACGGAAGAGAATAGGAAACGGGTTCATTATTGTAATACAAATTAGCCTCAAACTCACCAGAAGTAGTGGATATGGAGTAATCTGATGAATCAAAATCAAGTTTTTTAACAATTCTAAAACTCCCATCAGTTTCATGAATTTCCCAGCTTTTGTCAGGCAATTGTGTTTGAGTCATAAAGTCAAGAAACGGATAGTATTTATCAAATGGCTTTGAGAGATCAGTTTGGTAGTAAGAAAGATCAGTATAGGCGCTGTCTCTGCTTGTTCCTGTTATGGCTGGTCCTACGTTTGGAAGGGTGGTCGTGTAAGAGACAAAATGGTCAGCTGGTGTTGTGCTTGTTACCATGTAAACGCTTATGTTTCCCCATTTTTTCTCGAGCTTCAGGCTTGAATCTGCCGCAAGCAGCTTTTTAAGCCTATCGTATTGTATTGCTTTCATAGAGCTAATAACTGGAGATGCTGATTCATCAAGCACTACGTAATCTATGTCATATTTCTGCAAAACATTGTTGTAGGCTGTTACGTCCTCACTTTCAAGCGCATCTTTTGCCTCCCAGAAGTAACTTTCACTTTTTGAACTCCACATATCAAAATTTCTGGACACAATCGGCTGTTTCATGCCATACCACAAAAATCCTGAGCCATTATATCCCCAGTCTTGGTAGTACCAGCCCCAGTACGTGTAGTCGGGCAAAAGCGCAATGCGTTTGTTTTCGGGAACAGTTTCAAAATACGTAAATAGCTCACTGTATTCTGAGGGTATGTTTACCTTCATTTCAGAGGAAATATACTGTCCAAAAAGAGCAGGAAACCCTTGCATGAATATAAAAAAGATGGACAACCCAATGACTGCAAAATGCATATGTATTTTTTTAAGTTTTTCAGAAAGCAGCAACACTCCTGCGCAAAAGAAATATGAGGCAACTAAGGCGTAAGGGATTGAAAATTTGGTAAACGGATTTCTAAACATTTGATTTACAAACGAATTTGAGCGCAGCAAATCATTTAGTTCACGGATAGGAGGGGTGTTGTTGAGTAATGCCACCACAATTACTGCAAGACAGAGTAAAAAAGGAATACGGTACGGTGTTTTTTTAAATATTCCAAGAATTGACACAAATGCGATGATGTAGATAAAGAACTGAATTAATGGAAATTCCCTGTATGACTTCCAGACCGCAAAAAGCGGCTGCTGGTTTAATCCATTAGATTCATAGAAAAAGCCTGTATTAGATAAAAAGTTCCATATGTTTCCTTTGTCTAAATTTCTAAAGAAAATATCAACTGTTGAAAGCTGAGAGATTTTAGAAGTTCTGGTAATACTTCCATTGTCCAGTAAAAAGTAAATTTGAGGCAAAATCCAGAAGAGATTGAGAGTAAGTATGATTCCTAGTACCATAAGAGCGCGAATCAGTATGCGTTTGGAGGGAATTTGTATAAACATGCCTGCTGTAATACAGCCGAGAATTAGTAAAAACACCACAAATAACTGTTGCGCCACAAAGGCTGGCGTTGAGAGAATAGAAAGAAGGATAAACAGTGTCAAATTCCGTTTTGTAAGCCCATTTTCAAGGGTTTTTATGAAAAGGAGTATATTCCATGGTAAGACCGCTGCAAACACTGAAAATGCCTCAAAAGGCAGGAAAAACATCTGAATGATATTGAAATTCAGCAGATAAAAGAGCGCTCCTGTAAATGGCAGAATTTTTGTGCCAGGACCTTTAAAAAGTGTGCGCATGAGCATAAAAACACCCACTGAGCCAGCTGACACCATACCCATCGTGAACGTATAGCGCAGAAGGGATTCAGGAAGCACAAAAGATAAGAGAAAAATAATAATTGCGCGTACTAAATCTGCCGCATGCGCCATGCCTGCAACCAGCCCAAAGCTTTGATACTCCTGCCAGGATGAAAAGAGTGCACGTTTAATTCCAAGTACAGGATTAAGCTCTGTGGACAAACTATCCCAGCCTAAAAGATAGGTTCCAGGCTTGTAATTAGTTATAAAAATAAGTCCTAAAAGAAAGCCTAGGAAGAGTAAGCCCTTGTGGGACAGTATAAATTTTTTCATAGTTATGCAAAGGATGGTTTGGTAAGTGCGGGACTATCTTGTCTTACCATATAGAAAGCAGGGAAGAGGATATTGTCTAGTTTGAGGGCAATTTTATCCATGCGTCGTGACTTTCCAAGCTTACTTGAAAAGACAGAAAGTTTACTGTAGAGTTCAGGATTTGTTTTAATTTCAGTAATCATGGAATGAAGCGCTTTTTTATTATACTTAAATATGAAATCTGCGTTTTGAATGTGAGCTTCTTTCATGGCATGTTTAATATCCTGAGAGTTTGTGTATTCTTCTAAATGTTCTGAAAGTATGACTGGCTTTTTATATGAAAGCGCATGAGAAAATGGACCAGACGCTGCCATAAAAACTTCATAAGGAATTGCTGAAATGTCTGCCGCGTTGTAAAACAACGGAATATCTTGTTCTCTCACAAAATCTACATAACTCATATGTGTGTGTTTTTTGAGTTCTGTTACAATACCGTTGTAAAACGTTTGGTACGATTTTTTATGGGATAAATATGGGTTTTGTCCTCCAACAACCAGCAGGCGTATGTTTTTGTGTTCACTATTTTTTAACTGTTTTATAACCCAGTCAATTCCCTTATATCCGTTTATGAATCCAAACAAGAGAATCACAAACTCATTTTGTTTTATCTTACTATAACCTTTTTTGATGTGAGCATTGGCAAGTATTCTTGCTTGTTTTTGATCCATGAATGGACGTTTTTCAACGGCTAAAGATAATACATAAATTTTGTCGTCAGCTACATACCTTTTAAGTCTGCGCTTGAGTTCTACCTCAAAAACAATGATATTGTTTACGAGAAGTCCAACTAAAAAGTAATATACTCGCAAAGACACATTGTAGAATTTCTGAACAAGGGGATTTGTTATGTTTACATGTTTTTGCAGTAATTTTATATCCAGTATTACTTGGTGAAATTCAAACGAAACGCGTTTTCCAGACAGTCGTAAAAGTAATATAAGAGCCAGGAGATATAAGTTTGGCAGAATTCCTCCAAATACATTAAATTCAAATTGGATCAAAACTGATTTGATTTGCTTTTGAGCGTACATAAATCTGGCAAGACGTATAAAAGAGCGTAGGCTTCCTTTTTCCCAGATGCGTTTGACCAGTGTGTTTTTGCCTACAGGAGTTTCACTTTTACCTCCGTCTTTTTCAGCCAAGACGAGTACTCGGCGCTTTTTTGAAAGCTCCTTTATAAGACGTTCTGAATGCCAGCCCACAGCGTTTAGGCCGCGTTTGCCAGACTTGCCCTTCTCAGGTGTTGGGTAACTAGTTAAAACCATGAGCGTATCAGGTTTGATAAATTCTTTAATTTTCATATCCATTTCATCCTGCCCCGATTTAATCGGGGAGGAATCATCAGTTCCGCTAAGCGGAAAATGGAAGGTATGTAGGTGGAAGAAATCTCAAAGTTGAGAAGGTTGTAAGCGAATGCTTAACAAATTTCTCACAAGAGAATATCTTCCATCTGGAACAGTTTTGCCGTAATCCGACTCCTTTTTCTTCATGCGAAACGAAGAGTGAGTTGAATGAGACAGAAATGTCCAGGGTGTCCTAGGCAGGAGGAGCTAGTAAAGCGGTTAGGCTTCCTATAACTCTGTTGACCACAAGTGGTTCAACTGTGCATCCATCCATAAGGACTGGGTAACTCCACTAAGAAGCGGTGCTTCTAGCGAAGGCTAGGAATTAGCTGGGGCGGCAGCTCGGCGGTGCATCCTTGTGCTTCACGAAGTCGCTGTCATCAGCCTTGCCAGCAAACATGACGGTGTAGCCATAGGACCACGTGGGAGGAGACTGATGAGTCTCATTCCAACGGGCGCGGGCCTCGTTGCATCCATCACGGAACGCCGTGGGAACAACGGAAAAACCGTACCATGCGTGCAGAGCAAACTGACCATCATCATCGAAGTAGGTGTCGTTCTTGAGACAACCAATCTCGATCCAGATGTTGAGGTCAGTATGGCTGACGTAGCGCAGGATGACAAGAGTGCCAGCCTTCAGGGTGTCTCCACCGTAGGTCTCGTAGACCTGGTCGCTGTGAGGGATGTCCCCACAAGTTCCGGTGAGGCGGGCGCCTTGCTTCGACGGGGGAACCGTCAAGGGCGTTGCAGTCGGCATGGCCGGCTTGGGCGTCGCGGTAGCGGCGGGAGCGGGCGTAGTAGCCTGCTTGCCATCGGTAGTGCCACCGAGGATCTTGACGATCTCGTCGAAAGTCGTGACCTCAGTTACGGACCAACCCTGGTTCTCGCGTTCGCGCTTTTCTCCGGGGAGAGCAGCCTTGGCGGCAGCCAGGTTCTGGTAAGTCCAGACGTTGATGTGGACATTCGAGTCCGTCGGCCAAGAGCCAGCGGTCAGGTCGATGGGCGTAGCGCCTGCCACGATCAGGAGGGACTTCGCGTCATTGTTAGTGACTTCCACGAGAGCACAAGTGCCCTGAGGAACGAATTCGCCGGCCTGAATCTGCTTCCAGGAGTCGCCTTCGCCAGGCTTGCACTCGGGAGTGCTGTTGCCAGGCGTGGCCATGGGCGTCGGGTTGTCCCCGTCGTTGAGCTTCTGGATCACCGGTGCCGTGGTCGGCTGGGTGTTGGTGACGTTGCTATCGTCGCCAGTGTCGTTGTCCTCAACGTTGGTGCCGCTGCAGCCGAAGCTGATAAGCGAACCGCCGAGGATCGTGCCCACGAGGGCAAAGTGCCGGACCTTGCGCAGGTAGCGCATGTTGGAGACCCCCTAGTCCCTTTGAATGGCCATGACCATGAACACGAAGTTCACAATCAGGACGATCGAGAATGTCACACTCAAGAAAGTGCGTGCAACATCCGTTGATACCGTGTTATCGGCAAGCAAGACATACAGGCCTGATGCGATGAGGGCGTCTCCAAAGAGGCCAATCACCAGCAGGGTCCTGCTAGTCTGCGGCTCGAAGCCGAGAACGCTGTCCGGCAGCATAGGTGCGAGAGTCACCAGGACCATTGCGCCA
>CAYRYY010000048.1:5893-8405 GCA_964428715.1 uncultured Gammaproteobacteria bacterium
GTCCACAGGGTGATCTGCAGCCAGATACCGGCAGAGTTTTGGTTGACGCCGTCGAAAAACAGCAGGATCAGAGTCAGAAGACCCAGACTTGCCGCGATGACAGCGATCGTGAACACAGCAGTGACGGCCTTGTAGCCGTATTGGTGCCATGCAGGGGGACCTGTGATTCCTACCACCGTGAAGGTGAAAGGTGCGGTCGCGTTTGGCCTCATGCGCCGAAGCAATGTCCGGAGGAGGAAATCCTCTTTCATTTGCCGGGTCCATGGGGTTGGCGCTGTTATATCGGCACCGTTTGCAGTGCAAGCGGTATCGAGGTCCGTCTCTAGTGCGTGGGGCACCAGACGACGAGCTTCGCGCACGGTCATGGGATCCTCCGATCCTTGAGTACTGGTGCACGCACCATTGTGGCCTAGAAGAGCGAAGTTCCGAATTAACGGCTACCTTCGTCTTTTGAGAGTCTATCCTTGCGGATGCCTCACTTGAACTAGGTCGCTGTTCGAATGGTTACGAACTCGATATTGTGTCTGGCGGTGCTCGTGACCTCATAGGTATTTTCCTACTTTCCCAAATTATTGGTGATTTCCTTGGCAAGGAACTCACGATCTTTATCCGTGCGAATCTCGCGCGGAGTTTTTCCGGTGGCCTGAGCCAGAGCCTGTGCGAACTTAATCGCGAACGGGTTTTGGGCATCAGCGCCGGCGGTGTAGAAATGGGAATCGGACATGGCGGGATCTCTCCTTGACTAGGTGACTATGGCTTTAAAGCCTGGATAAAAAATAACAAGACCTGGTGGTCTTGGATTTGTCCGTGTAAGTACCGGATGCAGCGTGCTGTGTCTCTCCTCACAACACGCTAAACCCGGTACCTACTTGTACCGTTTCCTAGATAAAATTTTTCTCCGATATAAATCGGAGTTTTTCCTACATACCTTGTTAAAGTGCGTAGTTTGGGGTCAAAATTTGATATATGCAAATATATCAGAATGACACAAAACTCTTATCTTGGAACGCAAACATGGATTTATGCAATACAAATCCGCTTGCGCAGCCAATACCCGTCCTTATAAAAGGTAGGGGAGAGAGGTTCTGGTTTGTCTGTTTGAAATCTGGGATTGAGTTTTGAGATTGTGTAAGAGACAAAACCTTTCTCTCCGACCTTTAAAGGTGGAGGAGTTTGTGTTTAGAGGCCAGCTTTGCGTCTGAGGTACAGACCTGCTGCTCCAACTGGAGGTAATAATAAGAGTGCGAGTGCTTCAGGTCCTGTTTCAGGAATCTTTTTAGCTGGAACTGTAGGCTGAACTACTGGAGTAGTTTTACCTTTTTCAATACATAATTGTGCATTATCTTCTGCGGTTGTGCCTGAGTTATCAGATGCTTTTGCAACGTTAGTAACGCACACAATACTTTGATTTTCTGGAAGACTAGATGCATCTACAACTTTAGCGACTATTGTTACCTTTTTTGTTTCTCCAACTTTTAAAGTAATTTCATTTTTAACCTGTTTGTTGTTTGAATCAAATGTTCCGCCTGAAACATAAGAGAGGTAAGAAGGAAGTGTATCAATTACGTTTAATGTAACGTCTTTACTTCCAGTGTTTTTTAGAGTGATTTCAAAAGTAACGTTTTGAGTAGGTGCGAATTTTTCGTCATTTACAGAAAGGTTGTCAACAAATTCTCCACCTTTAGTTCCTTTTTGAACCTTTTTATCAATAGTGAATTTTACATCAGTTGGACAAACTTCTCCTCCTCCGTAGATTGCTTGACAGTTAGAAGATCCGGCAGCAGATACAAGAGTCGCAGTTCCAAAAAGAACTGCAGCTGCTGTCAAAAGTGCGGTTGTGAGTTTTAAAGATTTCATATATGAGTTCAAAAAAAATCGAGCTATCAACGGAACACGTAAAACTAAAACTTATTTCCTCTATCTAACTCGACTAAGTGGAAGTATATCACAACATATCTTTCCTGTCAAGTACTATAAGTCGCGTTATAGTTTAGGTACGCTTTGTTGGCTTTTTTGCTACCATTATCTATGCATTGATTAAGCACTGCATATATAAGTATGGCATAGAGAGCTGTTTATTAGGTCAAAAATACGTAAGAGAAACGGCAGAGTTGGATTCCTCTCTTGACAAAGTAGAGTACTGCATGGTTTAATAGCAATTAGCCTTCAGATACGTGCCACAGACATTTTTCCATGAAAACAGACATATCCTTGTTCATTTCTGGAAGCTCAGTACGCTTGAAGTAAACACATTCACACAAAACCATGCCAGTAAGTAAAAAAACAACAAATAACCCTGAAGAGGAAGTCAAAGAAGCAGCACCAGTAGTTTCTGCAACTGAGGCTCCTATAATAGAAGACAAGCGTCCAGCTATGCCTGCTCAAGCTCAAAATGAATATATTGAGCCTGGAGCTGAAGTTGTGGCTGGAATTTTGGATATTCAGCACGAAGGACATGGCTTTTTACGCCCAAAATTTAGGCCTTCTGACCGCGATATTTACATATCAGCCT
>CAYRYY010000049.1:0-1055 GCA_964428715.1 uncultured Gammaproteobacteria bacterium
GGATTGAAGGGTGAGAGCTCAAGTAATGAAATTGCATCATAAGGAAATACCGTTACCAGTATCAGTATGACTATAATTATCTTCTTTGCTCTATTTCTTTTAACCATGGGCAGTTACCAAACACAAAACACACCTTCAAATGAAAGTGATACTTATAACATTAGCAGAATATTTTCACAGAGGTCAAGTCCTATAATTATCTCATCTGTTGATAGTTAATTTGAGGCTAAATTCTTACAATTTATATTAGGTCTATAGTATGCGTTTACATGTTTTCACGGGTTATATATTATAAGCTTATGTGAAAATAACTATAAGGTATAAATGTTTATTAGATTTATTCGTCAACCCTTTTTTTTGATAGACCTCTAATATACGCACAGATTTGTTTATATCTTCCTATTTTTCTCTAAATCTTGTACAATATACGAACCTAAATAGAAGTATTTAGATTCGCTGCGGTGCCGGAGTGGTCAATCGGAACAGACTGTAAATCTGTCGCCCGTTAGGGCTACGTAGGTTCGTATCCTACCCGCAGCACATCTTTTAAATGAGTGAGCTTACTAGATACTTGCCCTCATGGCTCAGTGGAACGGAATGCGTGATAAAGCATGAGTTCGCCTGCGCACGAAGTGACGACAGGCGTGGTCAGCGAATTCTTGGTAAGAAAATTTTGCCTCGATGGCTCAGTGGTAGAGCGAGTTCTTGGTAAGAACTAGGTCGGGGGTCCGATTCCCCCTCGAGGCTCAGTAAAAATTTTCTTGCTTGCATAGCAGATAAAGAACTAGGTCGCGAGTCCGATTCTCGCTGAGGGCTCACGATCATTGTATTTTGAGCTTAGATTAGATATAATAGTTTTTCTCGAAAGGAATTCATTTCTATATGTTCAACTCAGAGTACTGAGACTCAACATATTTTTTAAAATCATTTACGAGAGAACTTGAGGTAGTTTAAAAAAATGGCTAAGAAAAAAACAGGCGCAGTTATTAAAATTGGACTTACATGTACCGTGTGCAAAACGCGCAACTACATTACGAGCAGAAATAAGCTCAACA
>CAYRYY010000049.1:1155-2131 GCA_964428715.1 uncultured Gammaproteobacteria bacterium
CTCCAGACAAGCTAAAACTCACAAAGTATTGCCGCAAATGCCGCAAAGCTGTAGAACACAAAGAAGTTGATAAGTTAAAGTAGGGTTTCGCTTGCATTCTTCACTTCGTTCAGAATTTAAAGCTCAACACTCCAGACAAGCTAAAACTCACAAAGTATTGCCGCAAATGCCGCAAAGCTGTAGAGCACAAAGAAGTAGACAAACTCAAATAATCTCCTTTTCATCCTCAATTTTCGCGCTTACCCTTGTTTTAATCCTTCACATTCTGTTTTACTATATATATGAAGCGGACAATCATTCTAGTTCTTAGCCTACTATTCGGATTTATTTTTTTAAGTAATGCGCAAGCTGCAAGCCTTACAAATGCCATGCTGCGCCTTGACTCCTTAAAGCCAAACTCTGCCCTCTCAGGCCTAGTCTGTGCCACTCCCGCGTCCAGCGCAACTGAAGGAAAGGTTAAAGTTACATTCCCCTCAGATTTTTCCATATTTTCATCCGGTTGGAACGCAGATACCTCTAATCTTCCTTCAGGCTCTACTGCCTGGCCAGGAGTATCTTTTGATTCTCAAAGTGGCACATCAGTTACCTTTAATTCAAGCAACCTAAATACAGGAACCCGCTACTGCTTTAATTTTACAGCTACAGATTCAACCACGGGAGCACTTGGAGCAAAGACAGGAAACATAGAAACACAAACATCAGGCAGCACTCTTATAGACTCTGCGCAGTACGGTTTAACAATTACAAATAACACAACAGTACAAGTTACAGCCACAGTTCCCGCCGTGTCTAGTGACTTTTTAGCAACACTTACTAAAACTTCTCCCACAGGTACCGTTTTCCCTCCCAATCAAATCATTTCTTATAGTTTAGCTTACGAAACACTCCTAAGCTACTCAACAGACGTAGAAGTAGTCGCATCATGGTCTCTTGGCACCATTGAGGGATCCTTAACCCCATCTATAGATATTCTAGG
>CAYRYY010000049.1:2141-8315 GCA_964428715.1 uncultured Gammaproteobacteria bacterium
TGACACCGTTAACAGAACTATTACATGGAATATTAATTCATTCCCCGGCAGTACTTCAGAAGCTGTTTCCTTTAATCTTGAAACAAACAGTGCATTTACGGGTTCTCAACAGGTTGAGTTTTCAGTAAACGGGAAACTCGTAGGACCAGGGACCGAAAGCACCACGTCAAGCATCACAAGTTACTATCAGTATCCCGTAAGCCCAATAACTCCAACAAGCGCCCCGGGACCAACATCAACCCCAGGACCTGCCTCGCCTAGCCCAACCTCAACCCCCTCTTCACTTCAGTTTTTAGATGTTTTTATTAACTCAGTAACCTCAGAAACAGCCCAAATTTATACGGAAGTCTCAAATCCTGCAACCGCTACACTTTACTATGGAACATCTCTCAATAACCTGAATAAGTCAGTTGCCATAAATACTTCCTCTTCTACTTTTTTATTCAATCTTTTAAATCTTACCCCAAACACTACCTATTACTTTAAAATTACAGCTCAAAATACCAACAACACTACAACCTCAGATGTATTTACTTTTAAAACTGCACAAGTGTCAAAAGCTCCTGTAATAGATACATCATCCATTATTATGGAAAGCAATAATGTGTTTCTTGTGGACCCGCTTACACCCAGCGCACACTTAGCAAAAACGGTTATTCCAACTGATGCAATTTTTCAAATAAAACTAAAAGTAGATGAAAGTTATTCTGTTCAAAAAATTGATCTGTTTTTAAGAAATAGTAATGTATTAGGAGCAAATAATTTTTCACAAAATGTTGGCAGCAATACCGTTATGGAGCCGGTTGGAAACAATAATTATGTTGGAAGACTCTATAGTGGAAACGCTCCGGGTAGTTATGAAATATATGCGCGTATATTTGATAACTTTGGAAATATTGTAGAGCAAAAAGTGCTTGATATTAAAGTTGCAAAACGCCTTTCTGTCTCTTTCACAAATAACCAACCAATTGAGGGAGCACGACTAACGCTTTACTATTACAATGAGTCTGAGCGCAGGTATGTGCTTGTTTCTCCTCAAGCTATTGCAATTCCCAATCCTTCATATTCTGATGCTTACGGAGCTTTTAACATAGTACTTCCGGCAGGCAAATATAAAGCTGATATCTTTGCATTTGGATTTGAACATAAAGAAGTTGAATTCACTATTAACAGCACGTCAGAACACAACTATCCTCAAATACGTCTTAACCCTACACCATTTTCTATCTTTTCATACATAACTGGCTTTTATTTTTCAGCAAGAGATTATGTTAACTCTGCAACCAATTTTATACTGCCCATACTTGAGTCCTACAGATTTTTTGATTTATCAGCGTTTGTAGTGCTTACCACATGTGTTCTGCTTTCCTTTTTTGCCTTCTTATGGCGTTTTAATATCCATCCTTTGTCTCTTCACCACATCTTAAGACACACTACTCCATTTAAATCCTCCAACCTTTTAAAATTAAAAATACTGGGAGAGAACGCAAAACCATTGTCGCAAGTAACTATTATTCTTGAGGACAGTAATCAAAAAACTCTTGCAACACACACGTCTCAAAGCACTGGACTTGTATACATTTCGTCAATCAAAAATTCAGCATATATAACTATTTTTAAAGAAGAATATAAAGAGGTTAAGATGAGCATTCAAGAAGCCACAAGCAACCCAGTTATTATTCTCAAGAATCACGAATCGGAAGTGGCTAAAATCAGCCGCGGAATTAAGCACACAATCTTTAACATCTTCTCGCTTTTCTTTGAAGTGTTTATAACTATTTCTTTTGTAACAGAAGTCCTTCTTTTTCTCACTTGGAGTCCTATAAAGATACTTCCATTTTTTGTCATTTCCATACTCAATATCTGGCTATGGATTAGAATAAAATTTGACGCACAGTCCAAAATATAATCAACTAAACTCGTAAACAGTATGTCCAATAATTGTATTGCCTCATTCCTTCTGCTATAGTTTTGATGAAAATGAAACGAACCCTTCCACTAGCAGATCTAAGAATTTCCAAAAAAGCAAAAGAATATGTAAACCTTGTCTTAGATTCAAACAGGCTTACCTATGGCCCTATGACGAAAAAATTTGAGGTAGAATTTGCTAAAATTCATAAGAGAAAATTTGCAATATTTACAAACAGCGGCTCTTCAGCGCTTCTAGTTTCATTACTAGCATTAAAAGAACATTATAAGTGGCAGGATTATGATGAGGTAATAGTTCCAGCTCTTACCTTTATCTCCTCCGCAAATGTCATCTTACAGGCAAATTTAACGCCCGTATTTGTAGATATAGAAAAAGATTATTACTGTATAGACCCTCAAAAAATTGAGGAAAAAATTACAAAAAAAACAAAAGCTATTATGCCTGTCCACCTATTTGGTCAGAGCTCAGACATGAACGCACTTCTAAAAATTGCCAAGAAACATAAGTTAAAAATACTTGAAGATTCATGCGAAACAATGTTTGTATCTTATGACAAGAAGCCTGTCGGCTCACTTGGAGATATTTCAGTTTATTCTACGTATACAGCTCACATACTGGTCACAGGAGTGGGTGGGATAATTACAACCAATAACTTAAAACTAGCCGAAATAATAAAAAGTTTAATATTTCATGGGAGGAATAATGTGTATTTAAATATTGATGACGATAACACATCAAATCCTGCAAAATTAAAGACCATGATTAATAAACGGTTTGAATTTAATCGTATTGGATATTCTCTCAGATTAACTGAAATGGAAGCAGCTCTTGGCCTTGCAGAGTTAGAGCGCAAAAATCACACGATTATTATGAAAAAAAGAGCCGGAAATCTACTAAATTCTGTTTTTGAAAAATTTCCCCAAAGCTTTATCATACCCAAAGTAAGACCTAAGGCAGAACACATATATATGCTCTACCCTGTCATCATTAAAAGTCCTAAAATTAAGAGAAACGATTTACTCCTGCATTTAGAAAAAAACGGTATAGAAACTAGACTCTTTTTCCCACTTTTAAGTCAGCCTATTTATAAAAAACTCTTCAAAAGCAAAAAAGAGAAATATCCCGCTTCAGAATATCTTGTAAAAAACGGTTTTATTATTGGAGCAAATCCTTACTTTTCAGATTCAGATGCAGAATATCTCAGAAACATTCTTGAAAGTTATTTTAAAAAAGAAGAACTGAAGGTTATTTAAAATTCTCGCCTAGAATTACCAGCACGTCAACACCCTGCGGAATAGTCTGCCCTTCAGGAATTGTTCCTGTTTTCCCTCCAACTGTCTTTTCTATTTGGGAAAGTAAATCTGTATTTTTCTTTGTAATATCTACAACTATTGTCTCCTTCAAATCGCTTGAGGCTGCATTATCCCGTTCAATTACCTCAATTGAAATATTATTTGCTATCATTCTATCTTCGGCTGTTTTTGTTAAACCCGTTCTAGTGGTACCATTTAACAGAACAACTTTTGCCTTTTCAACTGCAGGCTGCAGTGATGCTGCGTCTGAAGCGCCCAGTGTGCTTGGTGAAACACTCAGACTAGAAACCTCTATCACTTTATTGTCTTTTGGTCTATAAAGATAAGCTTTTTTTGCTGTGTTGTATATGAGAACCTTGTCTCCATTTTCAGCCTTTAGGAAAAACGGCTGACTTGCAAGCTTTGTTTTGTCTGATACGGTTGCAACAGTAGGAACTTCGCTTTTAGGAAGCTCTATTACTTTATTTACCCGATCAACCAATGATTTCACTTCATTTTCCAGCGCAGAAGCAGGATTCTTTAGCAACATTTGCGCGTTCTGGTATTGCACGTAAAAGTATATTGCTACACCACTTATAATTGTCACAACTAAAACTGTTATTACAACCGCTATTATGACCTTCATGGAAGGTATTTTTCTCACTACTTTCACTTTCTCAACTTCTTTTGTCATATGTTAATATTAAGTGCGGATGGCTCTGAAAGTCAAGTGAAATCTGCAGATATGACAAATACATTCTGGGAAAATAAAAAGGTTGTAGTAACTGGAGGCGCAGGCTTCATAGGCAGCCACGTATCTGAACTTTTAGTAAGTTTTGGAGCGCGTGTTACTATTCTAGACGATCTTTCAAATGCGAATATTCGCAATATATCCAAGATCAAAGATTCAGCTAGATTCATAAAAGGTGATGCAATGGATATTTCTGTTTGTAAAAATGCCTTTAAAAATCAGGAAATACTTATCAACATGGTCGCAAAAGTAGGCGGAATTGAATATAATCGCACGCATCAAGCAGATATGTTTTATGATAATGCGCTTTTGGAATTAATCCCCTTAAAAGCGGCACAAGTTAGTGGTATCACAAGAGTGCTCATGGTCTCCTCTGCATGCGTGTATCCGCATGAAGCTTCTACTCCCACTCCTGAGTCTGAAGGATTTTTGAATGACCCTGAGCCTACAAATCTGGGCTACGGCTGGGCAAAACGCATGGGAGAGATAGCTGCACGTGTTTTTTCTGATCAATATGGAATGGATGTAGCAGTTGTAAGACCATATAATTGCTACGGTCCGCGTGACCATTTTGAAGATGAAAAGTCTCATGTCATACCAGCGCTAATCAAGCGCGTTTTATCAGGTGAAAATCCGGTGATAGTATGGGGGACAGGAGCCCAAACACGTTCGTTTTTATATGTAGAAGACTTTGCAAGAGGTATAGTTTTATCTGCTGAAAAATTGAAAGCTAATACTCCAATAAATTTAGGCAGTGATGAAGAGATAACTATGCTTGAACTCATTGACAAAATTAAAAAAATCAGCAATACTTCATGTGAAATAATACTGGATACATCTAAACCCAACGGAAGTCCTAGACGTAAATCAGATAATACACTTTCACAAAAACTTATAGGATTCAGGCCTACTGTGAGCCTTGATGAAGGACTTAAACGCACAATAACATGGTACAAACAACACTTATAATTCTCACCAGAAACGAAATTGAGGGGCTTAAAAGCACGCTTTCTAAGATTCCATTTAAATCTGTAGATGAATATTTTGCGGTGGATTATAAATCAACTGACGGAACACTTGAGTATTTCCAAAAACACAAAGTGCCAGTTCTAAAACAGACTATTCCCGGACGGGCTGAAGCATTCAGAATGGCTGTAAAACAGGCAAAAGGCAAGTATCTTATCTTTTTTTCACCTGATGGAAATGAGAATCCAAACGATATTCCAAAGCTTATCAAAATACTCAAAGATGGCGCAGATTTGGCAATTGCGTCCCGCTTTATGAAAGGTTCCAGGAATGAAGAGGATGATGAATTTTTAAAGCCGCGCAAATGGGCAAACATGGGATTTACACTGCTTGCAAATCTCTTTTTTAGAAAAAAAGGTCCCTATATAACTGACAGTATTAATGGGTACCGTGGAATTACAAAAAAATTGTTTAACGAGTTAAATCTAGACGCAACTGGATTTGTTATTGAATACCAAATGACTATGCGTGCTCTTAAAAAACATGCAGTTGTTGTGGAAATACCCACAATTGAAGGCAATAGAATTGGTGGAAAATCTGGATCCAGCGCTATTCCCACGGGACTTAATTTTGTGTATTATTTAGCAAGAGAAATCTTATCTAAATAAATGTCAAAACAGAATTTATTCATTGTCATATTCGTCTTATTGATAATTAATATCCTTACTTTTGGGTATATTTTTTCTTCAAATAATATTACCGAAAAAGAAAGCAATTTAACACTTAGACAGCGCTACTCGCTTCTTTCTCCCAGAATCTTTACAGAAAATCAAAATGATAGATTGGTTAATTTTGTTGAATTAAGAAACAAACTAAACACATACCACACAGAATCAAACGCCAGCATGGGAACATATTTTGAATATCTTCCATCAGGTGTATCTATTGGAGTAAATGACAGGCAAAATTTTATTCAGGCAAGTCTACTTAAAACTCCACTTATAATGGGAGTTTATAAACAAATTGAGAATGGTGATTTAAACAAAAATGATATGCTCAAAGTAACTGAAGAAGACATTGACAAACTTTTTGGAAATCTGTGGGAAAAAGGTGCAGGGTTCGAGCTTACTGTTTATGATGCCATAAAATATACACTAATTAATTCTGATAACACTGCAAAAAACGTACTATTTTCGGTTATTCCAGATGGGACACTTGAGAATGTTTTTGATTCT
>CAYRYY010000050.1:0-8308 GCA_964428715.1 uncultured Gammaproteobacteria bacterium
AAACATTCTGAGTAGCTCAAATAGCGTTTTAATTCCTCCTGTTTTCTCCCCTCCTACGTTACTTGCGGTTGGAATTGATCTTACTTTCTTTCGTATTGTGTCTAGGTCATCAACAAGGTTGATATACGAGCCTTCAATGGATTTTCCCATTTTGCCCTCACCAGTTAGAGACGGCACATACTCTCCTTTTGTTGCAAATCGCTGGGGCTCTGGAAAGTCAGTGCCATAATCTTGATTAAAGCGTCTTGCAATTTCGCGAGTAATTTCAAGATGAGGTTCTTGATCGAGCCCAACAGGGACTAATTCAGCTTTATATACTAAAATATCTGCGGCCATTAAAGCTGGATAATCAAGTAATGCCATGGTGACATTCTCTGGATGCTGTTTTACCTTTTCTTTAAATGTGGGAAGGTGCTGCATTTTGGCAACCGTTACAACTGACGAAAAATAGAATGCTAGCTCAAAATGTTCAGGCACATTTGCCTGCTGAAAGATTACACTTTTTTCAGGATCAAGGCCTGCTGCCAAATAGTCCAGAATTATTTCACGTCTGTTGATTTTTAACTCCTCTATTTTATAAGGGGTGGTTACGGTGTGAGCATCTGCCACCATGTAAAAGGTTTCGTAAGCTGGATCATCTTGTAATTCCAGCATACCTTTAACCGCGCCTAGGTAGTTTCCTAGGTGCAGCCGCCCAGTCGCCCTAATTCCAGAAAGTACTCTCTTTTTCATGTTATTTGTTTAATAGCGTAATAAAGTCTTTTTTGAATGTCTCTTTATCTAAGCTTATTGCCACATTCACATTATACTCTTTTTTTGATGAATTTCGCTTTTCCGCAACTGTCATGCCAGAAGTATATTCTCCTTTGGTTTCTATCACAATATCCATCTTTTCAAGCTTAAAAGCAGAAGGGTTTATGAGATAATATGCGGCTACAGCATCATAAACAAGAGCCCCTTTTACTCCCTCATCTGATTCTATGCCTTTAATAAAATGTTTCATCATGCTCATAATTGGTTTATATAAGTCTGTGTTTTTTAGTTCTTCAAAATCTTCCAACGAAAGCGACATAGAATTACAAATATCGATTGGTATGAGCACCTTTTTTGTGTTAGTTTTAAAAACAATGTCTGCCGCTTCTGGGTCAACAAATATATTAAACTCTGCTACTCTGCTTTTATTGCCTTCAACGTTAATTGCTCCGCCCATCATAACAATTTCATTGATGAGGGTAGGAAGTTCTGGTGTTTTTAGGAATGATCTTGCAATGTTTGAAAGAGGACCTAGCGTTAAGAGCGTTATGTTGTTTTTATATTGTTTTACTATTTCTATAATTTTGTCTTCTGCGTTATTTGTTAATGCAAATTTAGTATTAGCTGTATTTGCACCAGCCAATCCGCTTTTTCCATGAACCACAGCTTGAATTAAAGGTCTTTTAAGCGGTTTTGCTTTTCCGCTATACACTGGAATATCATTGCTCTGCAGTAGATCTAGGATGTAGAATGCGTTTTTTGTAACATTTTCGATGGTGGAATTACCAGCCACAGTTGTTAGAGCCTTAATATCAAAAAGTCCAGACTTATCTGCCAGCATTATTGCAAGGGCATCATCATGCCCTGGATCAGTATCAATAATAATATTTCGTTTTTTCATCTTAGATTCCCATTTTCTCAAATACTTCATGAATTGTCGATGCTGTTTCGCCTTCATATCCTGGAATTTCAGTAGTCCCCAGATAACAGCCTTTCATACCCAGACTTAATGCGGGTGCTATATCCTTACTGAAGCTGTCTCCAACAGCCAATATCTGGTCTGGCGGAACACCTAACAAATGTGCAATTTCTGCAAATTTCTGTTCTCTTCGAAGTAACTTATGCGGTCCTTCATCTCGGGACCCACCAACAAAAACATCAAAAACTTCTTCAGGATTAATACCGGCTGCCATAAGTAGTTTGCGTGATAATCCCTCAGGTGAGTCGGTCAGTCCCACAATCTTTAATCCCTGCTCTTTTAAAAGAAGTAAATTGTTGACTACACTTGCATGATTGTCGTAATGACCGCTTGGGTCAATTTTTACCATCTCATCATAAAGTGTTGCAAAGTCAGGAGTTGTGTGTCCCTCGTATTGTGGGAAATAGTTCCCAATTTGTCCAGAAAATAATGCATGTTCTCCTCCATTGAATGATTCATGCTCTCTAAAAAAATCTGCTATTCGTGCTCCTTCTTCATAATCTACTCCCAGATGTGTTGCAACTGCTCTGTTTACTGCTTGTGAGAACATGCTATAAAAATCTCGGGGGACTTTAGGGCTAATTAGGGTGTCATCAATATCAAAAATAACCGCCCTAGTATTATCTAGAATCGATGTTTGCTTTTCCTGGCCCTCATTATGGGTATTACTAACTTCTATAATTTTTTGAAGATGTCTGGATGCTTGCCCGCCTGCTAATGCCTCCCTGCATCTCATAAATGCTTCTTTTAAGAGTTGTTTATTAATCCCTTCGTGGGTTACAGCGTCATCACGATCCATGTATTCAGCTAAAAATAACCCCAAAGATGCATTCATAGCCAAATAGTCTACTGCTGCTTCATCAGAACCTGATATGGCTCGTAGGTTTGCAGCTAGTAATCCTTTCTGGCTATTAATTTGCTGAATCAATTTCTGATCAAGGCTTACGCCAAAATCTTCTGGCCTGAGAAGTTCCTGTCCCACATATCTTCCGTGTTGTACAACTGCAATGAGCGTTTGATAGGGTGATACTTCGTCAAGTATCATGTGAGGTTTTATTTTTTTTCTATCAAAATGATCTAGGGCATCAGGTGGAACTTTATCATCTAGTCCGCTCAGGATTATTGCATGTCCAACCCGTTGGTAGCCTTGTGTATTCATAAATTCATATGCTCTTGCAACGGTTTGAGGTTTTACTCCCTCATTGACTCCAAGTAATTTGTGAAGAGTTGTTTGTCTATCAACGGGTGGAGTCATTGGTCCAACCAAATGATTAATAGTTTCATATTTAACAAATGGGCTATGTGATAAGTCATGAATAGTTTTTGACGCATGTGCGTCGCTGAAATAAAATCCTGTTGCATCAAACAATGTTTTTATCTCTGCGTGAGTTTGTTGATGTATGTTAATGCCAAGAGCTTCAGCAGCTTCTGTTGAGCCCACGGCGGAGGTATTTGCATAAGATCCATGTTTTAGAACAGACAATCCCATGCCTGCAAGTGTTATTGCAGAAAGAGTAGACGCATTTATCACTTTAGTTTTTTTACCGTCTTTCATGAAGCCCTTGTCCCCTCCCATCCCGCTTGTTTCCAGAACATAAGGAGAAAATCTTAGTCTTAAATTTATGTCCATCATTCCCGCTGTTGCCATCCCTGCAATTTCTTCATGATCCAGTTCCGCATATGCTTCTTTCTGAGCCATGCCCGTTAAAAATGTTTGCGCAGGAGCTTGGAGCTGTTCTTGCTTGAGGTTTTTGACTCCGTGTGCTATTTCGAACGATTTTTTTAATTGTTCAAAAATCCCCCTATTCGTTGCAGCAACTACAAAAGTCATACCAAGAAAGCTATCTTTAAAATCTAGAGAGGGATCTTTTAGCATCTTTTGCCCAATTGTTCCAAAAGGAGTTTCAGACAGGTGTCTTAAGAGAACAATATTTTCTTCAATAATTTCTTCTGGACGGTAATTATCTGCAGCTAGCAATTCGCGAGTTCTTTGGCTTTTGGCACGATGTGGCAGTTCAATGCTTGTAATCTGTTGTGGCCTCAAAAATTCATGTTCTCTGCCTCTCATATCTCGCCTACTTTCTTAATAGATTTTTGGTAATTACCATAGTATGCGTTAAGTAGTGATCGGCACAAGATTTCTACAGAATTAAAAACAGGAAGAGGAAATTTATCAGGAAAAGCCAGGGGTGTTTCTGTGCATCCTAGAATTATCCCTTCAGCCCCCCTTTTTTTTAATGCAATCCCAATCTTTTTTAACACTGCAGTATCTTTTTTACTTTTTTTCCCAGCAATTACATTTCGAATTACTCCTTCCGTGAGAGCCATTTCTTGTGGACTTGGGGTTAAAATAACTACACCCTTAGATTCAAGTTGGTCGTGATATAGTCTCGATCTTAATGTTCCCGGGGTTGATAAAAGTCCAACTTTTTTAAGCCTCATCCTTAATACTTCTTCAGATACTCCTTGAACCATGGAAATAAAAGGAATCGACGTCTCTTTTTGTAGCTGAGGTATAAGTACATGTGCTGTGTTGCACGCAATAGATAGGCATAATGTGTCCTTTTTGTTATACCTCTTAACGCTTTTTTTAAGCATCTTGAGCGCTTTATCTTTATTATTGTCTGACGATATGAAATCAGGTACTGGCACAGAATTCAGAAGTACCTCAGGGAACTCGTCTCCATTTATTGCACCAAATTCTTTTGCCGAGAGAGAAATGAGAAGATCAAGCATGTATACTGATGCTTCTGGACCCATTCCTCCCAAAATCCCTATCGCCTTTTTCATGAGAGCCTCCTTTGTCCTTGGATAAAGTCGTGTAGACTGCCTCGAGCAGCACTTACTGCCTGAAGGTATTTAAGGTCATAAACGGCAGTGGGTGTAATTGCCTCTGGCTTATTTCCACCGATCATCGCCTCGAGGCTATAGTCTCCACCTTGAGCCATATGATATGGAGGCACTCTATGTTTTGTAAAAAATTGCAATGTGTCCACTGTTTGATATTTTGCCTCAAGATGAGGCTTCAAAGAATGTCTGATATTATAAAAATCCTGCTCCTGTGATCCTCCAAAGCTTATTATTGCGTCAGCAGCACTGACAGGTGGTTGATCCGGTGCAGCACTTTCAAGCACGTCGTCTATGTCTGCATCGTGCAATAGTATGTGCGCAGCGCTATAAAGCAGGTGGGAGCGTAATTTTGTGTGGTTAGTTGCTTTTTGTTTCATTTTTTCTTTTGTTTCATCTTCGCAAGTCTCATGGAGAGATCGCGCAATATTTATTAACTCATCTCTAATTTGAGAACCTTTTTCTAGTGGTTTGTCCTTGAGAAATACCACAGAGTCTGCAACAGCGGGGAAAAATGTTCTTATGTACGAGGATGCAGTTTGAATAAATAAATCCATTTGTGCCGTGGTCTGAGATAGGTCTAGTCCGTTAAGTTGCGTTGATATATTGTTTGCAATAATAACTTGAAGTTGAGGTTCTCTTACATCATGTTTTTTGAAATTTTCAACATATGAAAGTGCGGGGAGCAGATAGCTAAGGCTTCTTGCAGGCATTTCCTCTGTAGCTCCGAAAACAACTCTTGTAACTGGAGATGAGTCAGCATTTGAAGTAATGTTAATTCCAATTCTTGGTATATTGCTATAATCTTTTCCGCCAATCCCATTTACATAAGACAAGGTTGAAGGGTTTGCCATTCCAAGTACTGCCTGGTAGGTTTTTGGAAGTGCAGCATTAAATCGAGCACGCTCAGCAGGGTCAAGATCAGGGAGGGTTGCATCAGCTAGATCATGAATAAGATGGCGAGCTTTTAGAATTTGACCACTATTTTCTCCTCCCATTATTTCAAGTTGGGATCTATTAAAAGTACTTTGGCACCTGTTCCCTAGTCTTCCATCTAGCGTGATGGAAATGTCGTTATGTGTTGATGTTTCATTTTTCATATTTTTGTCATAAAAAAACCTCCCTTGTGTAGGAGGTTGTGAATTGCAAAATCGCAAAAGACACCCTCATGAGGAGGTTTGCCAGTTGCTTACTATCTCTTTACTATTTAACATTTTTAAATCGTCCTTTCTGTATTTCTTTGGAGCCGCGGGTGACAGTTGCAATCCCAACTCCTAGTTTCTCGGCTATTTCATGCTGTGCTACTCCACTTTTAAGCAGTCTTACTATTTCAAGTCTGGTTGGAAGTTCTATTAATTCTTTTGGAGTTAAAATCCCTTCCAAAAATGTCTTCATTTCAGCTTCATTTTTGATTTTTAAAAATTCGGAAATTAAGTTGTTGAGCAGCTTTTGATCAGACATTAATACTAGTATACTAGTGCACTAGTATATTGTCAAGAGATAGTTTTGAAGGTTTAAATACTCAAAGATCACGTACAGCCTGTTTAAATTGTTGACCTCTGTCCTTGTAGTTTTTATATTTGTCAAAGCTTGCGCAGGCGGGAGTGAGCAAGATCACGTCACCATTTTCAGCCATGCTGGCTGCTTTTTGAACGGCATCCTGCATAGTGTCACAGTCCTCAATTATTTGAACATGAGCTAATTTGCCTTGTATGCTTTCTTTGATTCTCTCCCATTCTTGTCCAATTTTTATAATTGCCTTGATGTTTTTAGCCCCCGATATAACTTTTCCAAGCTCTGTAAAGTCAGAATTTTTTGATGAACCGCCAAGCAGTAAGATTTCAGGATCACTAAATGCCTCAATGGCTGCAATGGCTGTTTCGGGAGTTGTTGAAAATGAGTCGTCATAGAATCTTATTCCATGAATAGTTGCAGCCAGTTCCAGCCTGTGCTCAAGACCTTTAAACGTTTTGAGAACGTGAGCAATGTTTTGAGTGGTAACGCCTGCAAGTACTGCTGCCATTATGGCTGCACATACATTCTCTAAATTATGACGGCCGGGAAGTAACACGTCCTTAACCTCAGCTATCATTTGCTCACTATCATCAACTTTTAAAATAATCTGATCGTCTCTCACAAAACACCCATTATCCACTGATTGGTCTCGGCTTACCTTATACACCTTGGCGTCAGTTTCCAAATCAGACTCATTACTGGCTGGATAATCCTTGTTCATAATGGCAAAGTCAGTTGTCTTTTGGAATCTAAAGATGTTGCGTTTTGCATCAATATATTCGTAGACGTCAGCGTGGTAATCCAAATGTTCAGATGTAGTCATGAGCATAACAGCAATGTGAGGACTCACTGTTAGGTCCTGAAGCTGGAAAGATGACATTTCTAAAACAACTCTAGATTCAGGAGTTAATCTTTCTAAAAATGAAATAGGAGGAGTTCCTATGTTTCCACCTAAATACGTGTCAAATCCTTGTGTTTGCAGCATTTCATAAATAAGGCTGGATGTGGTTCCTTTTCCTTTTGTGCCTGTTACGCCAATTATAGGACAGGGGCAGAGGTCAAAGAAAAGTTGGGTTTGTGATGAAATAATAACTCCGCTTGATGCAGCGCGGTCAAGCACCTCCTGGCGTCTTTTAATTCCAGGACTTCTGAAAATCACCTCATATTCTTCTAAGTTTTCAAATGCGTCAGACCCATAGATTACGGGAAGATCAAGCATTTTGATTTCTTGAAGCGTGCGATCCTCAATTTCCTCCTCAGGCCTTTCAATTAAAATAGTAATGCTGTCAGTAAGTTTTTTTAAAAATGTTATAAGGGCTAAACCCTCCACTCCCGCACCAAGCACTGCAATTTTTTTGTTTTTTAATCTGTCTGTTGTCATATGCGTGTGTGTTCTGATTTGATAGTTACACCTGTTAATTGTTTAACTACTCCGTCAAATTTACTTGAGTCACCAGTTGTATAATACCAATCTTTGTCTAATTTTTCCAAAGAAAGAAAATTTTCAACTGTAAGGACCCGTTTTGTTTGTCTTGCTACTGCTCCGCCTGAATCAAACACTTTAATATCAGGTCCTAGGATTTCTTCCATTTGTGTTTTTAAAAACGGATAATGTGTGCAGCCAAGAGCCAATGCATCAATTCCCTGCTTTTTAAGTGGAATTAAATGTTTCTTAAGAGTTGCTTTGATTTTTGGGTTGTTTAGATCTCCCTGCTCCACTAACTCCTCAAGTCCTGTTCCGCCTTCTTTGTAAATCGTAAGTCCTTTTCCAAATTCTGAGATGAGTAAGTCTAAATAAATGCTTTTAATGGTAACTGGTGTGGCAAGTATTGCAACCTTTTTAGTTTTTGAGTATTCTGAAAGATATTTTACCACTGGTACAACGCCTATGATAGGTTTTTTAAACTGCTTTCTTAATACTTTAATTGAGCTAATGGATGCGGTATTGCAGGCAACTACAATAATTTTTGCGTGTTTTGAGATGAGGAATTCAGTGATTGATTTTGTCCTTGTTTGAAGTTCTGTTATGGACCTTTTGCCATATGGTGCAAAGGCTGAATCAGCCACATAGATGAACCGCTCGTTGGGAAGTAGTTTTTGAAGTTCTAGAAGAATGGTAAGTCCTCCTACTCCTGAGTCAAAAACGCCAATTGGTCTGTCTTGCATAATAGTGTGGAGAAATACTGGTGGCTGGAGTGGGGTTTGAACCCACGA
>CAYRYY010000051.1:0-1142 GCA_964428715.1 uncultured Gammaproteobacteria bacterium
TGGAAATGGTCATCATCTATAACACACTCAACAAAACGTCTGAGAGCATCAGTTTTGTGTTTGTTTTTTGCAAGTTCTTCCGAATTTTTCAACACATACTCAAATGTGCGCTGTGCTGCACAGACATCATGATCCTGCGTTTCATGATGATCCAGCGGTCCCATGCCTGTGTCTACATGAATTACTTCTTTTCCATCTAAATGCTCTATTACATCCCCTTCCGTGCGCTGTGTGTTCAATCTGCCGCCTGCAGGCACTGTAATTACTTCAGCATCAGTCCAGCCTGGTAAAAACCGCTTGATCAACCAGCTGGATGATACAGCATCCAAATCGGGAGAGTTATGTGTTACAACTACTTTCATTTTTGTAATCTCAAGTATATCACAACTTGCCTTGATTCTTGATTAGTCACTTGTGATTCATATATCATGAGTATATGCCCAATTCTCAAAAACCTACCATCACACCTGAGCATCATGAGCGCCTTGCTGAAATCATGAAAACACCAACGCGCCCAAATGCACCAACAGACAATACTGCACCTACCCCATCCAAAATAAGCGCAATTCTCGCATCCCTACCAAAACCAAAAGGAGTTGGAAACAAAATGTTTATTTTTACTGGAAAGAAAAAAATAGTACTGGAGCCAGGTGGTGAAAAAGAAATACATGACGTCAAAACTGTCGACGCAAAATCAAACATCAAGCCTGTTGAGGAAAAACACACAGAGGAAAAAAAGGAAACAACAGAGTTAAAACAACCGCCAAGCACAGCCGCTGCGATAGCGGATCCTAAAAAATCTATTAAACCTGAGGAAAAAGCTGATAAAAAGACTCAACCTAAAACTTCAAAACTGGGAGTATTTCTTGTTATCTTAATTGTGGTTCTGGGGGCATGGACGCTATTCTGGCTTTACTTCCTGGACTTTATTTAAGCCTCTTTATTACTTCTGTTGTATCGAGTAACTCTGCGTCTTCACTCGTTCTTTTTTTCCATTCTACTTTACCCTCTGTTTTTTTAGAAACCACGAGGCGTACTGGAATACCCAAAAGATCCGCATCTGCAAATTTTTGCCCAGCTGAGGCGTCTCTATCATCATACAAAACTTCAATGTTATTTTTAACCAACTCATCATAGACCGC
>CAYRYY010000051.1:1152-4612 GCA_964428715.1 uncultured Gammaproteobacteria bacterium
TACTTGATATGGTGCAATAGACTCAGGCCAAATAATGCCTTTTTCATCATGATGAACCTCAACCACTGTGGAAAGTGTGCGGGCAAGACCTATTCCGTAACAACCCATATAGTATTGTTTTTCAGCTCCATCCGCATCCATAAAAGTTGCATCTTTCATTTGGGATGAATAATGGTATCCTAATTGAAATATGTTCCCAACCTCTACTGACTTCACTTTTTGAAGGGCTCCGTGTCCTAAGTCACATTGCTTTCCAGCTTCAACTTTTGCAATTTCAGAATTTTGTGAAAAATCTCCGCCCGGACAGTAAACAATCTCATCCTCCCCTGCTTCGCAAGGTACTTGAAACTCATGACTATACTCTCCCCCAATATATCCATTATCCGATTCTGTTTTAACAGCGGTGAGTCCCATCTGTTTAAAGATTGATATATAAGCCTGAGCCATTTTTTCATATTCTTTCTTAAAGTCTGCTTCAGTGGCATGAAATGAATAAGCATCTTTCATAACAAACTCTTTTAATCTCAGTAGTCCCCCACGCGCACGCATTTCATCTCGGAATTTAGTTGAAAACTGGTATATATTAAAAGGCAAATCTTTATATGAAATCTGGAATTTACGCACCAAGTCAATAATCATCTCTTCTGCGGTACCACCCAATACAAAATCTGCCTTATTTCTATCTTTAACCACCATTAATTCAAAGCCTACAGAACTATCTCTATTTGTTTCTTTCCATAAATCCATAGGATGAAGTATTGGAGTTATAATTTCTTGTGCACCAGCGCGATCCATTTCTTTCTTTATAATTTTTTGAATGTTTTGCTGAACTCTCAACCCCAGGGGCAATAAATAATAATGACCAGCTGTTGATTCTCGAATAAATCCGCCTTGATACAATAGCTTGTGGGATGTAAGAGTTGCATCTTTAGGTGCTTCTCGAACTGTTTTTCCAAAAAGTTTTGAATATCGCATACTTGTAAGTATACGCTTGAGACTAGAAAGATTCAATACAGATTTGACTCTATATGTTTTATAGGATTATACTGCAACCATGGTTGAACAAACCCCTCAAGGTCCACTTTCATTCAGACAAAAATCAGCAGTCTTAATTGAGGGAACGAAGGGAAAAATTGTGGGATTATCATTGATTGCTTTTTCTCTTGGAGAAGCAGCGCATGTAACACGCTTTGCGGCTCAAGGAGAGTTAACTGAAACTGATTTGAAACGTTCTGCTGTTATATTTGGGACAGAATTAGCACTGGGAACTGCAACACTTATTACAAGAAGTGTTATAAGATCGAGGAGGAGATAAGAGGCGCAAGGCTTAAAACTTCCAGCTTGGAAAATTGATCTTCTGGCTTTACTTCAATTGAATCCGTTATAAATACAGTTTTTATATCTGAGTTCTGCAATAAATTGTGTGCTTCTTTTGAAAACACAGCGTGTGTGGCAAATACATAAAACTCTTTTCCTCCTGCTTTCTTGAGCTCATCTACACACTGCACGATAGTTTTACCCGATGAAATCATATCATCCACTATGAAGCACACATTTTTCACATTCCCATGAATTCCAGAAGCTGAAATTTCTCCACTTTTGACATCTCTGTTTTTCTCAACAGCCACTGCTTCAATTTCTCCACCAAGTTCTTCTTTTAATAATCCTGTTCTTCTAATCCCACCCATATCAGGAGACACTATGCAGGAATTATCCATATCCGATGTAATTTCTTTTATCTTTTGAGCAAATAAGGGAAGTGCTGATAAATGCGTCACGTCAATGGTAAATAATTCAGGAATTTTAATTGAGTGAAAATCAACACCTATAAAACGGGTTATGCCAGATACTTCCATCATGTTAATTACTACTTCCAGAGATCTTGCCTCTCCCGTTCTAAAAATGTGATCCTGTCTTTGATATCCTAAATATGGCACGACAGCAGTAATACTATTTGCTCCGCTTCCCTTCATAGCATCGGCAATAAAGCACAATTCCATTAAATTACTTTCCACTGGAGGACTTGTGGGATTTATAAGAATACAGTCCTCGCCTGCAACCGAAACCTCTAGTTTTATTCGTCTCTCACCATCCGGAAACGTATGATGTTCTATGGGAGACAATGTAAGATTCAATTCTGAGGCAATCTTGTGAGCTAGTGGAAGGTTGGAGTTACCTGAAAATATCTTCATATCACATGATGAGGTCTCGGCTCAATGACTCTCCAGACTCAATACGCTCTATGGCTGATGCAAGTAATCCCGCCACAGACACTACTGTTATCTTTGGATTTTTTTGCATTTCAGGATTAAGAGGCACGGTATCTGTCACAATCAATTCATCAATTGATGGATCTTTAAATTTTTCAGGAGCGTCCCCTGAAAACACACCGTGTGTTGCACAAATTATTACTTTTTTGGCGCCCTCTGCTTTCATGTAACGCGCAGCATTTACTACCGTTCCTCCTGTATCTATCATGTCATCTACTATGAGTGCATCCTTCCCTTTTACGTCCCCAATCATGGCTAGTGTAGTGCTTTGATTATTAATATGAATATCGCGCTCTTTGTACACTATGGCAACCCCTGTTGCCTGAAGTAAGCCTGCATATTTGGTGGCTCTTGCCATTCCTCCCTTGTCGGGTGCTGCCACTACTAGATTTTTCATTTTGCGTTTTCTAAGTTCTGAGATAAATGAGTAGCTTCCATATAGATTATCCCATGGGGCTTTTATAAATCCCTGCTGCTGCTCTGAGTGAATATCAAGGGTTACAATTCTATCAGCCCCCGCATTCTCTATAATACCTGCAACAACTGAGGCTGAAATTGGAACTCTAGGCATTTCTTTTCTGTCTTGTCTTGCGTACCCAAAGTATGGGATTACAGCAGTTATTTCGTCAGCAGAAGAACGTCTCGCTGCATCAATCATAAATACTAACTCCATTAATGACTGATTAACCGGCGGACATGTGGACTGAATAATAAATACATGTCGTCTTCTTACGTTTTCAGGCACTTTTACCCGAATCTCACCATCAGAGAAAATACTGATCGGATGAAACAGTTCTTTTTTAAGTAGCTTTGAAATTTTTGAGGAAAGTTCAGGATTTGAACTTCCTGTAAGAAGAGAAAATCCTTCGCTATTTTTATTGTGCTTTACCACCTATTTTCCCCCTCCAAGAAGACTTCCTAGTCCTCCGCCCATTTCCTGCATTTTAGCAGCTGCTTTTTTCTGAGCTTTTTCAAGCGCTTCATTCATGCATTCTACAGCGTCTTTCATTTCTTCATCATTTATAACCACACTTTTTACTTTCATGTCAGCAGTAAGTTCAACACTCACGCGGCCGCGACTTGCAGTAACGGTTATATTTTGAAGCTCTTTTTGTATTTTCATGGCTTCGTCACGCATCTTTTTGATATCTCCCAGCGCGCCGATTCCTTTCATTGGATTAAACATATAT
>CAYRYY010000051.1:4622-8243 GCA_964428715.1 uncultured Gammaproteobacteria bacterium
TATAAACACCTCCTTAATTAACTATCAATAATAGCTAATGATATTACATTACCAGCATTATTTTTCAAATTCAAGCCTCATTCCGAGTTGTTCTTTGGGTACAACAGGAGGAGTTTGCGGAGTATTTACCTCTGCATTGTGCGCCACTCTTTTGCGTACCTCATGCAAAAGTCTCCCTGACGGAATAGGCCTATCAGTATCTGTATTACTCTCAGTTTGACCATCTGGGCCAATACCTGTTTTTACCATATAACCTACCACTTCAAACTTATTATCAAAATGTTCGCGATCACTAAATCCTGCTGCACGCGCCTCAAGGGGATCCATGGGGAGAGGCATAAACGTATTGCCATTTTTTGTAGCCACAAACACTTCTTGGCGTTCAATTAATCTTGCCATGTAGGAAATATACTACTTTCTAAACTCAATTACAACCGCTCCACCTATTACCTCGCTTAGTTTTCGCTCAATCATTTCCTTGTTCTTCTCCTCTGATAACTTCTGCATATGAAAACTAGACTGAGGCTTAAGAGTTGCTTTATCATTTACTATTTCCAGGTGGGAACCGCGTAAAAGTCCTGCCAGAATTTTGTTTTCAAGATTAATCAAATCCACAAGTTTTTTGAATGTCTCCTGATCTGAACTTGCATGAACTACGTGCGGCACAGATTTTTCAACCGTTGTCTTCACATTTTCATCTTTTTTTACAGTTTCCGCGTGCGTGGTGGTGGTGGTGGTGTTTACCGCAGCTTGAACTTCCAGGCAAAACTCTATAACTGCAATTTCTAGAGGCAAAGATGGCAACACTGCCCCTCTTAAATTTTTGTATGCTTCGTCCAATAATTTTAAAAATTGCTGAAGTGAGTGAATTTTATCAGTCTTTTTTAATGCTACTGATTCCAAAAGCTGAGTGTGTAAAACATGAGCCATTTTTTCCATTACCTGCTTAAAATCAGCATTATTTTCTATCAATTTCTGAATTGTATCTATACTCTCTTTTGTTTTATTCTCAAGTGTTACATGTACAAGTTCTAGTACTAACGCATCTACGCTTCCAGTTTTGTATACCTTTTCCAGCAATTCGTGTGTTATTTTTTTGTTTTTGGATTGCAGGGATAATTCTTCCAGGATTTTGGCTCCATCTCTAAATGCCCCATCTGACAATTCTCCTATTTTTGCAAGTACCCCATCTTCCATTTCTAAATCCTCACCTTTGACAATTCGTTCCAAACTGCGAGCTAATTCCGCACCGGTTGGTTTTTCAAAAGTCAGCTGAAAAACCCGCGACATGATGGTTTCAGGAAGCTTATGAGTTTCTGTAGTGGCCAAAATGAACATAACATGAGATGGCGGCTCTTCTAGTGTTTTAAGTAGCGCATTAAAGGCTTCTGTTGTTAACATGTGCACTTCGTCAATTATGTAAATTTTGGTTTTTAAACTGGATGGTGAAAACTTTATGCGCTCACGAAGATCCCTGATTTCATCAATTCCGCGGTTACTAGCTGCATCAATTTCCAAAACATCTACTGCACTTCCATTTGTAATGGTTATACATGCACTGCAAGTATTGCATGGCTCAACTGTTCCTTTTTTACGCTTCTCACAATTAATTGCTTTAGCAAGTATTCGAGCAGATGATGTTTTACCAAGCCCTTTAGAGCCGGTAAATAAAAATGCATGGGGAATTTCGTCAGAGGATAATATAGAGGTTAGTTTTTCACGTACAGAGAGCAAATCAAGCTCGGAGATAAGTTGAGGCCTGTATTTTCTATAGTAAACCATTTTGTGCGTTGTTACTCATGGTGCTCACCTAGCAAATGCTGTAGTCCGTGCTGCACCCAAAAACAAATTTTGTCATCCACCAGCATGTTTTCGGCAGATGCTTCAGTAATCATCACAGGATATGAAATAACCACATCCCCTAACACCATTGTGTCGGAATTGTGCGCCATACGCTCCCCTTCAGATTGAGAGAAAGACAGCACATTTGTTGTTTTATCTAAATTGCGGTATTTCTTATTAAGTGACGTCATTTTGCGGTCGCCCACAATAGCCACGGATACCTCCACAGGAGATGTTATCCCGCGAGACTTAATTACCTCTTCCACACGGGTTTTAATTTTGCGTCTATTAACCTTATATCTGCTTTCAACAAATATTTGAACGTTTACATTACTCATAAAAAGTGAGGCAGAATTTTGAAGAACTACACACCAAATTGTTTTGCAAATTTGCGGGATAATTCCTTTTTAAATTTTTTCTTAAGCGATGGTTTTAAGTAAAACTCACGCTTTTTCATTTCTTGAATAACGCCTTCAGTTAAAACTTTGCGGCTAAATTTTCTAATCATTGCATCAGGTGAATCACCTGGCTGTTTTTTGATATATACCATAAAAAAATACACCCCCTATCAAAAGTTTACTTATTACAAGCAAACTTGAACTTATAGTACCTAATTATATGCCTTTGTGGATAAATTTACAACCTAAGAAGATTTTTTAAACACTCCAACTGGCCCCATGAGATGGAAATGTAGATGAGGAACCACTTGAGCTCCACCACCGTTCACTTCCAATTTGTATCCTTTACCCATAAGTCCTTTTTTTTCAATCAAATGATGGAGCGCGTGAACAATTTTCATATGAACTTCAGGATTTCTCGCTTCAAAAAAGTCTTCAACGTGTGTTTTAGGAATAATGAGTAAGTGAACCTTTGCCTGCGGATTTATATCTTCAAATGCCACGACGTCTGCGTCTTCATACGCAAACTCTTTAGGAATATCTCCTGAAATAATTTTACAAAATATACAGTTGTTATTTTTCATATTCATTTTTGTAAAAGAACTGGTGACCTTTTACAAAATATACAGTTGTTATTACTCATATTTCTAAATTTTACTTCTTGGCATACTTTTGTGCAAGTAATTGTGCGTACCGGTCAGTGTATACACCGCTTTGCTTCATGTATGATTCGTTAAAATCCAAAATTGCAGCATTATTGACCCCATGTATTCCCGCGTACACAGAGAGCGCGTTTACCTGTAAATTGCTCATGGAAACTGTGTAAGTGTCTTCGTCACGTACTGCTTTTGAAAAATTCAATACTGCATGACCCAAAACCCTATCCCTACCTCTTTCAGTATTTCCAAACACAGCTATGGCAGGCGCAAATTTTTCATGCAGCTGTTCATACAGCTTGGAGTCTACAGCAAAGCTCACCATTCTATTTCTATGTACTATATCTTTCGCTTCTTGTAAAGCACTTTGTGTGATTCTTTTTCTTACCGCAACTTCACGCGCATATGACAAAAGGGAATCAAAATTTGGGAGCGGATTATATGAAATCCGTAACGATTCTGATGCTTCCTGCATGACTTGATTTAGAGGAGTAAATTCATGGTGTGCCATAAGAAGTCACTATTTTACCACTATTTGCGTCTTTGAGAAAAGGCAAAGGATGTTATACGCTGAAATGGATTTCTTGTGTGCTGTGCGGTAGAACGCGCAGCATACTGCCTTTTTAAATCTGCTGTAAAATTATGCGCAAAATTGTATGACGCCATATGAAATGAGCTGTCAATATCGGTCCGCATTGCGTGATCTAAATTATCAGCTTGTCTTC
>CAYRYY010000052.1:0-8228 GCA_964428715.1 uncultured Gammaproteobacteria bacterium
ATTTGAGGAAAAATATATCTTCATTGTTTTAAACATTCCAAGAAGTATTTCAAGTGATAACTCCATTACAACTAGTCAGGTTTGTATATTTTTAGGTAAAGATTATCTCATTACTGTGCATTTTGGAAAACCTGAATCTTTGCGTTCATTGTTTTCAGCATGCATGGAATCAAAAGAAGAAAAAGAGGCTTTGTTTAAAAAGTCATCTGGTTATGTGCTTCACGGGATTTTAGAAGTATTTGTGAAAGAAATAAATGGAATTCTGCAGTCAACCAATCAGGAATTAGATCAGATTGAAGACATTGTATTTGATGTAAAAAAGTCAGCCACCTACAGAATCAGTGCTTTAAGACAAAAAATTATAAGATTAAGGCGAATTATAGGTCCTATGAGAACAATTACCCAGGATTTGTCAGCTGCAAAACCATCGTCCATTGGAGATGGGATGGGCCGCTACTTCAAAAATCTTTCGAACACGCTTAATAAATTGTGGGACACGCTGGAAGAAGTACGCGAAACTGCTGAAATTTATAAAGATACAGATTTTACAGTAAGCTCTGAGCGAACCAACAAAATACTGGCAGTTCTGACTGTTATCTTTACATTAACTATCCCACTCACCATTATTGGAACATTTTACGGAATGAATATCTTCTTGCCTGGCGGAATTGAAGCTGGCGCGTGGAGCTTTTGGGGTGAATTTACAACATTTATTGTAATAGTTGGAGTATCAATTTTTTCAGTTTTGGGAATGCTGTGGTTTTTTAAATATAAAGATTGGTTTTAGGGAATTGCTACAGTTAGCGATTTTGGATACACCTCTATTTTAAGTTTGCGAACAGGTTTAAATGTAGTTCCATCACACTCAAAAGGGGATGTTCCGTTTTGAACTTCAACAAGAGCTTTTTTGCAGGTAAGCAGTTCATAGTGTTTGCTTTTGTGAATTTGGTAAGCTGCTGAATTCAGAAATAAATCAAAAATGTTAAGCATGCTTTGTGCTTTGATCACTCCAATTTTGAGTGTGCCGCTTTTGGGATTTGCATATGGCACAATTTTTAACCCACCCTGAATCTCATCCATATTTGCAATTAAAACACTTTTGGCTTTATATGTTTGTGGTTTTTTATCATCGATTGTTATTTTATATGTTTTGTTTTTGTAAAAAACACTTTTTAAAGCATTTATTACATACGCAAAATATCCAAATCTTTTTTTCATGTCCCCTTCACTTTTTTCCATAATATGTGCGTCAACTCCAAGCCCCGCAATCACCGTAAAATATGTGCCATTTGCGCGTCCCACATCAATCATTGACTCTTTATTGTTTAACGCAATTTTTAAGCTTTCAGGAATTGACAAGGGAATACGCAAATTTCTCGCAAAAAGGTTTCCAGTTCCCAATGGCATTATGCCCAAAACAATACTCTTTCCTACAAGCTCATCAATCACTTCAAATATAGTCCCATCTCCACCACCCACAATTATCTTTTTTCTTCCTTTTTTAATCTCTTTTTTTGCCAGTGTTTTAGCGCTAATTTCTTTTGTAGTAGTGAGAATTTCGCCTAAAAATTTTAAATCTAAGGCTGCTTTTTTAACAGCTTCCAGCCTTTCTGATTTGTTTCCTCCTCCGCTTACAGGATTTAAAATAATTACTGTGTCGTGTAGTTTCTTCATTACTTGAGGTACGTTTTTGAAAGATCGTGATATGCTTTGGTGCGCATTGCCAAAAGTGTTATAACAAGTCCTATAAAACCAGCCGCAATAAATACTAACGCTATTCCGCGTCCCTCACCTACTCCAAACCAACCTCCTATTAAATCAACGCCAGCACCTGTCGTCATATATGGAATAAAGATGAATTGTGTAATTGGTCCTATAAAAAATGCAGTAAGTGGGGACGCTGCCTGTTCTACGCTTTGCTGAAATCCAAATACGCGTCCCTGGCGTTCAGCAGGTACAACTTTTTGAATTACAGTCTGCTCTGCCGCTTCAGCAAATGGAACAAGTGTCATCCAAATAAACATTCCGGCCCCCATCAAAATAACTGAGGGCTGAATTACAAAAAGCATAGCCATAATCCACATGGCAATATTTGCTAAAAAGAGAGTCCTTAAAGGATTTTTCCCAAGACCCTTTTTGGCTATGATAAGACCCCCTACAATAAATCCCATACTCAGTATGCCCCACATAAAGCCCCACACTTCAACAGACACTAAATTTAAACCATATGCATCCATGAGTGCCATAAATGCGCCTCCCAGAAAATTATTAATGGTTGCAAAAAACACCAAAGCCATGAGTCCTGGGATACCTACAACAACCTTGAGTGTTCCTTTTATATCTAATTTTTTAGGATTATCTTTTGTGTGTGCTATGTGTTTTTCAGGGATCGCAATAAAGAACAAATGAAGAATGGAAAGTGAGGTAAAGAATATGGAAATAAATAGCACTCCCATAAGTCCAGTGTATGCAAGAGCTACACCAGAAAATACAGCGCAAATTGCAAAAGACAGTCCCATCACAGTTCCTGACATGCCATTAGCGCGATCATGCTGTTTTTCAGGAACGAGAATTGTTACTAGTGTTGGAAGCGCTATATTTCTGACGTTTGCGGCAATTACACCTAAAAGTAAAACTGTTGTTAGTATCCAAAAAAGAGGATTTAAAACTGATGTAAATGAGCCACTTGGAGAAAGTACATATATAAGTAATCCAAGTGCAAAAAATCCAAGGGTTACGGCGCTCGAAACTAACATGGCATTTTTCTTTTTGTGATGATCGACGACCCCTCCCAGCCAAAAGCCAGAAAGGGCTGTGATCACCAAATATATACCTGCAATAATGGAAGTTGCCATAACTGATCGGGTTTCTAAATAAACCCAAAAAGTTAAAGCAAACCACAAAAAGTTTGTGGTAACTGACGCAATAAGTGTATTTGCCAGTACATAATAAAATGTTTTCATACCCATAATTATACTTAAATTATGAGATTTTTGATAGCGAGCTTAATTTTGCTATACTACTTCTGATGACATTTTTGAAACAGTATGGTTTTAGCGTTTTAGTTGCATGCACGGTACTGTTGCGGTTACTTGATTCATATAAAAGTCCCGATTCAATTTACAATATTATTGGATACTCCTCAGGTTTTATTTTGGCATGGATTTTTGCAATCATAATTATTTCAAGAGTATCGGGAATAATTGTGTTTCCGAAAAAAATAATCACAGTATTAATAATCTTAGGTTCAGTTTTTATTTCAGGATCGTTTGTTTTAGCATATGTAAACTTTCTTATGTACGAAAACTTTATATTTGGTTTAACTCAAATTCGTATAGGGAATTTATTTAATCTAGGAATGTTTTTGTTTTTTGCAGGGACGTTGTCGCTCCCCTCTTCATTTTTAAAACAGCATTATCAAAAACTTATTTTTGCGCTCGGTATTTTTCTATTTATACTTTATTATGCATATGGGTTTTTTCCACTGGATGCAAGACATCAAATAGCAAAAGAGGATAGTTTGGCTGAAAACTTTCAATTTTTGTTTCTTTTGCTTTCGGGGATATTTTCTTTAATAATTTCGGCTAAAATGCGCACCAAGCGCGTAATTCTTTCAGTGATATTTGCAGTATTGTCTTTGGGGTTATTTTTCGTTGCAGGAGATGAGATATCTTGGGGTCAGCGGATTCTAGGGCTAGAAACACCGGAAAGTGTTGTGCTGGTAAACGCCCAGGACGAAATAAGTGTACATAATCATGTGTGGTTTCATGGGGAAACTCCTTATGCCTTCATGTTGGTAGGGTTGTACGGAAGTAGCATGTGGTTTGTATATAAAGTTTTTAAGAAAAGTTTGCAAAAAATTCCAAACATTGCAGTGTTTATTCCACCAGCATGTGCATTTCCATTTTTCTTTGCCGGCTTTTTCTATAACTTCTATACAAGTCTGGGTGATCACACCATAGGTGACTGGTCTGAACCCACAGAACTCATGCTCTACATGGGAGTGTTTTTTTATTTGCTTCTGCTCTGCAAACTACCCAAAGAGTTTACTAAGAAAAGTTAGTATAAATTTCTCATACGATTGTTTAAGTGCCTACTCCATTGTTTGACTTGTGTCTGCGCTCCAGTTAGAATACTGAGATGGAGTTTTTAGCTTTAAAATTATTACTTTCGTTGGGTATTGGTGCATTAATAGGTGTTGAGCGTGAAGCGCATGACACAGGACATCTTAAAAATGGTGACGAATCAATGCATTCTGTAGGAGTCAGAACCTTTGCTCTCATCACGGCACTTGGAACATTTGCGGGATCATTTATTAGTTTTTACTTCCCTTTTTTCCTATTAGTATCAGGTGCTTTTTTCGCACTTACTATTTCTTATTACATTCTTCAAAGTACTCGCTCAAAAGATAATGGATTTACTACAGAACTTGCTATCTTTTTTTCTTACATAATTGGTGTATTTTTAGCTGGTAATTTACTTCCAATTCAGGTAATTCTGGCAGTGGCTGTTATGCTTATTGTACTGCTATCAAGAAAACAGGACATAAAAAACTTTTTGCTTAAGATAAATAGAGAAGAAATTAATGCATTTACGTCTTTTGCACTTGTTACACTTGTCATTCTTCCATTTCTGCCAAATAGACCATTTTCAATTTCTGACATGCCAGGCTTGGAACAATTTATTCAGTCGTATGGTATTAATCTTTCAAACTTTTCAACAATAGAATTATTCAATCCATTCAAATTTTGGCTTATTGTTGTTCTTATCACAGGAATTGATATGGCTGGATACTTGCTCACAAGAATTGTAGGACACAAGCGGGGAATTATCCTAACTAGCTTAGTGGGAGGACTTGTGTCCTCTACTGCAACAACTCAGGCATTAGCCAATCAGAGCAAAACAATTAAAAATGTGAATAGTATGGTGGGTGCAGCAATACTTGCTACTGGTACTTCATTTCTTCCAGTTTTTGTCCTTATTGCATCTGTTAATCCTCTATTTTTAGCACAAGTAACTCCCACCCTGTTGTCTCTTGTTGTGTCATCTTTCATAGTTGGGTTGTCTTTTATATACTTTGGGTCAAAAAATGAAAAGAAACAAAAAGCAAAACCAAGACAACAAAAGACAGAATCAGAAATATTCTCCATTGCACCTGCTTTAAAATTTGGAGCACTATTTATATTAGTAAGTATTGTGACGCAAGTGTCCCTTTTAGTATTTGGCCAAACAGGATTTTTAGTATCCTCTGCTTTAGCTGGATTTACAGGAATTGACGCAGCAACTCTTAACATCTCAGAACTAACTGGCAAAACAATTAGTTTGGAATTAGCAATTTTTGCATTTATTTTAGTGAATGCTGTGAACTTAAGCGCAAAAGTGTTTTATAGCTTTATTCAGGGGGCACGCGTGTTTGCGTTTAAGTTGGGAATTGGAATGGTAGCTATTGCAGCAGCTAGTCTTCTCGGTCTTCTGGTTATTTAATTTTTGATTGTTTCTTTTCTCAAAATTTGCCATAATGTGTATATACCTCTATGGACGACTTTTTAAACAGATCAATGGCTACACTAAAACTTGCTTCAGAGGCAGTTCATATTTCTCCAAAAATTCTTGAGAAATTATCTAAACACGACAATATCATTGAAATTGACCTGAATGTCAAAGGAAAGAAGGTTAAGGGTCATCGTGTTCAGCATGATAATACACTGGGTCCATACAAAGGAGGGCTTAGATATCATGAGAACGTAACTGTAGATGAGATGAAGGCACTCTCACTTTTGATGACAATTAAAAATGCCGTAATTGATGTTCCATTTGGTGGCGGAAAAGGAGGTATTGCAATCAACCCAAAGGAATTAACAGAGCAAGAACTTGAGGAAATGACTAGAGAGTTTGCGAGGCAGTTAACACCTCATATAGGACCCAAAACAGATATTCCAGCCCCAGACGTTAACACAAATTCTACAATCATGTCTTGGATTGAGGACGAGTACAGTAAAGCTGTATCTTTCCCCTCCCCTGCTGTGGTAACTGGAAAAGATGTAGCTCACGGCGGTTCTGAAGGAAGAACTGAGGCAACAGGATATGGAGGCGTATATGCGCTTTTGTCAGTTCTTCAAAAATTAGGGAAAAGACCGCAGGATTTGACAGTTGCGGTGCAGGGTTTTGGAAATGTGGGGCAGTATGTGACAGAAGCACTTCAAAAATCTGGATTTAGGGTAGTTGCTGTGTCTGATTCCAAAGGTGGAATTTATATTCCAGAGGGAGTGCCAGATGCCGCTATTCTTTCAAACTGTAAAAAAGAAAAAGGGTTTTTAGCAGGTTGTTTTTGTGTGGGGTCAGTTTGTGATATAGCAAATAAAGACGCAGTTAATGGAAACAGCATAGATGCTTCAGAAATCTTAACGCTTCCCGTGGATATACTTGTTCCTTCAGCTTTAGAAAACGTTATAAACGCACAAAACGCACATGAAATTCAAGCCTCAATTATTCTAGAAATGGCAAATGGTCCAACCACAGGAGAAGCTGATAAAATGCTTATGGATGCAGGAAAGCTTGTAATTCCTGATATTCTGGCAAATTCTGGAGGGGTTGCAGTCAGCTACTTTGAATGGTATCAGAATTTACATAATGAAAAGTGGAGTAAAGACGAGGTGCTGCAAAAGTTAAGGAAAAAAATGGAAAAAGCTGCGGGAAATGTATTTGATACCTATAAGGAATATGGTGTATCGCTTAGAACGGCTGCTTTTATAGTAGCTCTTCAGAGGATTGAAAAAGGAAAGATTTCAGAGAAAACGTTAACTTCCGAGTAATTCATCCAGCATTGAAGGTGTTGATTTAACCTCAACGGATTGTAATTTTTCTTCATAGTACTCTATGTTTTTTGATTCAGGTTGTTTCAATATGTTACCCACAGTGTTATCAGTGCTCCATGCAATAAGAGACATAACAATAAGTACGATAAGATAGCTTATGTATTTCATTTTTTAAGATTTTTTAAACTAAATCCAACAATTACGATAATATGTACTATGAGTGAAAATCCTCCAAATGGAATCATGCTGTAGCCCTCCTTTTAGGTGACACCCAGACAGTATTATTTTTGTTCATAAAAACCTCAAGGATAAATTGTTCAATAAACACTGCGTAATTTATGAAACTCACCAGAGGTGACAAAGGAAACACGAAAAGCAGGTCTAGTCTTTTGTCTTTTATAGAGCCAAAAAGAGCAAACAGGAATGAGATGAGCACGTAGGAGAGGTAAAAATACACAAATAATGAAAAGTTAAATATGAGCGCAAGTAGTATTAAGACAGGAAAAACAAGTCCCTCAAGGAAAATAAGAGACAGCTCAAGCGCATTGTTGGGCTTTTCAATAACTTTATTGTGCTTTATGAGATTCTGCCAGCTTCCTGCATACCAGCGTCTAATTTGGCCTACATAGTCACGAATAGTAGCTGGATCTTGGGTATACACAATTGCTTTTTTGCTGTATGCAATTTTAAAGTTCTGTTTGTGATGTTTATAGGTAAAGTCCAAGTCCTCAGTTAAAGTGTCGTGATCTATGCTTATATTTTTTCTAAAATGTTTTGTTCTATAGGCTGCTGCGCATCCTGGAATTACAAACAAAGCATTCATGTGAGATTGGGCTAATTTGTGCACTTCCTGGCCTATCAAGTATTCAATTTGGCGGCAGGCGGTTAACCAATTGTGTTTCATGCTTTTTACATATCCTGCGGCAGCCATAACCTTTTTATCTTTAAATGAAGATGTGATGTGTTTTATAAAATCAGGATGGAGTATGGTGTCAGCATCCGTTGTTATAACTATGTCTCCAGTAACATATTTCATGCCTATTTCTTGGGCATGACTCTTATTTCCAGATGATTTAGACAGAACTAATACTTTGATTTTCTTTTTATATTTTTGAAGAATTTTAAGTGTTTTGTCTGTACTTGCATCGTCCACTACTATGACTTGATCAGCAGGAAGTGACTGATTGAGTACTGATTTCACACAGTTCTCAATAGACTTTGCCTCGTTTTTTGAAGGTATCAGGACAGAAATTTTCACGATGTCCTATAATACTATATTATGGGTCTAATGTCAAATACAACTTGTCTTCCATATAGTCCACGTACTATACTTATGCTATGAATATGAAAATTGCGATTGCTGGAACTGGCTATGTTGGGCTGTCTAACGGGGTGTTGTTGGCGCAGCATAAC
>CAYRYY010000053.1:0-8118 GCA_964428715.1 uncultured Gammaproteobacteria bacterium
GGTATGGAAGCTGTATAGAGAGAAAGTGATGCCTATTAAAAAAGGTGAGGCAATCAGAAAAATATTTGAGCTGCTGCATCAGACAAAATTCTCAAAAGAAATTGAAAGTATTAACCCCGATGTTATTATTTCGACCATGGACACAGCAAGTGTTATTGCGTCCATTTATAAAAAATCCCACCCAGAAGTGCATGTATATACAGTTGTAACTGACTACGTAGCACATCCTCTATGGGCATGGCAAAATATGGATGGGTATTTTGTAGGATCCAAACTAGTGGAAGAATTTTTAATCCAGCACGGAGTGAATAAAGACAAAATCCATATCTCAGGCATTCCATTGCGCAAGCAATTTCAAACGAAAATTAAAAAAGATGAAGCCCGACAAAAACTTGAAATTCCTCTAGATCACAAGGTTGTGTTAATTGCAGCCGGCACATATAAGTCAGTTCCTGTTGAAAAAATTATTGAATCCTTATCTTCTCAAATATATGCGTTTGCTATTATTTTAGCCGGGAAAAAAGAAGAAAACGTAGTAGAGTATGCAGGAATTCTTAAGGAATATGGGGTAATTGGGAAAGTTATTTCATATACTGATAACATGCAGGACTACATGATAGCCTCAGATCTTTATGTTTCAAAAGCAGGAGGACTTACCGTTGCTGAGTGCTTGGCACTAGGACTTCCCGCGCTCTATCTGAACAATTTTCCAGGCCATGAAGTAGGGAATGCAGAATATGCACAGTCTTTGGGAGCCGCAATAAATCTTTCTCAAATCTCTGATTTAAAACCCACCTTGATTGAACTGCTTTCTGATTCACAGAAGTTGGATAGAATGAGTAAAAATGCATCAAAAGCAGCTGCGACTGATGCGAGTTCTGATATTGTTTCAATGGTTTTAAAAACTCAAAATTGAAATAAAAAACTATCTCTGTTACACTTGCGTGTACCTATTAGTTATGTCTTATAAGAATAAAATAGTTGTTTCAGTTGGAGGTTCCCTCATTCATCCTAAAGAAGGAGTATCTATCAACTTCTTGAAAGGTTTAAATACATTCATACGCGACGAGATAAAAAATAATAATGAGTATCAATTCTTCCTGGTTGTAGGAGGTGGAGTATTGGCTAGACGTTATAGAGATGCTGGAAAAGACGTGGTGGGGCATGATTTGTCCCGTGATGATTTAGACTGGTTAGGGATTCACGCAACTAAATTAAATGCTCACTTAGTGCGTACCATTTTCCGCGATATTGCACACCCCTATGTTATAAAACATTATGAAATTATTAGAAAAGTAGATGAGCCAGTAATTATTGCAGCGGGTTGGAAGCCTGGATGGAGTACGGATTTTTGCAACACAATTATTTGTGAAGACTACAAATCTAAAACAATTATTAATCTTTCCAACATAGAACGCGTATACGATAAAGACCCCAATGAGTATAAAGATGCAAAGCCATTAGACCGCATGAATTGGAGTGAATTTAGGAAACTAGTAGGAGACGAATGGACACCAGGGCTAAATGCCCCATTTGATCCTGTGGCGTCTAAACGCGCTCAAGAATTGGGTTTAACCGTAGTGGTTATGAAAGGGGATAATTTTCAAAACCTCAAAAACTATATAGAGGAAAGAATTTGTAGGGACAGTGATTGAGGGGTAGGTATTTATTGACAAATGGCTAGCCGCAACTATATCATGAGGGTATGGATACTCCAGAGAAAGCAGTAGAGAATAAAAAAGCCCTAAAGATTTTTGGAATTGAAGCCGCAATTATCATACTGCTTATTGTAGTCATAATTTCGGTTCTTATTTTCTTAAATGTTATTCCTCTTCGGTCTTTAATTCCTGGATTGCCAGGTGCTAACTCTACCTTGCCGCCTACAAAAAATCCAGTTAGCGGATTTGACCCAACACGAGCTGCGCAATTGAGTCTCACGCCTCCAATAGACAAAGGAAGCATAGAAAGAGCATCAATTAGTGTAATTTCTAAAAATCCGAATTTTTCAATTAATCTCATAAATCAAGGGGAATTCCTTGAAGTTTTAAAGAGGATAAATATCTACGGAAAAAAGTATGATCTGAATGGTGAATCAACGAAAATTCCTGTTGATAAGATGGAAATCGTTTTTGTTAATCAGCCAGGAGATAAAAATATCTACAAGGACGATCAAGGAATTTATATGACTACGATTTATAAAGCAGAAGAAGGGAAGATTATTGCTGATGTATATGTAGCGGATAGGATACTTAACACTCCAAATACAGCAAATATGCTTTTAAAAGATGCAATAATCCGTAATTCGTACAGACTTGCGCAGGAGGTTGACATAGATAACAAGTTAGCCACAGCTGAGGCAGAGGTAAATAAAATTCTTGGACAAATCCCTGCTGATTTGATGTTTTTTGAGATAGATAAAGAGACTATTGACAATTAATGTGGGAGATGATATAAAGGCTTATAGTATATTACTTCCAGACGTATCTGGATATTTATGGCAGAATTTGCCCCTAAAGGGCCAAACATAAATCAGAATAGACGAGGCGGAGAAGGAACCTTAAGAGGCCCAGATATTCGTGTTCCTGGAACAGCCGCTCCAGCAAGTCCAGCCCCAGAAAGAAACCCCCAAACTCAACCAAAAGACCATAGGGCACGAAATATAGCCTTAACAGTAGGTGGAGGTGTTGTGGCTGTGGGAACTGTGATTGGAGCATGGCTTGGGTTGAGAGGTGGAGATGGTTCTTCAACTCCAAATCCAGATTCTACAGCTCCAGTAGGAATTCCAGGAACTGTAGCTCCAGACTTTAAAACAAATACTCCTCCACCAGCCACAGTTACAGTTGAGGCTCCAACTCCAACACCAGAATCCAAGCATATGAATTATGAAATAGCGCATGAAAATGTATATGACGGATTTTCTCTTGCAGTTCCAGTAGAAATGACAAAGCCAACAGATGGGATGTTAGATGGTCAACCTATAAATTATCCAGGAATGGGGGAGTTATATGCTGATGAATCCTTTAATGATGAAAATGGTACTGTGGGGCAAAAGATTAATCAAGCAAAGTATACTCTTTTACACCAGGGTTATATAATCAGCAATCCTGATTCCGGCGTAACTCTTGAGCAATTTATAAAAGATGCTGAAGAGGGGAAAAAGAATGGTTCAGAGCCTAAATATAATTTCACAAGGAAAGGAACAGGTCAAGAAGAAATAACTTTCAACGAGCAAACTTTCTTACAGTTTATGGCTCTTCCTAAGAATTTAAATACATATGCTCAGCCGTTTCAGGATTATGCGTTTGCATCAGAGGCTGTAGGGGACAATAAAGTTAGGATAGGGATATGGGCTGAAAATAAAGGAGCTCTAGCGCAAGAATTTGGGGCAGAGAGGAAAGACTATGAAATGACAAACTGGATAGTTTCATCAATGACTATATTAATTGTTCATCCTGATATGTATACTGTGCAAGGCAACTTGGATCCAGAAAAAACTAGTAAATTAGCTCCTACAAGTAAATTAGTTGAGAGTATTTTATATAAAGATCCTGCTTCACTTGCTCCCCAGGGTGCTATTAAGGCAAAAGAATCCCCTTTTCAACAGTAACCACATAGCATGAGAATAGAATCCGGTATTGGTAAAAAGCAGATTTTAGGTGTGGTTTTAGGTGGAGGAATAGTGCTTTCCAGCTGTGGAGGAGATAGTCCACAAAAACCACTAGATTCTAAGGCTCCCGTAGGGATTCCAGGAACTGTTGCTCCAGACTTTAAAACAAATACTCCTCCACCAGCCACAGTTACAGTTGAAGCTCTAACAGCAACTCCAACACCAGAATCCAAGCATATGAATTATGAAATAGCGCATGAAAATGTATATGACGGATTTTCTCTTGCAGTTCCGTTAGAAATGACAAAGGAAACAGAAGGTATGTTTAATGGCAAACCTATTACTAAGCCTGGTATTGCAGAGATGTATCTTGATGAATCCTTTACTGATGAAAATATGAGCGTGAAACAAAAAACACAGGAAGTGATTTATGCATTATTGCACCAAGGCTACTTGAATAGCAATCCAGATTCAGGTTTGTCATTAGAGCAGTTTATTAAAGACGCCGAAGAAGGAAAGAAAAATGGCACAGAACCAAAGTATAATTTTTCGAGAAAGGGAACAGGTCAAGAAGAAATAACTTTCAATGAGCAAACATTCTTACAGTTTATGGCTCTTCCTAAGAATTTAAATACATATGCTCAGCCGTTTCAGGATTATGCGTTTGCATCAGAGGCTGTAGGGGACAATAAAGTTAGGATAGGGATATGGGCTGAAAATAAAGGTGCATTAGCTCCTGAGTATAATGATCCATCTCTTCCTCAAAAAGACTTTGAAATAACAGATTGGATTCCTGGAGCCATGAAAGTGCTGATTGTGTACCCAGATTTTTATACTACCACTGGAAATCTTGATCCTGCGCAAACAAGCAAGCTATATGAATTAAATGACCTTTATTTTGACGAGTTGTATAGGCAAACGCCACAAGGATATTTTGAAGGTGCAATTAAAGCAAAAGAATCATCCCTGGAATAATCTTCTCTTGACATCAATTAACGTATTCAGCTAATCTTAAAGGTAATGAAGCTCTTATTGTGGCATTTTTTTGGTGCGGTTTTATGCTGCGCAATTTTTCTTACAACCCCTTTGTTCAATGATGTACAAGCCCAGTCATGCAGTGGTGTAATTACCTGTGGCGGATGGCAGACTCAATGTAGGGATTCAAGCAATAGATCGTGCATATGCGGAACGGTAGGTTGTGGTGCTCCTCAAACTACTTGCATAAGTACCCAAGGTATTGATGAAACAGTATGGTGTAATCAAATGGCAAATCAATCTTCATGTTCGGCAGCAAATAGTACGTGTTTAGCGTTGAATGGGTGTGAAATATCAGGTTTTTGTAGTTGGGATTCTGGTGAGCCGCCTCCTGCAACTTGTCCCAACGGATTCTGTGGCGCAGGAGAAACTTGTAGTAACTGTGCGCTAGATTGCGGTACATGTGCTCCATGCGGTGGGGGGGCCATAAGTTATTGTAATGGTGGAAATAGTCCTTGGTATTGTTGTGGCTCTGGGATGTATTGTAGTCCTGAAAATCCTTCAAGCGGTAGCTATGCCTGCTCCAGTACTCCCCCAACTACTGCTTGTCCTGGACTTCCTGGAGATGGAAGTGTAAATGTTTGTAGATCTGGAAGTTGTTTGTCTGGAGAAAGTGTATATGGAAGCGCTAGCAACAACGCCTGCGGATCAGGAAACGTATGTTGCAACAGTACTCAAACTGATTGTCCGGGTTTGCCGCCTGGTGGAAGAAATACCTGTAGGTCTGGGGGATGCTTGGGAACAGAAAGCGTATATGGAAGTGCAACAAACAATGCCTGCGGATCAGGAAACGTGTGCTGTTTTGAGCCTACATCTGCTTGTCCGGGTTTGCCGCCTGGTGGAAAAAATACCTGTAGATCAGGAGGGTGTTTAGCGGGCGAGAGTATATATGGAAGCGCTACCAACAATGCCTGTGGATCAGGAAACGTGTGTTGTTTAGCTGGTGCGTCTGCTTGCCCCAATAATCCTCCTACTGGCGGAACAAACACCTGTAGGGCTGGAAGCTGTCAATCTGGAGAAAGTATATACGGAAGTGCAACATATAACGCCTGCGGATCAGGAAACGTGTGCTGTAATACACCTCCTGCTACTGCAACTCCCACTTCCACTACTTGCAGAAATACGGGGCAGTCTTGTGGTGGAACAAATGGAAATTGTTGTTCTCCTAACACATGCAGTGGCGGTGTGTGCGTTGTTCCTCCTGCAACCCCCACATCTCCGCCCCCTGCATGTCCTGATGGGAGGCCGCAATGTAATGGCGTATGTTGTAGCGGGCCAGAATTATGTTTAGGTGGGGCAGGGAGTCAAAGTTGTCAGATCCCAACTATATGTAGTGATTTAGGACAAAGTTGTAATGCAACTACTAACCCTTGCTGTGGAAGCAATGAGTGCACGGGCGGTGTGTGCGTATCCCCACCGTTTAGAATAGGAGTATTCGAAGACACAAACGGAAATGGTCAGTTTGATAATGCAAATTATCTAAACGCTCCAGATCTGCCTCCGTCTCAACCATTAAGATTGCTTATGAATAGAACACCAAATCAGCAACCTTGGGTTTCAGGTTGGTATGGAGTAGATCCGTCATACTATAGCTACTTTTCTGTTCAAAGCAGTACCATGCCTGCAGGATATTATGAGATTAGAAGATATGGAAGCACAAATAATCTTCAGCCTGGCGGAAGGTTTGTAATTTTGCTGGGGCGCTCAGAAGTGACTATTCAAGGAAGAACTGTTCAGGCAGATGGAGCTACCTTAGCTCCTCCTCCATCGGGCGCAACTATTACAGTTGTAGGGCCAAGTGGGACTGGAAGTACAAGCAGAAATAGTAGTGCTAATCCATGGGATTTCTCAAGTATTCCAGGAGGAACGTACACAGTCACTGCTGCCCCTATCACAGATTATGGAATTTCATATGCATGTATTCAGGGAGATTGCGGAAGCTTAACTATGGGAACATGGTATTCAGGAAATTCGTTTACTCATTCATTGCCAGGTAATGGAGAATATATAGATGTATATTTTAGATATGTGTTTAGAAAAACTCCTCCATCTCCCTGTATTGTATCTGGATTGGGGGATGTAGATGGGGATGGATATATAACGAGTGCGGATTCTAATATGATTTTGCAGTATGTAGTTGGGTTTATAACACTTACTCCCGCACAGTTAATTAGAGCGGATACTACAGGGAATGGGGTCATAACTGTAGCTGATGGGGCAGCAATTAACGGATATTTAGCAGGCACAATTTCTACATTTCCTGGATGTGTTAATAATCCCACATGCTCTTCTCTTACGAAAAACGCCAGGTCTGGTAGTGGAGGTGTCAGTGCTGCAGGAAATATTACAGCAGGTACTTCCATGAATCTATTTGCAAACATTATAAATGATGATGGAGACCATTCAACTTCTGCTTGGAGTTCTACATGTGGAACATTCCCATCTACTAACTGGGACTATGCGACCTATACAGCGCCTGCTACACCAGGATCCTGCACAATTTCCTACTCATTGAATGGCGTGAATCAGCCAGGTTGTAGTGCGGCCGTAACAGTTGTGCCTCCTGCCTGTGTTCTGCCCACAACTTCTCTGACTGCAAGAGGTGATATTTATGTAGATGCTGCTGGAAACAACTGTGCAAGTGGCGCAACTTTGTATGCAGATACTACTCCTCCAAGCTTATCCTTGCAGCGCAATGGAATTACATCCGCTGGTCCCGTAGTATACAATACTGCAAGCGCTACGTCTCCACGCTATACGGTAACTAATTCAGCGTTTTGTAACGATGGCACTCCTCTAAAAGAGGTAGTTATGACAAATCTTCCTGCGGCATATGTTGTAAAAGCAACCAGGGTTAATAGCGGCGCATGGACACCATTATTGGGGTACTCGCACACACTTACAGCTTCCTCTGGTACTACCACTCTTGACTGGTGTGTATCCACTGCATCCTCCTGGTATCAAACAGACTCTGGAGATGTGAGATATTCAACACTGACGAATAGGGTGCCTGCAGGACAGAAGGCGTCTACCAACCCTACGAGTCCTGGGGTGTTCTTCTCGTCTGACGACATCATCAATTCGTTAACCTTTGGACTGGGGACCATCTCTGATACCGGCTGGAAAGTATCTGATGAGTATCAGTATAACGATGACTTTAGAAATGGTTTGGGAGGCATGTCATACACCTTCTACAAATCGCAAGCACGACGTCTTGAGCGCTCCATTGCATTCCTTACCCCAACTGGTTTGGCAAGTCTAGGAAGCAGATCAACAGGAATATATGAATTTGTAGGAGATGCAACGATTAACACAACCACCATTGATGCAGCTCCTCCTGGAAAACACATCATATTGTTAGTTTCAGGAAACGCAACGATAAACGGACCCATAACGCTTCCTACAGGGAGAGGCAATCTCTTTGTGTTAGCCGTCAAAGGAAACATTACCATTAACCCTACCGTTGGACGAGTACA
>CAYRYY010000054.1:0-8080 GCA_964428715.1 uncultured Gammaproteobacteria bacterium
GTAATCATTTTGTGACTAATAAAGATGGAAGTGTTCAAATCCTCAATCAGTTCGAGCAGTTGTTAACCGATGAAGGTGAATACCTAGGAAGTAGAACGTTTTCTCCTGAAGGAGATGTGAAGCGAAAACTTGAAGACGCAACAATGAGGGCCGCAGAATACAACATGAATGAAAACAGCTTTTATGGGATACAAGGAATTGACTGGTTTTTAATGGAAGATAAAAATGGAGTTACGCAAGTAAAGGTTGTTGAGTTGAATTCAAGACCAATTGTAAGTACATTGCCTGTAATAGTGTCAGAAAAGGTAGGCGCTCCTCATTGGATTAATACAAATGTGTATACAGATACGGACGTTTTTGATATAAATGACTATATAGATATTGTTGGCCGAGATTTGGCATTTGGGGATAGTGAGCATGGAATGGTTATCCCTCAAGCGTTTAGAACACTTGTTACCCGTTCTGAGGTTCGCCCATCTCCCAATTTTAAAATCCTAATTATGGGAGATACACCTGAAAAATGTACTGAGATTGTAAATAGACTAAAACAAAGAGGTATAAGATTTACTCCCCCAACTGAATAAAACCTGATGAATAGCTTAGAACTTCTTCAAAAACTGGTTGAGATTAATTCTGTATTTCCAAGCGAACAGAAAATATCATTATTTTTACAGGAATACTTAGAAAAAATAGGATTTAGTGTTGAAGTAATTCCCACTGACAAATCCAGGAACAACCTCATTGCAACATACGGTAAGAGTACAAATTATTTGTGTTTTTATGCACACATGGATACAGTTCCTCGTGATGAAAAAGGAGAATTTGAGCCCTATAAGCTGGTCATAAAAGGAGATAAAGCTTTTGGCTTGGGAGCAGAAGATATGAAGGGCGCAATCGTCAATATTTTGTATACTGCTGAACATGCCGTGGAGCATAAAATACCTATGAAGATTATATTTGCAGTTGACGAGGAATATATCTCTAAGGGTGCACATGATTTAGTGAATTCTAAAAAATTACATGATATTGGGTTTTTAGTTTCTGGTGAAAGCGGACAGATAAAAGATTTTAATCAGCCATTTAGTGTGGTGTATGGAAGGAAAGGAAGAATATTAATTGAGATGGGCGTGGCAGGGAAAAAATCTCATGCAGCAGATAGCAATCATGGTAAAAACGCCATTAACGATGCAGCCCTGCTTATTGATGCCCTATCCAAGACCCATTTAAAAAGAAACAAATATTTGGGGGAAACGGAATTTGTGTTTCAATCAGTCCATAGCGACACCACTTCATTTTCCATACCCGATAAGTGTGTTGTAAGCTGTTCCGTGCTGTCTGTGCCAGGAGTAAATTATGAAATAATTGCTCAAAAAATCAAATCAATTGCCAAATCACTTAATGTGGCTGTTAGCGTAAGATTGGTTGAGAGAGAAACCCCATATGGTGACGCGTATGAGGTAGACCGCAAGGGCACATTTCTTAAAAAATTAGAGAAAGAGGTATTCTCCCCAAATAGGGTGACTCCAATTTACACGGGTTCTGTTGCGGATGAGAACATATTTGCTAATAGATTGAATATTCCTGTAATTAGCGTTGGTCCAATAGGTGGCGGAGGACATACAAAAGATGAATGGTTAAGTGTTAAATCTTTTCATAGGATGAGAGATATATATAAATCAATCCTCGAGTTGTATAATACGTAAATATGGATGAGAATAAATTAAAACAAGCACGGCTTGAAAAATTGGCCAAAATAAAAGAATTAGGCATAGATCCGTATCCAGCGAGTACACGCAAAACTCACACTGTTTTACAAGCGCTTGATTTAGAAGGTAAAAAGGTGGCTATTGCAGGCAGGCTGTTTTCTTTTAGGGAACATGGAAATATTGCGTTTGCGAATTTAAAAGATGAGTCAGGCAAAATTCAGATTTTCTTTCAAAAAAAACTCCTTGGTGACTCCTTCAAAAACTTAAAGCTGCTGGATATTGGAGACTTTATAGAAGTAGAAGGGGAAGTGGTCAAAACTACTGCTGGTGAAATTTCTGTAGCTCCTGAGTCTTGGAAGTTACTCACCAAATCATTACTTCCTCTTCCATCTGAATTTTATGGCTTGAAAGACACAGAATTAAAACTTCGCAAAAGATATGTAGACCTCTTGATGAATCCAGAGGTGCGGGATGATTTCAAGAAAAAAACTAAATTCTGGCAGAGCATTCGCAATTTTATGGTTGAAAAAGGATTTTTAGAGGTGGAAACACCAGTTTTACAGATGATTCCGGGAGGAGCTGACGCACGTCCTTTTGTAACACATCACAACGCGCAGGATATGGATTTATATTTAAGAATTTCACTTGAGTTGCCGCTTAAAAGATTGCTTGTAGGTGGATTTGAAAAAGTATTTGAAATAGGCCGTATATTCAGAAATGAAGGGATAGATGATGAGCACTTGCAGGATTATACGCAGTTGGAATTTTACTGGGCATATGCTGATTACAACCAGTTAATGGATCTTATTGAAGAAATGTATAAAAAAGTAATAAAAGAAACATTTGGATCACTTACGACCACTTGGAATAATAACGAGATTAAATGGGAAGGTAGTTGGCCTCGCAAAGACTATACTGAGTTATTAAACGAGCATTGGAATGTATCAATTGATGAAATGTCAGTGGACGATTTGTATAACTTAGCGGATAAACTTCATGTAAATGTAGAGCCAAATTTAGGAAAAGGAAGACTTCTTGATTATTTATACAAAAAAACAATTAGACCAAAGCTTATTCAGCCTATGTTTGTTTTGAATCATCCAGTAGAAGTTGAGCCGTTGGCAAAACGTATTCCAGAAACTCCTGAAAAAGTGCAGCGTATGCAAATATTGGCAATGGGTTCAGAGTTGGGTAAAGGGTTTTCAGAATTAAATGATCCAATTGACCAACGTGAGCGATTTGAAGAGCAGATGAAGCTGCGGGAAGCAGGAGACGAGGAAGCGCAAATGATGGATACAGATTTTGTAGAGGCTCTTGAATACGGAATGCCGCCAGCGGCTGGATTTGGTGTTTCAGAGAGACTTTTTGCAATGCTTATTGATAAACCCGTCCGCGAAATGGTATTTTTCCCCACCATGAAGCCGGATGTCTCTTCAGATAAGGAACAGCCAGATGTTGTCTCCTGAGTACAGGTTGAAAGAAGGATCTTTGGAAATACAACATGCATGGAAGCGGTTAGTATCTACGGGTGCAGTAAATAGAGGAAATGGTTTTGTTCCGCTTAATGCAAGCGCTGAAAACTTCCTTCATTATGACTTTAAATCATCAGAAGTGCCCTTGGTTATAACTGAAATAAGAGGTGCCAACAGTGCAGAACGTTCTCGCAGAGACTACAGATTTTACACCGACCCCCATGTGCAAAACACTGTTGTAATAAGATCAGATTCCAAAACAAAACCATTATATGAATCACTTGGTTATGGATCAGGTCTTATTCTTATTACGGATGAAGTCATAAAAGAAGTGCTGAAAAATAATCCTAGATTCGATGGGATGAATGTAATAGCTGGTATACATGATACTTCAAAAGGGGTGGGGTTAAATTCGCAAGGAGAGCCTCATTCAAGGAAGAATTGGACTTCGTATTTTGCAGGCATTTTGGGGTATAGGCTTCAGCAGGATAGACAAATGTGGTATAAAGTTTACCAGGGTGTTGTTTCTAAAGATGACATATTAAGACTTGCAAACTTTTAAGCATTAGACCATCTGCTAAAAATGCAGGTGGGGAGTAGTTTTCCTGATGAATCTTCAATAGATAATTCTCCATAGTCCACGCTCTCATTTTCTAGAGTTTGAGACATTACGTTTGCCAGAGAAATTGGAGAAACTGGCACGGTATAAGCGGTTACTAAAAAGAAAAGCGGATTGGGGGATAAAATAGCTTTGCATGCGTCCATTAATTCTGGAAAATCTTTTTCAAACTGCCATACTTCACCTTTTGGACCGCGCCCAAATTTAGGCGGATCCATAATAATTCCATCATATTTAGCCCCTCTTCTTTCTTCACGTTTTACAAATTTTAATGCGTCATCTGCAATCCATCTGATTGGTTTATCAGATAAGCCTGACAATTTTTGGTTTTCCGCGGCCCAGGTAATTGCAGGCTTTGATGCATCTACATGAGTAACGTGCGCGCCTGCTGCAGCAGCCGTCAATGTTGCAGCACCCGTATAGGAAAACAAAGATAAAACCTTAGGTGATTGCGCTTGAGAGGCTATTTTAGTCAGCCAATTCCATTGCTCCTGCAATTCAGGAAAAACACCTACATGACCAAATGGAGTTAATTTTAGCTTCATTTTAAGATTTCCAAGGTTAAAATCCCAATCATTTGGCATAGAAAGTATTTTTTTGTTCCATTCACCAAACTTGTCATTTGTACGCACATATTCAGCATCTGCTTTTTCCCATAACGCAAGATCTGACTCATTCCAAATAGCTTGAGACTCACGTCTGGTAAGCGTGTATTTTCCAAATCTTTCAAGCTTCCTGCCGTTTCCAGAATCAAATAATTCGTATTCAGAATTTGGCTTCAGGATCAAGTTTGTATTTGTCATATACGCAATTGTACCAAATGGTCTTGAGGAAGTATAATGATCAATGAGAAAGCCTTGCTTTACTACTATTTTAAATACTTATATATGAAAATAACTTTTGTAACAGGAAATGAGTTTAAAGCGCGTGAAACTGAGGAGATTCTAAACATTGATCTGGAAGTGTCAAAAATAGAGCTGGATGAAATTCAGGAATTGGATTTAGAGAAAGTAGCTCTGCACAAGCTCAACCAGGCTTATGAGATTTTAAAAACGCCAGTCTTAATCGATGATGTTTCATTTGAGGTGGGCGTTTGGAATAGCTTCCCAGGACCGCTGATTAAATGGATGTTAAAAGCTGGAGATGGACCTAGCTTAGTACTCAAACTTCTTGAAAAAGAGAAAGATAGGAGGGCCAAAGCACGTCTTGCAATTGGATTTCATGACGGAAATAAACCTTATTTGTTTTACGGAGAATCCACTGGTACGATTGCATACGAAATAAGAGGAGACAATGGATTTGGGTGGGATAGGATTTTTGTGCCCGAAGGGCATGATCAAACATTTGCAGAAATGCCTAGGGAATTAAAAAACTCTATCTCTCACCGTGGACGCGCTTTAGCAAAACTTCAGGATTTCTTAAAAGCCACTTATAAGTTATAATACGTATTGTGTTAGACATTAAATATATTCGCGAAAATCAAAAAGAAGTAGAAGAGGGAGCGCTCAAAAAAGGCGTAACGCTTGACCTTGCTGTAATACTGGACTTGGATACAAAATACAGAGAACTAAATACTTCAGTGCAAAACCTGCAAGCACAAAGAAATGCAGCAGCCAAAGAGCGCAATATTGAAGAAGGAAAGCGCATCAAAATAGAGATGGAGGGCTTGGAGGCTGAACTAAAAGAGCTAAAGCAAAAGTTAGACACCCTTCTTTTGAAAGTGCCCAATCTTCCATTATCAGATGTACCAGTAGGAGGCGAAGATGATTTTGAAATAATAAAAACGGTAGGAGATCCAAAAAAACTTGATTTTAAACCACGGGATCATTTAGAGCTGGGAGAATTACTAGACATAATAGATGTGGAAAGAGCTACGAAGGTGTCAGGCGCAAGGTTTACCTATCTTAAAAACGAAGCGGTGTTCTTAGAGTTAGCGCTGGTTCAATTCGCACTGGAAACACTACGCGGCAAAAATTTTTCTCCAATTTTTCCGCCAGTATTGATTAAGCAGGAAATAACACAGGATTTGGGGTATTGGAATGAAGAAAACAAAAATAATTATTACATAACTACAAACGTAGAAGAAATTGAAAAAGGAAAAGAATCTGAAAACTCACTCTATTTAGTTGGTACCGCAGAACACTCCATAGTGCCAATGCATAAAGATGAAACTTTCCAAGCTAAAGATTTACCCAAGAGATATGCAGGTTTTTCACCCGCTTTCAGACGTGAAGCAGGAAGCTACGGGAAAGACACAAAGGGAATTTTGAGAGTTCATCAATTTGAGAAAGTGGAGATGGTGTCATATGTTAAGCAAGAAGATGACTTATCAGAATTAGAGTTTTTAACTGCTACTGCTGAAAAATTTATGAGTGATTTAGGGCTTTCCTATAGGGTTGTGCGTTTGGCCTCCCGCGACATATCTTTTCCAGCTGCAAAAACGCTAGATATTGAAACGTGGATGCCCGCACAAGAAAAATATAGAGAAACTCACTCCATTTCAACAACTGGTACGTTTCAGGCAAAAAGGTTAGGAATAAAGTATCAAGATGGAAACGACAAAAAATTCGCATCCATCCTTAATGGAACAGCATTTGCCATTGGAAGAACGCTTATAGCAATACTTGAAAATTATCAGCAAGAGGATGGAAGCGTTGTGATTCCTGAGGTTCTTCAGAAGTATACAGGATTTGTAAAAATTTCTCCAAAAACCACTAAATAATTTCTTTCTTTTTTGTGTGCATTTTAAGCATACTTTTTAGCCTCAAGCAAATGACCAAAAACACATTTTAAATTTTGTGTTTTTTATTGATTTTACAACGCAATTTGCCATTTCTGAAGCAGAGTATTTTTCTTGACAAAAAGTCTTAATTTTATCACCATAAATACATCCTATATCTTCTAATTTATTAGAATGAAGAAAGCGAGGTGATCTGTCCATGCCAGCAAAGAAAAAGAAAGCAGCTAAGAAAGCAACAAAGAAAAAGAAATAATCTTTAGCAAAGCCTAAAGATTGTGGTCTTTGACCTTATTTCTTTTGGCCGAGCTTAAGGTTAGTATTTTTCTGATTGGATTCCGTTAAATCGGAATACCAATTGATCAAATGGTATTCAAACCCCTCGCGTCATTGCGGGGGGTTTCCATTTTAACTTAGGTAATGAAATTGAACAGCTTCTTTGATACAATATAAACTCGTTCTTGCCCCATATCCTTATGTTAGGCGTATTAACTAAAATATTTGATTCAAATGACCGCGAGGTAAAAAAGATTCTTCCTGTAATCTCCAAGATAAATTCCTATGAGGACGCCTTCAAAAAGCTAAAAGATAAAGACTTTGCGCAAAAAACTCAGGAATTTAAGAATAGGATTGACAAAGGAGAAAGTATTTACAGTGTTTTGCCCGAGGCGTTTGCATTGGTTCGTGAAGCTGCAGGTAGAGCAATAGGGCAGCGGCATTATGATGTGCAGATGATTGCAGCAACGGTTCTAGCGCAAGGAAAGGTTGCCGAGCAAAAAACTGGAGAAGGAAAAACATTATCAGCGGTTCCAGCACTTTATCTGCACGCGTTAACAGGGCTTCCTGTGCATTTAGTAACAGTAAATGACTACTTGGCTCGTCGTGACGCCGGATGGATGGGGGCCGTATTTCACCTTCTTGGAATGAGTGTTTCAACTATTATTTCTGACAAATCTTACGCATATGATCCTGAATTCACAGACCCTGAGGCAAAGGACTACAGATTAATTCATCTAAAACAAATTTCAAGAAAAGAAGCTTACGAAAAAGACATAGTATATGGAATTAACTCTGAGTTTGGATTTGATTATCTGCGGGATAATATGGTTCAGGACATAAACCAAACTGTTCAGCGTGAGCATTACTACGCTGTAATTGATGAGGTTGACTCTGTTTTGGTTGATGATGCCAGAACACCGCTTATCATCTCCGGTCCTGTACCGGAAGGTCTGGAAGAACAGGAATATCTGGAACTCAATCCGAAAATTGAAAAACTATTTAGTGTTCAAAGACAACAGGCAACAGAACTATTGGCGGAAGCCAGAAAAAAAATAAAAGATGGAAAAACCGGTCATAATGAAGGACCACGCCGTCTCGATCTTTTCCGGGTGTACAGAGCCCTTCCCAAGTACAGACCTTTGATCAAGTTTTTAAGTGAAGAAGGTGTAAAAGTAGCTTTTCAAAAAGCAGAGAACTTTTATATGCAGGAGCAAAACAAAAATATGCCCATTGCAGACAGACCTTTGTTCTTTGTTATTGATGAAAA
>CAYRYY010000055.1:0-7951 GCA_964428715.1 uncultured Gammaproteobacteria bacterium
TTCTTGAGATGATTCTTTCTCTGTGTATGCTTCGTAGTAAAACAATTTCTGATTTAACATTAACTTGGTTGTATAAACTTTTCCGTCAATATGATCTTTTATTCTATTTCTAAGGTTATCTGAACGCCCTATATATAGCTTACCGTTTTCGCCTTTAAGGACATAAACATAATACATGTTAGTAGTAAGGTTTTGGACCCCGCTTCTCGCGAGAGGCGGGGTGGAGACCTCTATGATACCATTTCATCACATCCCTTCGTTTATATTACCTAGATTATGTGTAATTATACGGGAAAGCATGAATTCATTCAATCTTGGAGATAGAAAAACTAACTTTATGCACGTGTTTTAAGCTGACGGAGTGTATCTCTTGTTTTTCTAACTATTCTTCCTGCAGAATGAGTAATATCTATATGTGCGTATGGAATAGGGGATGCGCCCATTCTTTTTTTAAACTCTATAATCCCAGGTGTTCCTCCTCCTAGATCATATTTTTTAAGTCCTTTTTCTTGGGCCTCTTTTGACATTTGTGCAATGAGTGCTTCAAGCACAGGAATGTTTTTAAAACGCTCATCATATGTTCTTGTATACCACGCACTATATGCGCTTTCTGTGTCAGTTAAAGCAACCAATACTCCCACTGGCTCTCCGTCTTTATATGCTGCGCTCATATGTACAGAAGAATCTTTGTGATGTCTGTTCCATAACGCTTGGGGAAGTGCATCAGGCATGGAAGTGACTGAGCCATTTCTTTCATACGCTTGTGCAAGAAGCCTTGGTAAATGCCGTGTTACGTCTGTTTCAGTTGCAGTACGTATTTCAAGGCCATTTTTTATAGCACTTCTTGCCTTTTCCTTCATTCGTTTGTCAGCCGTGCTAGAGACTCCTTCAGAATTTAGGTTATCAAGAGGTAAAACACATGTGGTATTATCCGTTGCAACCGCATTCTTCCCAAGTTTTGAGGTATCAACTTGAACTGCTGGCGCAAAAGAACTTCTATAGTCCAGTATTCCCATTAAGGCCAATCTATGACTTAAAACAGACAAAGCCTGAGGAATTTCGCTCGCCTCATCATGTATTACACCAACATATCTAATAGAATTTCTATTTGCAGATCCTAATAAGCCAAGTTTTTTAGGTGGTATAACTAGGGGAATAAGTCCACTATCCCAATTGAGCACGGTTAGCTCGCCTTTGTATCCTGCAGCAAGTGTTTCAAGGAATTCGGGTGAATTAAAGGGCGCTGCATATTCAGGGTGAGCCTCGCGAGCTTGTTGTAGTTTATTTATGCCCACCTTTTTGATAGAAAGAGAGCGTTTTACTTCTCCCACAGTGCCTAGAGGAGTAGGGAATTCGTGTGGCATCTGTATATTATAGGTTACTTTATTTATAATTGCAACTTTAACGAGGTAGATGCTTATTTATATATGAAGTTAAAAAGAGTAGGTAGTAATTAGTCCCATAGTTTGAAATTATCCCATAAATATAGTAAAATTCTTTATGACTATAGAATCAAAAGAGCCACGACCTATTCGCGTTTCTGCTTTAATTAATGAGCCGTATCACAAAGTGAGTGCGGTGTTTGCTGATTACAAAGGGGAAGAGGTAGGGCTTTTGGGTCATTTTCCAAGGTTAGGAGCACGACCTTCCTATATTCCCGAGCCTGAATCTCACAATTCATTAAGTGCTGATTATCATGTAAGAACTAGCTTTAACGATGAGCAGTATAGATATATAAGAGTGGTGAGAACCCGTTTAGCGGCATTTGCGCAAGGAACACAAAAAGGAGTTGAGGAATCCAGACAAGTTCCAAGCTTTTCTGAAAGAGTAGTCAGTAACTTCATGAGTCTAGGGAATAATCAGAGCTTTGTGGAGGCAATCGTTCAAAGTAATTTAGATTTGATTTCAGGGTTTGCAAATAAACATCCAAATATGATGCCTGCTTTGGACGCATTCTATGTTATTGGAACTGCAGGAACAACACTACTGCTTTCACCAACACACAACTTACTAGAGCAAGCTATGAATTCCGATGATGGAAAGTTAAACCCTCCTTTGCTAAATAGTTTTTTTAGTTTTGCAGCTCCTTATTTTTCTGGTGAAGGTCTAAACATGTTTTCTGAAGGCTTAGAGCTTGAAAGTGAAGTGCAATGCGCAGGAGAAAATATAGCAATTACATTATGGAAGGAAATTTCTAAAGCTGCCCAGGTGCTAGCACAGTTGACTGAAGTTAAAAAATCATATAGACCCGAAATGGACAGTGTTGTTCCTGAGGGGATAGATGAAAGAATAAGAAGTCATGTTGTTGATTTATCTGAAGCTATAAAACAGGCGCATATTCTAGGCACACAAGAACGCATGGTATAATACGCATATGGGAAAAGTTGGAACAGTAGCACTTATTGGAAGGCCGAATGTAGGCAAGAGCACCTTGGTGAATAACCTTGTTGGGCAGAAGGTGGCAATAACTAGCCCTAAGCCTCAAACTACTCAGCTACCATTATATGCAGTATTTGAAAATGAAGAAGGACAGATACTTTTTGTGGATACTCCTGGAATTTTTGCAAAGGCAAAACTGTCAGAGGGTAAGGCTGCAAATTTAGAAGCAGAACGCGCATTAACTTCTGACATAGATGTGGCACTTTACATAATAGATAAAACTCGGCCCCGCGGACTTGAGGAAAATAGAGTACTAGGGTTGGTTCGTAAGCTCAAATGTCCCAAGATTATGGTATACAACAAATCAGATGTAAGAGTGCCTGATTTTACGGCTCAATACAAATTTATGGAAGAAGAATTTGATTCTGTGGTGCATGTTTCAGCACTGAAAAATCTGCACGTGTCAGTTCTTATTGAGGAAATATTTGGATACTTAAAAGAGGGTGAAAAATTTGTAGATAAGCAGGCCATGCCAATTGCAGCGCTTAATATGGATTCCAAAATGTACATAGAGGAATTAATTCGCGAGAAAGCATATTTAAAACTAAGACGCGAGCTGCCATATAAAATAAGAATAGTAGTAGATGAAAATACCACACGCCCTAATGGCTCTATTTTTATCAAAGCTCGTATTTTAGTGCCTGATTTGCATTACAAAAAAATGGTTATAGGACATAATGCGTTTATGATTCGTGAAATAGGACTTATGAGTAGAAAAGAATTTGAAGTAGCCACTGGTAAGAAAGTGTTTCTTGATTTAACTGTTGAAATAGAGCGAATGTAAATTTTCTATCTCTTGCATTCTAAAATCCTACTTGATTGAATTAAGTAATGGACTTTATTTTAAACGTTATACAAATTGGCCTTATTGTATACCTACTTGTAGCTGTTAGTAATCTTAAAAAAAAGACAGCCTCTCTAAAGACTCCGCAAACAGCTCAGCTAGATGAAAGTGTAGAAAAAGAAACCAGTAAAGAGACTCCCAAGGAAGCAATTAGTGCTCCTGCAGTTTCAGCAAATAATAACGCACCAGAGAAAGATGTAGTTGGGGATTTCTTTAAATGGTTTGCAAAAGACTGGCCATTTAAAGTAGGCGCAATTTTTATTTTACTAGGAGTAGGGTGGTTTCTCACATATGCATTTGTTAATAACCTCATAGGTCCTGTGGGAAGACTTGGAATTGGACTTGGAAGCGGAGCGATAGTTATGGTGCTGGGCAATCTGCGAATTAAGAAGAACATTTATCAAGGTGAGATTTTGGCGTCGCTTGGCGCTGGAATTCTTTTAGCCACTGTATTTGCCTCAGAATATGCATATACGGATTTGGTAAGAGCCCTTTATCCTCGATGGGTTTCATTGCTTTTGGTAACCTGCGTTGTGGGTGCTTTAACGTTTACGAGTTTCATAAACAAGACAATGCGTCTTGCAGCACTTGCATTCTTGGTAGGTGTTTTGGCCCCTGTAATTATTGGGAATGACAGAAATGACGTTGTGTTAATTTTTGGATATCTACTTGCTTTAACGCTGGGACTTATTTGGCTGGTAAGACTTACAGGGTGGCGCATTTTAATTATAATGCCCCTTTCAGCAGTTATTATTTTTACACTGTTTTATAGATTCTCAGCAAGTTTAACGCCTGACCAAACGCTATGGATTCAGTTCTTTGCAGTAACCTTTACATGCATTTTTTACCTCTCAACTCTTATGGCTTTTGCATATGAAAAAAGTAAGGACAATAAAGATATGCTAATTGGGGTTTTGTTTTCTCTCTACTGTTTTATATGGGTTGTGTCATTTGTCTCGGCTCACAACAGGAGCATTGTGCTTGTTACGTTTGCATTAGTTTTCATGACAGGCGCATTTATTTTAAGCAAACTTAAATCAGTTGATTATGCTGTATATCTTTACTTTGTGGTATCAGTGGTATTTTTGGTAACCGCAACATTTCTTGAAATTAAAACTCCGGGCTTGCTTCCTGTGATTCTTTCCATTGAGGCAATTCTTTTGTTTATTTTCGCGGATAGGGTATATGGCTTGAAGCCAGCACAGATTATGTCTATTTTGTTTATTCCTCCAGTTGCTTTATCAATCCAATTATTTACTGCGTATTCAGGAATTTCAGCAAATATGTATTTAAATAATTACTTTGATCCTATGCAGAACGGATATATGCCTCAAAATTCTTTGGGAGCAGTCCAGAAAGTGACAACTTACAGCCTGCAGTTGTTAGTTATAAATGCTGTACTTTATGCAGGAGCAGTGTACGCATACTTCTATAGAAAGCACGCAGAACTGCGTGAGATTGGAAAATTTTTGTTTGTGGCAGCTGCAGTATACTCTTTGTACTTTATATGGTCAGCTTTTCCTTATTATCTAAAACAACTACAGTATGGGTTTGATGGAAAGATCGTTGTTCTTATAATCTTTGCAGTTATTGGACTATTTGCCTACTTTTATGGAATTCACGAAAGCAGACTTTGGACAAAGCGGTTTGGGTTTGTTTTGTCCTGTTTTGTAATAGGTCGTTTACTGCTGTTTGAAATATGGTCTATGTCAATTCCAGCCAAAATTGTTACCTTTATCGTGGTTGGAATCATATTTATGTTATCAGTATTTATACAATTTTCCATGAATGAGAAGAAAACTAAGTAGTGTATTTGTTGTAGCTTTAGCAATGTGCCTATTTGTAATGGGAGGGCACGCTTATGCACAAAACTCATCAGGCAATCCATATCAGTTTATTGCAAAATTTAAAGATTACATCTCAATACCTCTTATTGCAGATATTTCAACGCCTACCGCTGTTCAAATGCCCTTACCTCAATCCTTGGATTCATATACCATGGCGCTTCTTGAAGTAAGGACTGGAAGATTTCTTGCTGTCGAAAGGAGCAGTGTGGCCGTAAAGCTCACCCCTGTTATAACAACTCAGGGATCAACTGACATTGTCTCTCTACATGACTCTAACAGCACAACAACTTTTGAGGTGCAAAGCACAGGTCAAGAAAAAACTACTACATTTGAATACGTGCTTCCATCTGTCATTTCTAGTGCTAGCATAGAGATAGTAAGTGCTCCAAATGCTGTTAATCCCACTGGTGTTTCCGTATACGCTCTAAATCCTGTAACTGGCGAGGAAAAATTGGTAGTAAGTCAGGGAAAATTATCAGGAAACACACTATATTTCCCAAATACAGCCTCAAAGCAGTGGAGAATAGTGTTAACTCATGTACAGCCGTTAACACTTTCTGAACTATCACTCGACGAAATAAATGCAAAAATATCTCAGGCAGTCAGGTTTATAGCACAGCCGGGTCAGACTTATTATCTGTATGTAAATCCCCAGGGATATGTAAATGTACCTGTTGGAGAGAGTCCATTAAGTTTAAATACGGTAAGCAATCCTAAATTAATTCCTGCTGGAACTATTTTGCAAAATCCAGCATATGCTTCCTCTGATTCTGATGGAGATGGCGTTTCAGACGAGAAAGACAACTGTCCATTTATAAAGAATAGTGATCAAGATGCGGATGCATGCAGTGATTTTGATCGAGATGGGGTAGTTCAAGCGCTTGATAATTGTCCGTTAATTCCAAACGCTAATCAGGAAGATCGTGATTCAGATAATGTAGGAGATTTGTGTGATGAAGAGGAAAGCAGACTTACAGAAAAATACCCATGGATTCCTTTAGTGGGAATTGTGGTTGGATTTGGAGCAACCCTTTCAATCTTTGCGGTTACTGCCAAAAGTGGGAAGAAATAGTTTGTATTCTTGTTTTTTACATTTTACCCCCTTGATTTAAAGTCCTCTTTTGTCTTATATTAGTTATTCATGCAGGACGACAATATCATAAAAGCAACAGATTCAGATTTAGTGGTTGATGGAGAGACGGTTGAAGAAACTTCAACTGTTTCTATGAGTAAAGAAGAAAACGCAGCAACTGTTTCCCTTTCTTTGGAAAATTTAATCCGTGGACATTTAGGAACTCTGGAAAAACTAAAACTTCAGATTGCAGAACAAAGTGACATGCTCTCCAACGTGTTGTTAAATGACGCCACATTTAAACAACATGAAGAAGAAGCCAAAAAGGCTACAAAAGTTAAAACAGCTACAAAATCAGAAATCATGAAGCGTCCTGAAGTGTTACAGGTAAGCAATAAAATAAAAGCAGCACGGGAAGAAATGAAAGAACAGCAGCAAACTTTGTCCGAGCTTTTGGCTGAATACATTCGTACCACAGGGCTTGATTCCATAGAAATGGAAGATGGAAAGATTAAAAAGATCGTAACTACAGCCAAATTAGTCTCCTAGTTTCTTACCTAACTTTTACTTGCGTCTATAATCTCTACAGTTTATACTAGCTTTATGACTTTGGAAAACACATTTTACGTCATGGCAATTATTTGCATGACTTTGGGAATAGCAATTCTTATTACACTTGTTGTGGCTGTTTTATATATCAAGCAGAGAGTAACAGAAATGGAAAAAGCGGTGCGGGAAAAAATGGATATTATCTCAAACGTTGCAGCTCATCCTGGGGAAGCTGCTGTTGGAATTGGCGCGTCTTTGGCTGAGGCTGCAATAGAACGCGTAAAAACCGCATTTGCAAAAAAAAGATCCAGAAAAAATTAAGAATTTTAACCCCATTATTTCTTGACAGAAACTAGTTTTAAGAGTACTATAGCTTGACATGCGAAACACCGTTGTGGCCATAATAATTCTTGCGTTAATTGGGGGATTTTTGATGGGATTTGCGATTGCCAGACAAAGATATGTGCCTCTTCTTCAAGCAAATAGTGCATTAATCATTGCTCGGGACAATGAGCTTACTTCTTTAAGAGCTAAGGACACTCAAATGCAGGAAGTTTTACCTACTGATACTCAGACGTTATACTTTTTGGAGGCTGGACAACTTATGATGGATGATGGAGCATCAATTTCGGCGGTTTCAAAAGAAGCAAGTCTATCAGGTGGAATTAGAATAACTACAACTGGAACAGTTATAAAACCAAATGGCACACGATTTATTCTTTCCCCAGGTGAGTTTTTTGGAGTGAAATAATCCATATACTTTTTGGCCGAGAAAAGTATCAAAAGCTCTCGTCAGTGTAGCTTTCATGCATTTCAGAATTCGCTCACTTACTAAAAGAGACGGAGAATACCTTTCCTCTTTTCGGGCGTAAGATTCGCTCATTCTTCCATGCTTTCAAGTTCCAATTGACGATTTTTTGAATGGGTAATTGTGTTGGGTCCGGTGGTAGTAGAAAAAACGCTTGTGAGGCGTGAAGCAGGGTGCTTCAAATTTTTACTACCACCGGCAGTGCTTTAAGCAACCTGTTACAGTTACTTAATAACACCCCAACTGGGCTTCTTAGTACACGACCGAGGAGTGAACATTCCTTACCTTGACGACGTCAAGCTTGGCTACCCAAGGGTGGGCTGCCAAATAGATCTCGACAAGGTAGAGGAGGGTTTTGACGCGGAGCGTTGCGCTCAGCACGGTCGCATCCA
>CAYRYY010000056.1:0-4852 GCA_964428715.1 uncultured Gammaproteobacteria bacterium
CTGGTCTGGCCCATATGGGCAATAGGTTTATCTAAAGCGCTAACTTTTGCAGCAGGTGCTTTAAGCTTCAAATACAGCGGGAAGATAATTGACAAATATAATCCCGGAAGGCTTTTAATAATAAGCTCACTGTACAATAGAATCTCAAATTTAATTGCGCTTATCTTCCCTACTGTATTTTCTCCAATATTACTTAATAGCAATGCGCTTTTATATGGTGTATCAAGTGTTTCAACAAGCATGCTGATGCAAAAAGAATATACTCATGAGAAACGCGCAACAATGGATTCGCTAAATTCATTAGCTGGCAGTCTATTCTTTGGAATATTTGCCATAATTCTAGGGTTTTCTGCGGATAAAATTGGCGTAATCCCATCACTCATTATTGTGCAATTTTTATCCATGTCAGTATTTTTTATCTACTACAAATTGTTTAGAAAATAGTTAGCTGATACAATACACTTATGGCTAATTTAGAGGATTTAGAAAAACGGATTGAGAAAATTGAGAGAAGAAATGAAAGTGTGGAGTCTGATAAAGCGTGGGAAACAAGCTGGACTAGAAAAGGATTGGTGGCGCTTTTTACCTACATTGCAATAGCGTTCTACATGGAATTTGTGTTAGGAATAAATCCATGGATAAATGCACTTGTCCCCACACTTGGCTTCATGCTCTCCACCCTCTCCCTCCCATATTTTAAAAAACTCTGGGGAAAATATATGTATAGAAAATAGTTCAGTTTCTCTTTTATATTTCTTGAGAAATTAATACAGCAAATGTAATTACCATTGAAACTCGCTTATTCGGGTTTCGAGTCAAGAACGGATCTTATTTTCTCCCATAACTCAACAGTCGTACGACTCTTTCCCTTTTCGATACTACTTATATTTTGAGGGGTAACTCCAACCGTTCTTGCCAATACTGCCTGGCTCATCTTCCTTGCCTTGCGTTCAGCACGAAGCGCGGCGCCATCCGGTTTATATATTAATGCAGGGTCATTAACACGTCCTTTCATATTTTGTGTTCTAGTGTGAAACCCTTCAATTCTTCTTTGGGCATGCATGCCCGCCGCAACAAAGTCCAGCATGGTTTTAGCACGGAAACTTTTAAAGCTAACTCTAGTGTAATCTGTTATGGGAACAAATTCTTTTGACATAAGCGCAATTATATACTAAATCACACAATGATTCAAATTACTATATGATGCAATTGGTGAACTTCACGCTCACCCTCTCCCTCCCATGTTTTAAAAAGCTATGGCAAAAACACATTTATAAGAATTAATATAGAGAACGAAACATGGGGTTTTGGGACTTGATTCCTATCTTCTAGAAAGCTTTGCGTCCAGACGCTGCTTCTCAGTGACACGCCTCTGTCTCTGTTCTGGATTTAAACCAACTTCTCGTCCATGTCTCATTAATGTTCCCCGCCTGAGAGTTTCTTCTAATCTATCTCTCAAATTAGACATGTGAGCACGACGTGTATCTACTGCTTTTACAGCTTCAGTGACAGCTTCCTGCTGTCTTGCGGCTCTACTTGCCCGACTTTGTCTTCCATCCACTCTCTCCATAATCACGGATTATATATAATGCAAGCTTAAATTTCAATTTCGATTCGTCTATTAGTTCCTTTGTCTTAGAAATGCGGGGATGTCAAAGAAGTCCTCTTCCTCTTCCTTCTTTTCTTTTGGAGTTTCCTGCTGTTGAGCAGGTTGAGATATAGGCTGATTCATGGAAGTTGGTGTAGGTATAGATGGTTTCTCTTCATAAGACGTTCCAGCGTACGCTGGAGAGGCAGATACAAACTCTTTAAGTCTCCTTCTGGACTCGTCAAATCCTGTTGCCACCACTGTAATTTTTATCTGATCATGCATGGATTCATCAATGGTTGCACCAAAGATAATATTTGCATCCGGATCAGCTGCTGCTGTAATAATTTTAGATGCCTCATCAACTTCTGCCATGGTTATATCCTGGCCTCCTATGATGTTAAAAAGAACTCCGCGTGCTCCTTCCATACTTACCTCAAGTAATGGAGAAGAAGTCGCTTGACGGGCTGCATGCTGCGCTCTGTTTTCCCCAACCCCAATTCCTATACCCATAAGCGCGCTTCCTGCGTCACTCATAATGCTTTTTACGTCTGCAAAGTCTACATTAACCAGTCCTGGGATAGTTATCAAATCTGAAATACCCTGAACTCCGTGGTTAAGCACTGAATCAGCAATCTTAAATGCTTCAAGCAATGAGAGTTTTTTGTCTACTACTTCCAAAATTCTTTGATTAGGAATTACAATAAGCGTATCCACTTTGTCTTTTAGATTCTCAATTCCTTCTTCAGCGGCTACCATACGTCTGGTTCCCTCAAACGTAAATGGCTTTGTTACAACGGCTACAGTTAGCGCTCCTACTTCTTTGGCTACTTCAGCTACAATTGGGGCGGCCCCTGTTCCAGTTCCTCCACCCATTCCGGCGGTTAAAAACACCATGTCAGTTCCCTCCAGTAGTTCTTTAATTTTCTCGCGTGACTCTTCAGCTGATTTTTGTCCAATTTCAGGATTTCCGCCAGATCCCAAACCTTTGGTCAAATTTTCACCAATTTGAATTTTGGCACTGGCTTGAGAGTTAAGGAGTGCCTGTCCGTCAGTGTTGATTGCTATAAAATCCACTCCTTTTATCATAGATTCACGGATCATGGAGTTCACAACATTTCCTCCACCGCCGCCTATTCCAATTACTCGGATTTTTGCAAATGAAGCTGTCTGGGGTCTGATTAACATAGTTAGTTATTGAACGAGAAGTACTAAGATACTAGCATAGCAGCAATCTCATTGCAAGAAGTTTGTTCTAGTATTTTTTTAGAGAAACTGGTATCTCTTACGGAAAGGATGTTCCTACGGAATGAAGCTTTTGAGTAATTTTTTAACTTTTCCAGTCATGCTCCCGCCTTTTCCGCCAGGAATCATGGAAAACATTCCCTCAAACATGCTGCCTGACTCTTTCACGCTAAAATTACGGCCAAATGCAAGTAATCCTACAGCCGTTGCAAATGAAGGATTTTCCACATCATCAATGAGGCCTGTAAGATACATAGGGCTTCCCACGCGCACTGGCATTGACAACATACGTTTTGCGGCCTCTTGAACACCAATAGTACGTGCTCCGCCCCCGGTTACAACTAGCCCTGCAGGTGTTTGAGTAGCAAATCCAGACTTCTTAAGCTCAATACCTATCATAGTAAATAGCTCATTAAGCCTTGGCTTTATGATTCCATCAACCAATGTCTTTTTGGAAACCTTTTTAGTTTCTTCAGGAATTTTTAACTCACTTAAATCTATTTCATCCCCCGAGTCTTCTTCCGGAGATCCTTTTTTCCCATATTTTTGAGAAAGATATATTTTAATTTTTTCTGCAGATTCTAGAGAAATACGAAGTCCAATTGCCAGATCATTTGTAATGTGACGCGCTCCAATTGGAATAACTGAAGAGTAAGTAAGAGCTCCATCTACAAAAACGCAGATGTTGGTTATTCCAGCTCCAATATCTACCACTACTACTCCAAGTTCTTTTTCCGTATCAGTTAGAACTGATAAGGCAGAGGCAAATCCTGAAAAAATAAGCGCATTTATTCCAGTTCCTGCTTCCTGCTCAAATACACGGTCAATATTTCTAACACTTGTTGTATTAGCTGTAATTATGTGAGTATCAACTTCAAGACGCACTCCGGTCATACCAATTGGGTCCTTTATCCCTCCCTCGCCATCTACCGTAAAGGTTTTCGGAAGCACATGAATAATAGTTGCAGTGGAGGGAAGTGAAACGGCACCAGCAGCCTCTAGCACACGGGATACATCCTGCTCACCTATTTCACCTTGAGGCTGAGAAATTGCAACAATTCCTTTGGAATTTTGACTCTCAATATGTACACCCGAAACGGATACAAAGACACGGCTAATTGAGTATCCTGCCATTCGCTCCGCGGCATCTAGCGACGCATTAATTGTCGAAGCAGCCTCTTCTATGTCAACAATTTGACCTTTACGAATCCCTTTTGACGGAATTTCTGAAACGCCTAGGACATTTATCGTTTCTTCCTCAACTTTTCCAATAAGGGTGGCTACTTTTGATGATCCTATGTCTACTCCAACAACAATTTGTGCGTCACGCATAATATAGTAATTTTTTTTTACAAGAGGTTATCCAAATATAATTTGGCCTCTTATCAATTTATAGTACAATTAGGAACATTTTACAATCCCCTATGTGCTCATTGTGAACTAATATTTAACAATTGGTTTTTCAAATCGCAAATCAACATATTTTAACTTTTGGACTGATGGCTCTCGGTTAATTCTTGCAAGAATTACAGACAACAAATCAGCCTGTGCTTTTGGGTCAGTATTCAAATCTAAATACGCATATGCTCCGCTTGATAAATAAACAACTACAGTAGGACTTTCTGTCGCAATCCTCATAGTATCAAATTGAATATTATATTCTTTTAAATGTGTATTAAACTTTGAAAGGCTTGGAGCTGAAATATTTGGAGCCACAATTGCCTCCGTACGTCCGCTAAATTTTGGAAGTAAATCCTGCATACTGTAGAGCACAACACAGAGCACTAGAAAGAAAACAGACACGATGAATAGATAAAAAGGCTTTGTGGGCTTTTTTAAGGATAGCTTTTGTCCGCGTCTCACTTTTCTTAAAGGATTTATTTTAATGCGTCCCGTAGACGCGTGGGTTTTTGATAAACTAAACAATCTTTTTTTCATACTGGGCAGATGAAAGCACTATGTTTGCTATTTTGTCCGCAGCGTCGTTATTATTTGCCACTGCGCGGCCACTTATTTTTG
>CAYRYY010000056.1:4862-7744 GCA_964428715.1 uncultured Gammaproteobacteria bacterium
AATCATTTTTTATTTTGAATCAATAGAATAAATTTTATATTTTTTTAAAATTTTCAAATAAAATTTTTATTTTTTCTAATTTTATTGGATCGTTTATTATTAGCAAATTATTAAAATATAAATCTTTAATAATAGACAGTATTTCATTATTCAATGTTTGCGCGCGTATGTCTTTTTCTTCTATTTATTTTCCTAGTCCTGATTTTTGAAATATCTTAGCGTTATCCAGTTGCTCTCCTCCTTGAGCATATGAAAGCGGAATCAACAGCGCTTTTTTAGATAATGCAAGTAATTCCTGAACTGTATTTGCTCCGCTACGAGACACAAATATATCCGCGTGTTTATAAACCCACCCTATGTGATCTTCATCAATAAATTTCGTAATCACATACCTACTCTGCAGCTTAGAATCTAGACTTTTTATGTAATTTGAAAGCACATCAAAGTCTTTGTATTCCTGCGCATCACCTGTTTGGTGAATCACACAAAAATCAGCAAGTAATTGGGGGAGTATTTCTTTGATATACATATTGATCCTATGTGATCCTGCGCTTCCTCCCATGACACACAAAAGTGGCTTATCTAACTTTAGTTCATACTTTTTGTCGACTTTAAATATCTCAAGACGCATAGGATTTCCTGTTAAAACAGTTTTACTTGTATCAAAGTACTTTCTGGATGACTCAAAAGAAATACAGATTTTATATGCTAATTTTCCAATGATCTTGTTTGATAAACCTGCTTTTTGGGTCTGTTCATGTAATATTACGGGAATATGAAGTAAGCTTGCTGCAAGTGACACGGGTAGACCAATGTATCCTCCAAAAGTTAAAACTGCATCAGGCTTTTCTTGCTTTAAGATAAACTGCGCTTTTTTAAACGATTTAGGAAATCGAAAAAGAGAAGGGAGTGTGTGGGTAGTTATTTTTCGCTGAAGTCTGGCAGATGGCAAATTATAAAATGGAATCCCCTGTTTATGAATTGACTTATATTCTAAACTTTCCGATTTATCAGCCTCAAATGTATATTTTCTCCCAATGACAATACTGTCAGCTCTATCTTCTAGTTTTTTTATAACTGACAACATGGGGGACAAATGTCCTCCTGTGAGTACGATTTTAGGCTTATCTTTTACGCTCATGTGTTTTTGAATTAGTAGAGTACCAAGCAACTGATAACAGTATACCAATAGACACGAAATTAATTATAAGAGATGATCCTCCATAAGAAATGAAAGGAAGCGGAATTCCAGTAAAAGGGAACAAAACAACTTGCGTTGCAAGATTTATTACCGCCTGAATCCCAATGAACGTAGATATTCCAAATGCAAGTATTCTTCCAAATGCATCTGGTGAGTTGGCTGCAATTGCATACCCTAGTAAAAGTTGTATAAAGAAAAGCGAAATAAGAAAAAATGATCCTACAAATCCTGCCTCTTCAGCAAAGATTGCAAAAATTGAGTCAGTTGTGTTTTCTGGAACATATGCATATTTTTGCACAGAATTTCCAAATCCAACTCCAGTTAAACCACCCGACCCAACAGCGATAAGTACTTGCTTTACATGATATGAAGTAGTAGACAAATCTGAATGGTCAAAATTGGCAAATTCAGCAAACCGTGCTGCTCTATAAGGTGCTACACCGATCAGCCCTACAAGAGCTACAACAAAAAGTGCAAATATAACTAACATTTCTGATACCTTAGCGCCTTGGAAAAAATAAACTAATACTGCCGTGGCTGCAATAACAGTAGTAGTTCCTAAATCGGGCTCGATGACTACTAAAAACAAACACAATCCCAAAAGCATAAGAAACGCCAACAGTCTTCCTTTCTCTTTCACACTAAACCAGGCAGCTAAATATATAGTAAATGTTATTTTTAAAAGCTCAGATGGCTGCATAACAATAAATCCCAAATCGATCCATCTATGTGCACCTTTTAAAGACAGACCAATGCCGGGCAAAAAAACTGCTATAAGCAACCCAAATGTTCCAATTAGCATGGGAAGCGCAAACCTTGTATACAATCTATACGGAATCCTGGATACAACAAGACACATAACAAGTCCTATCACAAACCACATACTTTGATTTTTTACAAAATAATACTTATCCCCAATGTTTAAAAAGGCGGTATATGAAGAACTTTCGTAGAGAATAAAAACGCCAATTGCGGCAAGCAAACAGGTGGTTAAAAATAGGGCAGCTCCAAGTTTTCGCATAGCAGTAAACTACTTAATAAACGCGATGTACAATCCAATGACCGCAAAGATAAGCGCAAAAAGCCATCCACGCATGACGGTCTTGGGCTCTCCCCATCCCTTTTGCATAAAATATAAATGCAGAGGGGCAACAGGCAAGATTTTTCGTCCTAGATATTTTTTGCCAAGTATCTGAATGAGGGAGGAAGCAACTTCAATGACAAATACTCCTCCAATTACCGCAACAGCCGCCGTCTTACCTGTTAATAGCCCGATGACCGCAAAAGCTGCACCAAGTGCCAATGATCCAACATCACCTAACCACAAACGGGCTGGGAAAATATTAAAATACAAAAATGCCGTAACGCTTCCGATCAAAATAGCAATAAATAATGCCAAAAATGAGTCAAGTATTGAATTGGAGATGACCAGAAATGCGATGAGCGCAATAAGAAACACACCAGAGGACAAACCATCTAATCCATCTGTAATATTAAATGCATTAACGAAAGACACAATTACAAATGCAGCAAAGAAAATGAAAAATATTCCAAGAGGTATTTGACCTAAAAAGTGAATGTACACGAAAGAATAACCCAGCTGATAGTAAAAAACTGCTCCAATAATAAGCGCCAAAATCCACTGCAAAATAAACTTATACTTAAATGATAATCCAAAGAA
>CAYRYY010000057.1:0-2841 GCA_964428715.1 uncultured Gammaproteobacteria bacterium
CCAGATAAATACTCCTAGTACTGCGATGAGCAAAACTCCCAGAATCCATCCAATGATTGACGAAATAAACATCCATAGTAATGGTTTTCCGCTACCTTTTTCTGACTCCAGTCCTGCTGCGGCTTGTTTATAAAGTGTTAGAGAGTAGCAGAGGATATAAATCCAGATAAAAAATTCGATAAAATATGAAATCCCTGCCCATACAAACGGTACAACTAAGAGTGTTTCATCAACCTGAGAAATTAGGCTAATTGGGAGATCAATAAAGAACTTAACAACTGAGTAGGCAATATATAGACCAATAAGTAAGAGTACGCGGACAAATACCTCTCCAAAATTATGACTTACCAGTTTTACACTTCTTTTAATTGAACTAAGTATTCCCTGGTTGTTGAGCACAACTTCATAGCTTGCAAACATGAAAAATATGGTAAATATTATTCCTGGAATGACAAAAAGTAAAAATCCGCCAGTGGTTATGAATCCAGTAATAAGTCCTACTACAAAAAGCGGAAGGATTTTTGGAAAGCTCTTTTTGATATGTAATCCAAGAGAGTGTTTTTCTTTGTAATTGCCCGCAATAAATATTTGCGCCGCAGTAAGCGCAAAACCAAGGATGGTAAAAAATATACCTAAAAAAATGAGAATAACGCCTCCGCTTATAAAAAGCGGGATTAACATTTCTGGTTTAAATGTTTGATTTTGAATTGCTTGAAATACTGTAAGGCCGCCAAGAGGAATGAGGAGTGTAGCAGCTCCTATAAACACAAGAATGCATACTGCAATATATAATACATTCACAATGACAAGGTTTAGCACTGAGCCCTTAAACATTGCCCAGGTGTCTCCAAAAAGCGTTCCAATGGATGGAAAGTTGGGGCGAGTTATGGTTGATGTATGAGTGGATGACGCTTGAGGAGTGGAAGAGGGTTCCATATAGAATTTAGTTCGATTTAGGTTCGTACCTCATCATGGAATCTTGATCATAGTTCCATTTTCCTTCTCTAATCTTTCTAGTTCCTGTTGTAGCTCAGCGCGTTCTGGAGAGTCAGTTGGGAGTAGATCAAGCAGCATTTCAGGATTAAATTCTTCTCCAGTTGTTGCGTCTTCTGACCATTCAAAGTTTTGCATTTGCTGACCGCGTGCTGCGTTTTGGATTTGTGGAATTATGAATGAAAATATAAACCAGAGCATGCCGGCTATCATTACAATTCCCAGAATCCATCCTACAATAGCAGTTAATACTGGCCATAAAAGCTTGCCTGTTTTGTTGTCCGGTGCTGCCTTTTCTGCTTGATTATAAAGCGTTACGCCATACGAAATGCTATACCAGCTAACCAAAACGCTTATCACACTTGAGAAGATGGACCACAAAGCTTGCAGCGTATCAGATCCAGATGCACCAATAACCATACCTGGAATAAATGAAATTCCAAAAACTATGAGTGTTAGAAGAAGAACGCGGCCTAAAAGTCCCCAAAAATTAGCAAATACTATTCCAATACTGCGTCTGCAGGCAGATAGAACTCCGCGTTTATTAAGCACTATTTCATACATTACAAAATAGAGCGCTACATAAAACAAAATACCTGGAATAATAAAGAGAAAGTATCCGCCGGTTACAATAAATCCCATAACAATGGATGCTAAAAAGAGGGGGAGTACAAAAGAAAAACCGCGTTTTAGCATATTCCCTGCGTGTGGCTTTTCTTTATATCCGCTTACAATAAGAAGAGTTGCTGCTTGAAATGCAAAGCTAATTATAACTGCTGCAATCATGAATACTCCAAGTACTATCCCGAGTCCACCAAGAGATGAGAAAAAGGCAGGGGACAATTCCTGTGACTGTATTGCTGAAAAAATAGAAATTGCGCCAAGGGGGAGTGCCAAAAGTAGCCCTACAACAAAAAGTCCAACATAGACCACAATTGCAATGACCGTAAGAATTAAAAGATTTAAAAGGCTTCCTTTAAACATCTCCCATGAATCACTAAATAGAACATTGAGTGGAGGAAGATTCTGAGTTTTAGGAGTTGTTTTTTCCATCTAAAATATTATGCTCAGGAATTGAAAGGCTTGTCAAGTACAAATTAGATTCCTAAAAATCTCATGCTTTGATATACAAAGTGTGAAAGTACTCCTCCAAGCGAGAAGGGACCTATGGGGAATGTTAAAAGGAAGAACAGTATAAATATTCCATACCGTTCAATGGACAAATAAGTGGCTGCGATTTCGTCAGGCAGCAAGATAGTAAATACTTTTGAACCATCAAGCGGCGGAATAGGAACAAGATTTAAAAAGCCAAGAAATAGGTTGATTTGGGTAATAGTTACAAAAAGATACGCCAGGAACACGTCCCCTGAGATTTGGAAAAGAAGGGCAGCAACAGCTGCAATCAGAAAATTGGTCATGGGACCTGCAAGTGCAACTAGCGCCATATCGCGCCTTGGATCTTTAAAATGCATAGGATTAACAGGTACAGGCTTAGCAGCTGCAAAAATTACCTGACCTCCGCTCATAAAATAAAGGGCAGCAGGCAAAATAACACTCATCAAAGGATCAATATGCGGTAAGGGATTAAGTGTTAAGCGTCCCATGAGCCGTGCTGTTGGATCTCCTAGTTTATTAGCAACCACTCCGTGCATGATTTCGTGCAGCACGGCTGAAAAAATGAGGATTCCAATGACTATAAATATATCCATGAGGCTTTATTATATACCAAAAAGTGTGTTTGCTTGCAAAAATCAATCATTCTTTCTATCATGAATTACATGACAGCTACAGGACATGCACTCATCGCAACACTTATAGTTGCAAAATTTCAAAACCCTTATCTCTCAT
>CAYRYY010000057.1:2851-7092 GCA_964428715.1 uncultured Gammaproteobacteria bacterium
CTCATTACCTCTGGCATTTGCATCCCACTTTGCGTGTGACGTCATTCCTCATTGGGATTCTGGAACTCACCATCATGAAAAAACAAAGAATAGGCTGTTTATTGAAGCAGGAATAGATGTAGGGTTGAGTATTATTTTGTCGTACGTACTCTACTACTATATAGGAGGGCAGGAGTATGGGATATTACTTCTTGGAATTTTTCTCTCACAGCTTCCTGACTGGCTAACAGCACCTTACTTTATATTACATATGAAATCCCCATTAGTGTCTTGGTCAAAACAGATGTATCATTTCCAGCACAAAATTAACTCCCGCCTAGATAAGCCGTGGGGAATAGTAACCCAGATCGGAACAATTATTTTGCTGTATATTCTGCTGTTTATTATCTTCTAGTATTGAGAGTTAGAACTAACTGTGTTAAAATAGACTAATCTATATGAAAGGATTTATTTTACATGAGCAAATCAGCTCCAAAAACCTCATCTAATTCAGGACAGGCTCAATCAATGGCAGAATTAATGGCGCGTTCGTCGTCCCATTTCAATACATTTAAAAAAGGTCAAGAAGTAGAAGGAACTGTTAAAAAATTAACATCCAAAGAGATTTTACTAGATATTGGTGCCAAATCAGACGCATTAGTGCTTGAGGTTGATAAGAGCAATATGGACAATCTCATGGCTATTTTAAAGGTGGGAGACAAGGTAAAATGTGTAATACTATCCCCAGAAGCTGAAGAAGGATTTCCGGTTGTGTCTTTGAGACGTGCACTAGACAACATAATTTACGCAGGATTAGACAAATCAGTTAAGGCAAATGAAACGGTTGAGGTAAGCGTAGGAGATCTAACACGCGGCGGATATTTTGTAGTAGATGCAAACGGGATTAAAGGATTTTTGCCTAACTCTCAGGTATTAACTGATGAAAATCTGACAGGACAAACTATAAAAGTTAAAATAATTGAATCCGACAGAGCTAAAAAGCGTGTTATTTTCTCTCAAAAAGCCACAGAATACATAACTGACACAGAAACTCTTAAAAAGATTTTGCCAAAAGGCACAAAAGTAAAAGCAACTGTTGTAAATCCAGCGTCTTACGGAATTTTTGTAACTATTCCAGGAGAGGACAAAAAGCTTATTGAGGGATTTGTTCATATCTCAGAAGTGTCTTATGAGCGCGTTGAAAATTTATCAAACATGTTTAAAAAAGGAGACACTCTGGAGGTGTCTATTTTAGACGTTGATTCTGAAAACAGACGTGTAAATGCATCCCTTAAAGCGCTTTTGTCAGATTCATTTAAAGAAACATCTGAAAAATTCAAAAAGGAAGACAAAGTAAAGGGAACTATTAAAGACGTTAAAACTCGCGGTGTATCAGTAGAACTAGAGGGTGGAGTACTTGGATTTATCCCATCTGATAAAATACCAGCTGAGGTAACATATAAAGTAGGAGACAGTGTTTCCGCCGAAGTATCAGATATAGACACAAAAAGACGCGTTATTGTACTTTCTCCAATTGCTACAAAGGCATTTGTTGGTTACAGATAGCCCCTTATTCTTAATTCCCATTGGAATTTATTCAGCTTTCGTTTAATATACTTGTACTATGCCTAAAAATACAGCAACCTCATTTGTGTGTTCATCTTGTGGTTATGACTCCTCCAAATGGTATGGGAAGTGCCCGGAGTGCGGTGAGTGGAATACCATGAAAGAGTTTGCAGTGTCGGCTTCTGTTGGAACTGCTCGTAAATCTCAAAAATATGGAACGGTAAGCAGCACTATAGAGCCTAAAAAAGTTTCAGAAGTGCCTATAAACACTGTTGTGAGAGTATCTACCGGTTTTTCAGAGTTTGACCGCGTTTTGGGGCAAGAGGCAAAATCGGGTATAGTTCCTGGTTCGGTAATTTTACTTTCAGGTGATCCTGGCGTCGGAAAATCCACTATATTACTTCAAACCGCCTTAAATCTAGCCTTTCAAAATAAAAAGATTTTATATGTGACGGGTGAAGAGTCAGAGGCACAGGTGACCATGCGCGCCAAGCGTTTACTTTCCACAAAAGATCTTAAAGACGCTTCATTATATATATTAGCCACCTCAGACATAGATGCGGCATTGCTGCACGCAGAACGCGAATCATATGATCTTGTAATCATTGATTCTATTCAAACCATGGAGGGGGGAAACGTTCCGGGGTACGCAGGATCTATCCCGCAAGTGCGTCACGCAACTGGAAGACTCGTTTCTTTTGCAAAAGGAACCAATATTCCTGTAATTCTCATAGGACATGTAACAAAAGAAGGAATGGTGGCAGGTCCGCAAATGCTATCCCACATGGTGGATGCAGTTTTGTATTTAGAAGGGGAAAAGATGACGGGAGTTAGAATTTTGCGCTCTTTTAAAAATAGGTTTGGAGACACGTCAGAGGTGGGAATATTTGAGATGAATGAATACGGCATGAAAGAGGTAACTGATTTGTCAGAACTGTTTTTGGGAAATGTGGTAACGTCTCCCGGGTCGTGTGTAGCAGTGGTCATGGAAGGAAGCAGACCAATTCTAGTTGAAATTCAGGCGTTAACCATTTCCTCAAATCTTCCATACCCCAGACGTGTAGCCTCTGGAATTTCTGAAAAAAGGCTGGAACTACTGTTGGCCATCCTCCAAAAACACGCGAAAATTCCACTAGAAAAGTTTGATGTATTTATAAACGTGGTTGGCGGGTTTAAAGTGACTGAAACCGCAGCGGATCTAGCAGTCTGCATGGCAATACTCAGCTCATTTAAAGGAAAACCATTATCAAAAGTTGCGGCGATTGCAGAAGTGGGATTACTTGGGGAAATTAAAAAGGTAGTAAATCTTAAAAAGCGTGAGCAGGAAGCGTCTAAATTCAAATTCAAGGTTTTAACATATGAAAGTGCGTCGTCCATCTCAGGAATTCTCGCAAAGTTGTAGCACATATTCCTTTGTTTAGCCTCGAGGCTGTGCTATAATCAGAAAAGCAAGGAGCATACATGGCTGAAAAAACAAAAAAACCTACTATTAAAAAGACAATATCAAAAAGGCCAGTTAAGGCTGTTGAAGTTGAATATATACCTCCAGAGAAGCAGCAGCTGGACTACCGCAACCCAAACGTATTAGCGCGTCAAGCAGTGCAGGGTATTATGCTGCCGCCAAAAGTTATAGCCCAGATCGCAGATCAAGTTGCAAAAGCTGTGTATGACCGTGTTCCAAAACGCGCTCCTGCTCCCAAGAAAAAGAGTATCTCAAAAGACACAGGATTTATCTTAGACACATCAGCCATTATTGATGGACGTATATTTGATTTAGCCCGAGTGGGGGCATTTTTTGGCAATTTTATTGTAATATCGGGAGTACTGGATGAGCTCAAAAATATAGCGGACGCACGAGATGACGTGAAAAAAGAGCGCGGAAAGCGTGCTTTGCGAGCCTTGGATGACTTCAAAAAGTTAAAAGACGTAAAACTGATTCATGTAGAGGACGGTGAGCCACAGAAAGCAGTAGATGAGCGAATTATAAATTATGCCAGGAAAAATAAAGGTAGAATTTTGACCTGTGACTTCAATTTATCCAAGAAGGCGCGTATTACAGGGGTTACTTCAATTGATCTTTATGAAATGGCAAATATACTCAAGACAACAGCCGTTCCAGGAGAGGAATTTTTTGTCAAAATTGTACAAAAAGGAAAAGGTGCGCATCAAGGAGTAGGATACTTGCCGGATGGAACTATGATAGTGGTGGAACAAGGAGAACTGTTAATTGATAAGACAGTCAAAGTAAATATCTCACGAGTTATTCAAACAGATGCCGGACGAATCTTCTTTGGGAAAATTGCAATGTAAATCAGCTTATAGTGTATCTACCCCGCAGATTACATTTCAGGAGGAATTCTGCCTCTGTTTTTGTCAGCAAGTTTGAGTATGAACGCTTTAATTTCTGGCTGGAATCTAGAGAGAACAGTCAGGATTACAAGCGGCCAAACAATAACCTTCAAGAGCTCAATAATTACCTTCGTAATTTCAAGTCCGTAGTCGATTGATCTAAAGATTAACCATTCCATAATATCCTATATTATACATAAGTAGACCTATAATGTCAAGTAGAAGCTTAGTTTCAGGCTTAAGAGAGTGGTATGTATTCAACAGTTTTGCACGTCTATTTTGCATCATTTTTTGAGGAAATTTGTTTCAAAAAATTGTGTTGTCAAGAGGTAGAAAGTAATCAGCAA
>CAYRYY010000057.1:7102-7662 GCA_964428715.1 uncultured Gammaproteobacteria bacterium
CACATTTTTTTAATGAAATATTTTATCCCTATTTATCAATATATTTTGCCTATAAAATACTCTAGGACTAGGAAGAATTTGTAAGAAATATGCTATAGGTTGAAAGGTATTCTAACATATGCTATACTTTGGAAGACATGAATTTCCCAAGCTTTTTAAAACAAAAAAAAGACCAAACAAGAAGTGTAAAAAACATGGATGGATTTGGTGATGCGTATCAGGATTCTCTAAATAAATTAGGGAAAGAGCAGTTTGTAAAGATGATAAGCCGTGGAATTCAGATGCCTGGATTAGCTGCGTAAGCACACTAATCTGTGCTCAAAAAAAAGAGCATCGCTTTCGCTACTAACTGTATAAATTCTTAAGTACGAAAAGCAATGCTCTTTTAGAAATTTTAAAGCACATAATCTCTAGGCAGGGTGAGATTAGTACTATAGAGTAAAAAGTTAACAGAAAGTAAAAGTGTTGTCAAGAAAAATAGGTGAAGCTAATTCTTACAAATTAGATTGTTTTCACGACACTTTTCATGTAGATAATAATTAGTGTATTGTCCGCAGAAT
>CAYRYY010000058.1:0-7657 GCA_964428715.1 uncultured Gammaproteobacteria bacterium
TTTCCTAGCATGCCCTACGCCAACTCCTCCACCAGCAACTACAACCACTGGCCCAACGTGTCCATTAAAACCGCAGGGAGATGCTAACTGCGACCAGAAAGTAAATATTCAAGACTTTTTAGTTTGGAAAGGAGAATTTTTAACTGTTAACAATATCGGAGGAAGCCCCGTACCTTCCAATCTTAAAGCAAACTTCAATAATTCTGCCACTGTGGACATACAAGACTTTCTTATATGGAAAGCTGGATTTTTAAATCCGAATGTTGCACATTAGATGTATTACTATTTAGAATAAAATATGAACTTTATTAAAAACACTATTGAAAAAATAAAAAACTTAGACAGGAAAAAGTTATTTGCTGGAATATTTGCAGGAGTACTTCTTATAGCACTCCCTGTTACCATATTTACCATACAAAATAGGCAAAACATTGCGTCCCAGGCTGGAAACCCGGTAACCGTTACCCTACAGCCCACTAGCGGAAATATTGTCCTTAATCAAACACTAGATGTTCAAGTAGTTTTAAAAGCAGGTGCAATAAGTGTTCAAACCGCAGAGTTTACCATTTCTTATGGACAACCTGGACAAACGGACAAAATAACTGCAGAATTTACCCCAAACCCAAATTCAGGATTTACCGCTCTCTATACACCACCCGTTGAAACCAATACTTCAGCAAAATCAATAACATATAAAACGGCAGTAAATGTAGGAACCGCGAATATTAGTGGGGATGTTGTGCTGGGAACACTAAAACTTAGAGGAGTATCTGCGGGCGCCGCAGAAGTGAGATTCTCAGGAGGAGCATTTAATGAGTTAAGCGGTGAACTAACACCAACTTTCATAAACGGAAATTATACAGTTGCCGCCTCAACTCCTGCAACCGCAACGCCTGTCACTAATCTTCCTGGTGGGGCACTTAAAAACATTACAACAAATGTCTATTCACCCTCTACCACAAATACAGGAAATGGTGCCGTGTGGCAGGTTGGATACAGATTTAAGCCATTATCTAATGGTTCTATTACTCAATTATGGTGTTATAGAAAAAGCGGTAAAGTTACATTGTGGAATGATGTAGGCAATAAACTAGCAGAAGCGCAGGTTACCTGTCCCACAAATGGTTGGGGATTTGCAAATATCACTCCTATTCCGGTTGCTGTAGGAACATACTATAGAGTAAGTTTACTGACAAATTCATTTTATCTTGTAAAACCATTTACTCAAAACACTCAAACATCTGGTATAGAAATTAATGGCGGATATTATGCTGGTTCTGACAGCTTCCCAACCACAAATGGCAACAATTCTTATGGCATACCAGGTGTACCAGATGTAACTTTTGTCCAAGGCGCCATATCCAATACACCTATTCCAGCAACCAGTACTCCCGTTCCAGCTACATCAACTCCTATTCCAGCAACCAGTACTCCAATTCCAGCGACTAACACGCCAATTCCTGTCATGTCAGCCACAACAATTTCCGCAACTAGCATTCAGCAAACAAGTGCAACGCTTCGAGGAAGCATAAATGCTGCTGGATTATCCTCTAAAGTATATTTTAGATATTCAACCACGAATGACGCGTGCCAAGCGCTTACCACAAAAAGCGCTGAAAGTTCCTATACTGCAAGTTCTTCTACAAGAACCGTTACCAGATCAATCACTGGCCTGCAACCAAACACGATATATCATTATTGTGTAGTGGTTGAACAAACAGGAAGCGCAAATCCTCAAATTGCAAGAGGAACCGTTTCAACATTTAGAACATCTAATCTAGTGAGCACAAATACGCCCGTTCCAGCGACCAACACACCAATTCCTGCAACCAATACGCCTGTGGCAAGCACAAATTCACCAATTCCTGCAACCAATACGCCAATTCCAGCAACAGCTACTCCGCTCCCATCCCCTAATAATTCTCAGGCAAAACTGGCAATTGCGGTCAAACTTCCAGGTATAGGCACCAACAACAATGGTCAAAGCCCAAGTCTTGGTGAAAACAATAATCCTAGCACTCAGCGTGCCTTTGATGTAGCTCTGTATGACTCTCAAGCAAATCCAGTTGGAAGCCCAAGGAGTACGCAATTTGTCTATTCGCCTACAGACGGTTCATATAAAGGAGAAGTACTCCTTTCTGGAATTCCGTTCAATTCTGTGTATGAAATTAAAATAAAAACAGATAATTCACTCCAAAAAAGACTTGGATTTGTAGAGGAACTTGAAGCTGGTAAAACAATTACTATTAACGCTAATAATCCAGCTAATGAGATTGTTACGGGAAAAGTTAATCTTACAACACCAAATCTTATCGGACTTCAGGATTACAATGATTTCATGAAGTGCTTCAGAAAACTATCTACCTGCACAGCTGCCATGAAAGCACGAGCAGATTTTACGGATGATGAAAAAGTTGATCTAAAAGATTTGAATATCTTGCTCTCAGCCTTTGCAAATAGACAGGGAGATTAGGCTCAAAAACTCTTTCTTTCTTGACTCTTTTTCCTATTCAGCCTACTATTAAATAAGCGGATTTTCTTCGCTTGTATTTATATGGATCCACAATCACAATTTAAACAACGTTATGAGTCTTTTATTAATTCAAGAAAAGAACAAACCCAAAAAGCTACTATCCCAGCTGTAAAATCACATCATCCATTTAATAAATATTATCTGTTTGGTTTACTTATTGGTGCACTAATACTACTTCCAGGACTTTTTGTAATACTCAGGAATAACACGCAGCAAGGAACTCCTATACCTCCCGCCTCCCAAAATCCCCAAGTAACAGCCGAAGCTATCACAGATGACGAAATCTACCAGGAGTTAGTTGCGATGGTAGGCATGGAGGCAAAAGAGGCACTTAATAACCCAGATTTAAAGTCGCAAGCAAGACGCAATATTCTCAAGCGACGTGCTTTACAAAAAATAAGCAGCACGGAAGACAACACATCTATTGCTCAGGAAGATACTCCAATCAACTACTCACTCAACTTGCTTCAAACAGAATTAGATTTGGAAAAAGCAGTTGTTACATCCAGAACCGCCGACTATGTAAGCACATATGTTGCCCCTAACAATAACTATTCAGCAGAGGCTAAAAAAGTAAAAGACAATTTGGAATATATAAGAACCCAAATGAATCAAGGAAAAACTGTGACTCAAGCATATGAAGCATTAGTTCAAAGATTAGGAGCTGACCCAAAGTATAATATCTCACAAAATGCATACATCACAAAGGATTCTGGATATAGCTCGGGATTTGTCACAACACTTTTTAGAACTGCTAAAGGAAAGGTTACCCCAGTTATTGAATCAAACAAAACAGACTTTATGGTTGCAAAGATTATAAACGCAGTGAACACAAAATATAACAATCTAGCCGCTTGGGAGAAAGAAAATCTAAAATGAAGCACTATCTTTTAACACTTTTTGTATTGTCATCTGCAATTCTTGGACTTTTTGCATTTAGCGCCTCTCAAAACTGTATTGAAGCAAAAACATATGGACCATCTGATACGTGTCCAGCAGACAACACAAAAAAGGTTTCTGACTTTTATTCAGGAAGTATAAGCTCAATGGATATTCATGTGGCCATCCTGGGCGTAAATGTACCCGCGGGCACAACATTTCAGATTGGGGCAAGTGCTGACCCTGCTTGTACAAGCGTAAAATGTCTTCTCAGGCAAGAGTCAGCAACTACTGACCCCTATTCACCAGGCGCAGTGCTTAGTAGAACTTTAGATAAAATGGGTTGCGGAGGAGCTGGAAGCGGCTGCAATGACACAGCTACCGTATCCGTTGCGCCATCTAGTCCAATTGCCGGCAGAACATGTACCTGGTCATATTCTCCTACAGGAGCTGCTAATTCATTTACAAACAGTCCTGGCTCCACTCAAATCACGCTTGCAAACGGAACCTCAACTAGCATGTACTTTTTGTACACCTGCACCTCCCCTCAGCCACCAGCTTGCGTGAGTCTTACCATGAATGCAAGAGCTGGAAATGGCGGCATTGCAGCTCAAGGTACCACAACTGCAAATGCGTCAATTAATCTCTATGCAAATATAGAGAACGACAATAACACTCGTGTTTCTGACTGGAATGCTAGCTGCGGCTCATTTACAACCGAAGGATGGGACTATGCAACTTGGAAAGCTCCAAGCACACCTAGAACATGTTTTATAACATACTCATTGAATGGTGAGAATCAACCAGGATGTAATGGCTACTTCACAATCCCATCTCCTACCAGCTCTTTGACGCCTACCAAAAGTCCAACTCCTACTCCGAGCAAAACGCCTACGCCTACCATTACTCAACCACCTATTGGTGGGGTAACTTCAACCCCAACTCTAACGCCTACAAAAAGCCCTACGCCAACACCTACCAATCCAGTATTTACATCAACACCAACAGTTACAGGACCTATATGCCCTGTACCGCCTACGCCAGTAGTAAGAGTTAATTGTCCATCATGTACGCCAGCAAATTAATTATGAATAACAAACTTAAAAAGAAAATAATACTCACGGGAATTATAATTCTTTGCGGTATTATCATGGTTCTTTCGTATGTGATACTCAGCACGCAAAGGCCGCCACAGCAACGGATTTCAGAAACTCCTCCAGTTTGTACAAATGCTGCAACGTGCGAATGGGACGCTGTGCCAGACGCTGCGCTTTATGAGTATAAAATTATAGATACCAGCACTGACTTGATACTAACAGAAGGTACAAGCCCCGCAAATACACGCTCTATCTCTTTCACTCCAATTCCTGGAAGAACATACAGATGCGAAGTAATCGTCACAAATAGCTGTGGAAACTCAAGCACTGGACAAGCATCCGCTTTGTGTCCTTTGCCTTCTACAACTCCCACGGTAACGCCTACACCTTCTACAACCCCTACAGTAACGCCTACACTTCCACCCAATATTACCGCGACCAGCACGCCAACGCCTACGAAAAGCCCTACGCCAACAGTTACAAAAAAACCCACGCTAACTCCAACGCGCCGTCCAAGTGTAACTGCAACTCTGACTCCCACTAAAAGCCCTACGCCAACGCCTACCAAAAGTCCAACTCCTACTCCAACAAGAGTTCCAACTGCAACTCCTACTACTATTCCAACAATTACTGCCTCACCTAGCGCTACCATGACACCTACTGTATTTATTGCAACAAACACACCCGTTCCACCAACGGCTACATCTATTCCAGCCCAAGCAGTACAACCTACCCCACGCCCAACTATTCCACCAACTGGGTCTATTGCTCAAACAATTGGAATGGTAAGTATCGTGGTGTTGACCATACTTGGAGGCGCCATCTTCTTCATTTTATAGAATTCCTTGTGTTGAGGCTGTAAAATTTGTTAAAATATCAGGTTGAGTAATTTTGTGGGGGTCGCAAGTCTCAGCGGTCAGAACCCTGCCTGTCGGCAGACAGGGCTTTCCTGCTCGGACCACGTCCGCAGACATGAACATTTAAAATTAATTTCTGGAATCGGAATACCGAGGGTCGTTAGTTCAGCGGTAGAACGCTTTCCTGATAAGAAAGAGGCGAATGGTCCGACTCCATTACGACCCACTTCTTATTCCAGAAAAAATGTTCATGTCTAATCACTTTTCTTTAAAAAGCAAAGAAAGAGGCGAATGCCTGGTGCTCCAGGTTCTCGCCCTGAGTACTCGAAGGGGTCCGACTCCGAGACGACCCACAAATTTGTTTTAAATAAGTTTTTCGAGTTCTTCCGGGATATCGTCTTCCGTAAATACGCCTTGCCTCTCCCAAACATATGCCTGAAGCAAATAATCTTTTAATGCACGCAGTTTTTTAATTTCGTCCAGGAGTTTCTGTGCTTTTTCAGGGTAATTACGCACAAGCGGATAAAAAAGTTTTTCCAATTCTTTGATTCTATTGGAAATTGCCTGATGCATAGCAATAATTTTGGCCGACCTGCTTCTCCCCTTATATATTTCGTTCTTTGTTAACATCTGCCATTCGCCTGCCACTATCATATCTTCAAGGGTTGATCGGGGATTTTTGTCAGTTTGCTCCTGCGCAAACTCTCCTTCAATTGTTTCTTCATCAAATTCTTTATTAAATGACATATTTATGATTTCTGTTTTATATCCACAAAATATCCAAGAATAGTATGAAACACACCTTTGGAAACATCAACAACAGAAGTTAACACTCTTGTTAGAATATCTTTATTTTGATGTGATTCTGGGCTTGCGCCACGTTCAATGCTCATCTGAGGCGCGGAAGGGAATCGGACCCTCGCATAGAAGTTTTGCAGACTCCCGCGTTACCACTTCGCCACCGCGCCTTATTTCAATACACACTCAAACTAACACGCTCAGTTTACCATATTTTTAAATTTGAAGCTATTATATAGATGTTTATTGCTGAGTTGTGAAAAGTCCTTGACAACATTTTTCACATATGATTTAGTTAATCTTATGAGGCGTAAAAAATCATCAGCTCCTAAAAAAAGGGGCAAGGGAAAACAAAGAACATTCTTATCATTATTTATAGTTGCAGCTCTTGCCATTACCATTGGCCTTCCACTAACTCTTAAATTTAACTCCACACAAAATCCATCTCAAAAAGTTGCAGCAATCACAGATACGGTCTACGCAAGTGTGTCTCAAGTTACGTTTTCTAACACAAGCGGATCTACAAACTGTGCAAACATCGTCAACACAAGCGGACCAGTATTTGCATCTACGTACACCGTTAAGTGTTTTAGCAAAGCTGCTGTAACTCGAAAATCACCTGGGGGAACATGTCAAACAGGTACATCGCTGCTTGCCGATGCAAAATCATTTTGTGAATCCACAATGCCTACTCCTACAAGCTCTACAGCAACTCAATTAAAGCCACCAGTCCCATGCAAAATTTCAGGCGCTGGAGATGTTAACTTTGATGGATATGTAACAAATAAAGATGTTTTACTTGTACAGGAATTTGCAATTGGCAAGAAAACTCCCACCGCATCACAGCTTCTAAGAGCTGATATTAATGGTACGAAAACAATTACCTCAGCTGATCTAGCTGCAATAAACGCATACTCACTGGGTAAAATTAAAACCTTCCCTATCTGCGGAACTACACCTACCCCCACATACACACCTAATAATCCATGGAAGACTCCAACGCCGGGTAATCCATGGGGAGCTACAATAACACCGACTTCTTCTGTCACTACCGTATGCCCTAATTTCCCAGGAAATGGTACCCAGAATATATGCGTAACTGGATCTAAATGTCCTACAGGATACTCTGTGTATGGAAGTGCCACTAACAACGCATGCGGAACAGGTAAGCTGTGCTGCAATAAATAATATAACTCTTTCACTTTGACTCCCGGACAAACCACATCGCATTTTTTTACACTCTATTTTTCCCACAAAAAAAGACACTCGGGTCTATAGAACATAAACATAAGTGTCTTGTTTTTAACATTAGTAAAAAGATTGCTTGAAAAGTGGTAGGAATGTTTTTCCCGACTAATCGGGATATCCATTCCTTTTGTACTTAAAGGCGCTAGGACAAGCGAAAAGAATTACCATTGATATAATCTTTGGGTTTTTCTTTTAGAAAGGAGGTGATCCATCCCCAGCTTCGGCTAGGGATACCTTGTTACGAC
>CAYRYY010000059.1:0-7599 GCA_964428715.1 uncultured Gammaproteobacteria bacterium
AAAGCGCATTCTCTGCATCAACGTGAACGGATTGTCTGATTGGTTCAATTACAGTCTTTATTTTATCAGTGTCAGTGGTAAACGAAGGCTCAAGATACGTGCCGTTTAGATAAGAATTAATGATGTGATATGAGTTGGAGAAAACATCCTTTGAGCTACCAATGCTTTTTGCCTGCATGGCAATTAGTTCAGAATCGTATCCAATTCCTGCCTCCTGTGCCTTAATTGTTGCACTTTGAGTCCCAGTTTTGAATGATAAAACAGTGCCTCCTATTTGCGCATTTTTTTCTTTAAATAGTTGTTTTATTTCATCCGTAGTTTTTTCTCCAACATATTCAGTTCCAATAAAGACCCCTGGTATTACACGGTCTTTAAAGGCTAGTCTGAAATAAACTAGCATGAGGGATGCAAGACAGAAAGCTGCAAAAAAGACACCAATTAAAAACCAAAATACGGGTTTTGCTGTATGAAGAATTTTTTCTTTCCGTGTTTTTTTTGTACTCTCGTTGTCTTTCGTATGTGTATTATGTTTCTTTCCCATGGTGCTTCATTGATTAAAACGTGCAGCCCTATTATACTATACTATACTTAGACCATCAGAATATATGAATCCTAACAATCCTGCACCCGTTCAGCCTGCGCCTATTTCAACCACGGTTCCTTACGAGGAAAACGGAAGTTCACTCAAGAAAAAAATACTCATAGCAGTTATTGTTTTGTTGGTTCTGGGTAGTATAACTGCTGCTGTTTTCTTTTTTGTTATTCCACGTTTCTTTGGTGGGGGAGCTGCAAAGGGGGAATTAGTATACTGGGGTTTATGGGAAGATTCTAAAGTAATGGAGCCAATCATAGCGGATTTTAACCGTGAATATCCTGATATAAAAATAAGATATGAAAAACAGGACATTACAAAACTCAATGACTACATTGCCCGGCTTACAACTAGGATTGATAATGGAAATGGGCCTGATATTTATAGGTTCCATAATAGCTGGCCGCTTCAGCTTCAGGGATATTTAGCCCCATTACCATCTGATGTTGTTGAGTCTCTTGAGCTCAATACACAATACTATAACGTTATCAAAGCAGATATTTCCAAGAATGGCGCATATTATGGGGTTCCTTTGCAGGTAGACACGTTAGCATTATTTATGAACGATGACTTATTCAAAGCAGCTGACATAGCAAACCCTCCAACTACCTGGATTGAGTTGACTGATATGGCAGGGAAATTAACTGTCCAGGATGAATTGGGAAGCATTAAAACTGCGGGAGTGGCACTTGGTACCTATGACAATATTTATCATGCATCTGACATAATCTCATTACTGCTAGTGCAAAACCGAGCCGACTTATATAACCTTTCTGGTCCAACAAAACAAAATGCAGTGGAGGCTTTAGGTCCAAAATTTTATTCTGCATTCGCAATTGACAATGACAGTGGAGGGAATAAAACATGGGATAGCTCGTTTGAGAATTCTAAGGTGGCTTTTGCAAATGGAACGCTAGCTATGTATTTTGGATACTCATGGGATATTTTTGAGATTAAGCAAAGAAATCCAGATTTAAATTTTACAGTCGTTCCCGTTCCAAATCTTACGCCAGAAAGGAGTGAGACGATCGCATCATATTGGGTTGAAGGAGTTTCAACAAAATCAAAGCATCAAAAAGAGGCATTTATATTCCTTAATTATTTAGGAAAAAAAGAAACTCTTGAGAAGCTATACAAACTAGAATCCCAACAGCGATTATTTGGAGAGTTGTACCCAAGACGGGATATGAAGACTCTGTTGGTCTCTAATCCGTTGCTTAAAACATTTCTTGATCAAGCAGATAATGCAGTTTCTACCCCATTTTCTTCTGATACATATGATGGAGCAATGAACGCTGCTCTCAACACATACATGGGAAATGCGGTAAATTCAATTCTTGAAGGTGGTTCTGCAGAAAGCGCAATCGACACATTAGGTGCTGGGGAGGCACAAGTACTTAAAAATTACGGCGTTGGAATTCAGCAGCCCAAGTAGCATGGAGAAGCAAAGTCTTATAAGTTCGATTATAAAAACGATTTGTTATGCGGAGGTATTCTCGTATTCGCTTACCTTTTCTGAATTGCATAAATACTTAATTCACCACAAAAAAGTTTCTAAACAGGAGTTATTGTTGGAGTGCCGTTTAGGAAAAAATATCATTGTAGATAAAGATGGGTATGTTGTGTTTTCCAATTCCTACAACCTGATTAAAATAAGACAACAAAGACTTCAGGAAAGCAGGAGGAAATACGCAAAAGCCTTGTGGGTGTCTCAACTGCTTTCATATATTCCCACTATAAAATTAATTGGGATCTCAGGAAGTCTTTCTATGTTTAATTCAAAAAAAGAAGATGATATAGATCTCTTTTTTGTGACCTCTAGGAATACGCTTTGGATTACGAGAATGTTGGTTTTATGTCTGCTAATCCTTTTTAAGGAAAAGCGGGAGAGGTATCACAATCTCTCACAAGACAAGATTTGTCCAAATATGTTTTTGTCAGAACACAATATGAGTATTCCGCATTCTAAAAGAAGTTTGTATGCAGCTCATGAAGTAAGTCAGCTTAAAATCATTCACTCAAAGGATGACACAGATAAAAAGTTTCTATATGTAAATAAATGGGCTCTTGCGTATTTACCTCACGCATTTCGTGTTAAAAAAGTGCGTCAGCAAAAAAAGCCATACATGTTTTTATTTTTTCCATTTGAGCTTGCAGCATTTTTACTGCAGTATGTTTACATGAGGAGAAGAATAACTAATGAAACTGTTGGTTTATCTGTGGCAATGTTTCACCCGCGCAAAAGCCGCAGTATTATTCAAGATTTATACAATTTAAAAGTTAAATATAGAACCATAAAATATCTTGAGCAAAAAATACAAAAAAAGCCGACATCACTGCAATTGAATTAAATTTAGGCACAAAATATAGACTTATAGTGTGTCTTACTCCAGGATATTGACATGCTGGTATGCATTTAGTATAGTGTCCTTTGAAGTTATATTTAATTACCCTTCGCCTTTTTGCGAAAGGGTTTTTTTTAAACAAAACACCATGGACACAAAGAAAAAAATATTTGTAACAAAGGAAGGTTTGGAAGAGCTAAAGCACGAGCTTGAAGAACTGACTAAGAAAAAACGGCCCGAAGTTTTGGAGCGCGTATCAGCTGCGCGAGCCATGGGAGATTTGGCTGAAAACTCAGAATACACAGCAGCTCGCGAAGATCTATCTTTGATGGATGGAAGAATCGAAGAACTATCAGATATATTAAAGAATGTGGAGCTTATAAAAGAAGGGGCCAAAAGTTCAAAAGGGATTCAATTGGGATCAACGATTACTGTATCAATCAACGGAAAGAAAGAGGATTTTGTATTAGTGGGAGAATGGGAAGCAGATCCGCACAATAAAAAGATTTCTCATGAATCGCCTCTTGGAAAAGCATTACTTGGAAAAAGTGTTGGTGAAAAAGTAGAGGTAGAGGCACCTGCAGGAACTGTTTCATATACCGTTGTTTCCATTTCATAGTAACGCTTTTATACATCTTTATTGTGGTAAGATAGATGCATGAATAAATCAGCACAAGAACTTCTTTCAGAACTCGTTAAAATTCCGTCAGTTTCAGATCAAGACAATTCTCCTGTGATAGAGCTAATTTCTTCCTGGTTTGAGAAATTTGAGAAAAATATCCAAGAATGGGTTAGGGAAGACGGAGTTAAGGGTAAAAATCTCATAGTTAAAATTCCAGGAGAGGACTCAGGCAGATCGTTGGTTTTTGTATGTCATATGGATACAGTTCCAGAATCGTCTGATTGGGAAACAAGCCCATTTGAATTAATAGAAAAAGATAGAAAACTGTATGGACTGGGAAGCTGCGATACAAAGGGCGGCACAGCAGCCGTTATTGAAGCAGTGCATAGTCTTTTGGCAAAGCCTGCATGCGACATTTTCCTAGTTTTTTCAGGGGATGAAGAGGTGACATCTGCTGGCGTTTTGAAATTAAAGAAGGAAATACAATTTCCAAATCCTCAGTTTATTTTTATTGAGCCAACTGATAACAAAGTTCTTGTTTCTCAGCGTTCTGTTCTTCAAATAAATGTGGTAACTCATGGAACTTCACAGCACGGAAGTTATGCAACTCCCGACGAAAACAATAAAAACAGCGCAATTTTTAAAATGAGTAAGGCTCTGGCAATTTTGGTTGAAGATGCAAGTCAAAATGCTCAAGTAACAGATAAGCTTTTGGGGACAAATACTCAAAATTTAGGAGTTATTCAGGGTGGAACTGCAAGAAATGTTATGCCGGATGTGTGCATGCTGCAGATAGACAGAAGATTACTTCCTTCAATAGATGTTGACCATGAACTTGAAAGAGTAAAAAAGCTTCTTTTGTCAAATGACCCATCTGTAGAAGTTTCTAAAGTGATTGGTCATCCAAGTTTTTCAACGTCATCAGATTCTTTACTTGTGCAAAACGCGCTAAAAGCATTGGATAAAGTTGGAATTGCAGGCAGTATTGGAGGTTTTCAAGCATGGTCTGAGGCAGGATTATTCAATAATTTCAAAGACGTAATTATCTTGGGTCCTGGAAGTATTTCACAGGCACACAAGGCAAATGAATTTGTGCTGCAAAAGGATCTAGAGGATTACGTGAATGTATTTAGTAACATAATAGAAAGTCTATAGATGTCAGTACTATAATTTATTCCAATGAATCACACAACTGAAAACACAATTAAAAAAAACACTTCTGAATTCAAGATAGCTCCAAATATGAAAGATTACGATAAGCTGTATGCATCTTTTTCGTGGGAAAGTGCTCAATCAGAGATAGACTTTTTTGAAGATGGGACACTAAATGCAGCGTACAATGCTGTTGATAGGCATGCAATGGGAGACAAAAAAGACAAAAATGCGCTTTTGTTTGAAGGCGCTACTGGTGAAAAAGAGGCATATACATATGGAGACTTGTCAGAGCTTTCAAATAAATTTGCAAATGTAATAACTACAAATGGTATAAAAAGAGGAGACCGTGTGTTTGTGTTTTTACCGACTATTCCAGAGCGTTACGTAGCTTTTTTGGGAATTTTAAAAACAGGCGCTATTGTGGGGACATTATTTTCTGCGTTTCAGGAAGCAGCATTGTTTGACAGGCTCATGGATAGTGGGGCTAAAATGATAATCACAACTGAGGCGCTTTTTCCACGCATTGAGAAAATCTGGAAAGATTTACCAAATCTGGAGAAGATCATTATTGTAGAGCGCGGCAGTGTAACGCATCTTACAGGTGATAGATTTATCACATATGAAAAAGAGATGGAAGACGCCTCGTCTGAATTTGAAATTGCACATATGCAAAAAGAAGAGCTTTCTTACATGCTCTATACCTCAGGTACAACCGGAAAACCAAAAGGAGTAGTACATGCACACTATGACATATTGCAGGCTATGATGACAACAAAATATGTGCTGGATTTGCAAGATTCTGATATTTACTGGTGTACAGCTGATACTGGTTGGGTAACCGGTGTGGTGTATGGAATATTGGGACCATTTTGTTTAGGTGTAACATCTGTAATCTATGAGGGGCGTTTTAGTCCTGCAACATGGTACACAATTTTACAGGATTACAAGGTAACTGTGTGGTATACGGCTCCTACCGCAATTCGTATGCTTATGGCGTCTGAAACACAACCTAAAGAGTTTAACCTAGAATCTTTGAGAGCGCTTTTTAGTGTAGGTGAGCCATTAAATCCTGAAGCCATTTGGTGGGGACTTGAAGTCTTTGGGCTCCCATTTCACGATACTTGGTGGCAAACAGAATTAGGCAGCATGGCTATTGTAAATTATCCTTCAATGGATATGAAACCAGGAAGTATGGGAAAACCATTTCCTGGAATAATTGCAGCAGTTGTCAACGAAAACGGGAAAGAAATGCCGTTAGGAGAAATTGGAAGTTTGGTTATAAAGCCTGATACGGATCCGGCACTTATGCGCCAAATCTGGAATAATAAAGAGAAATTTGATTCGTATTTTGGAAATGGATGGTATATATCGGGGGACAAGGCATATATTGATCATGATGGATATTTTTGGTTTGTAGGACGCTCTGATGATTTGATAAATACGTCTGGAGAGCGGGTTGGACCATTTGAGGTAGAAAGTTCACTGGTAGAGTATCCTGAGGTGGTTGAGGCAGGTGTTATTGGAAAGCCTGATGCGATGCGCGGGGAAATTATAAAAGCATTTGTAGTTTTAAAACCAGGAGTTGAGGGAACAGAGGAATTGAAGCACAAAATAGCACAGCATGTGAAGAAAAATTTAGCAGGACACGCATATCCTCGGGAAATAGAATTTATAGATAAGTTACCCAAGACCAGATCTGGAAAGATTATGAGAAGGTTACTCAAAGCAAAAGAATTAGGATTGCCAGAAGGTGACACATCCACACTGGAAGATTATTAATTAGCCTCAATGCATTTGTTAAATTCTTAACATATTTACTGCTTTTGTTGTTATTTTTGTAAAAATTGCTTCCTTTTAGCCCATCCTTTATCATTACCATATGCCTGAATTGCCATCACACTTAGCTTCAATTCCTCCTGATTCTTTAAGGACAAAAGAAGGGGTATCTTTCCGTGTTTCGCCCATTGTGTATGGGGTGGGAGGCTCTCATGGTGTATTACCTACTTCAGAACATGCAAAAGATATTGTTGCAGGACTTAAAGAAAACTGGACGTACACTGATCGTGGAAGATCACGATTGGCTTACGCTCATCCTGAAAGATTGGATCCTGAAGTATGGACAACTCCAGAGGGTGTTATAGGTTCAAAACTCGTTAAAGGAGATACTAAATTAATTGCACTGCAGGATGGAGATGGAGGGATTGTAGCCTCAGCTCTCTTACTTAGAAATCCCGTGATGGGTAACGTGGAAATTGGAAGTGTTCAGTCAAGAGTTCATGAACGTGTAAGAGGAATGGGGAAAGAATTGTTGAAGTTAGCATTTCGTGAATTAGGAGAAGAGCCGATTGTGTTTTTAGATACTGCAAAAGTTAGAACACCTATGGAGGGTTCACCAAGAGCAGTAGCAATGCCTCATCCAGAAAGTGAAGGGTATGATTCTCGGGACGCTCGTATTGTTTCTCCAACATATATTATTGGAAATCAATTCGGTGATGAGACGACGAGATGGGGAAGCAATGGAGATTTTGCATTTTCCGTTGACCACCTTGCAAGATATGGTGCATTTCAAATCCCTATGCTTAACAGAAGTAAAAGGATTAACGATGGGGCTGAAGATATTATTGAAAAAGTTGCTGAGTTAGCAAATACTGAAGGAGAGATGCATAATATAACAGTTTTTGGAAATAGGGTATCCATTTCTGATACCCAACCATTTAATCCATATCAGATAACACCGTTAACCGCTATGGTTGACTATAAAGACACAGAGACGCGTGAAATGTTAACTTCTTTTGGACAAAAACCTACAGGTGTTGAATTTGGAGTGAAAAAGGGCGAGCTTATTGTTGGCGTGCACTATTCGCCCATAGTGCCTCCCGAAGTAT
>CAYRYY010000060.1:0-2936 GCA_964428715.1 uncultured Gammaproteobacteria bacterium
AAACAATACCAACTATACCAATTGGCAAAAGTGTTTTTGAGTTTTTCTTCAAAAATGCATCAAATCCAAGTGACGCCAAAACGCTTAACGAAAAACATATTATAACAAGCAGTCTTGTTGGTTGAGCAGTAGACAAAAATGGCATTTTTAGGACAAATGGCATTAAAGAGATGGGGTTTTGCAGTACCATAATAAATGAAGCAAGCAGTACGACCCCATAAAAAATTGTTTTCTTATCATGACGAAAAAGGATTGCATATGTGGAAAATAATAATCCACCTATCCCTATGTATCCCACGAACTCTCCGTAGTTAAAAATTCCATAATAGTTTAATGTGGCTGGATTACCGAGATAATCAGGTGCGATAAACTGTGCGAGATTTTGAAGTGGTATAAACCAACCAGGATTTGAGCTGGGTAAATCTTCTGCTCGTCCTGACAAATCAATATATTGAAGTGTGGGCACCCACTGAATGGAAGTAATTGTTATAAAAAGCACTAGTACTGTTAATATTGGAAAGAATTTTGAAATCTTTCGACCGTTTACAATCCATAACGCAAGCGTATATATGCCTACAAAAATTGCTAGATAAAAAAAGGTCTGCAAATGTCCTGCAAAAAAAGATGAACAAAGAGAAAAAAGTAAAACAAAAAACCATATAATCTCTTCTTTCTTGCTTCTACTTATGAGAAATTTATTAACAGCTACAAGTATCAATGGGAGCCATAGCGCAGTATGCCCTATGTTACCCCACTCCAGCCATGCTATAGCAAATCCAGAAAAAATCCATGAAGTTGTTCCCAACACTATTGCAGGAGGTGATAAATTCAAGCTTTTTAAATATAAAAACATGAACATCCCACCCAATATAAGCTGCATCAAAATGAATACAGACCAGGATAATGAAAATGGGTTAAGAAGTAAAATAGCATTCAAGGGATAGAATGCGCCTGTTTGAAAATTTGCCAACAATGGCTTGCCTGACATTTCATATAAATTCCATATTGGCAGCTGACCTTGCCTATAAATATCAATAGCCAACTCTTTCCAAACGTACTGCTGCCTAACGGGATCTGTAATTAAATAATTCTTATAAGCTATTCCATTGGGATTTGTGTCTGCATACAAATCCCTAAATGGATGATAGAGACCGACAATCGTATCTGCTGGAATTGGCAATTTTCCCTGCAGAAAAAATGGATAAAAGAAGACTAGAATAGAGAATATTATGCATGCTAATGAAACTGCATACTTATGTTTGGAAATTTTTTTAATCATGCTTCAATCATCTCTACTATTTTTTTATCAAACTTGTCAATTCCAAAGTCCATCGCGCGTTTTTTTGCATTTTCTGATAGTTCTTCCCAGAGCTCTTTTGAATTCATAAGTATTAACGTTTCTTCTTTTAACTCAGGTATCGTATTCCACAAAAGCCCATTCTCTCCATCGGTCACTATCTCTTTTTGTCCACCAGCACCTATCACAACAGGAACAGCCCCTGAACCCATTGCCTCAACCGTAGATATACCAAAATGCTCCGCACGTTCAGGATTTTTTTCCAAATTCTCACCGTAACCTGAAGCGTGCCAATAAATTGAAGCTTTAGAATAATATTCCCACAATGAATCGTTGTTTAAGTTTACTTTAAATTCAATTGGATATTTTTTTGTGTCATAACAAAGCTTCTCAAATTCTTTTTGATCATCTTCCTTGACGCTTACACACAGTATAAATTTCCAGCCTGTAAGCCCCTTGTCAACCAACTCCTTAAACACATTGATCATTACATGCTGTTTCTTGTAATCTTGAGTGTTAACTGTCCTATCAACAATTCTAAATCTTCCTACGTGTAAAACGACTTTCTCTTTTTTTGTTTTTTTAGGATGCAACTGCACTGGGGGATATAAAACTTCTGCTGTAGTACTGTATGTTTTATCTATATATGACTTAGTATATTGCGAATTGCAGAAAAATTTTGCTACTCTTCTCATTTTTACTTTATCAAATAAAGAAAAGTCTATGTGCTCAAGTGGCCTTTGAATATGTAAAAACAATTTCGTTGCAACGAGTGGAAGACTTCCATCACTTAAAACAATTAATCTATCATACTTTTTTGAAGCCATAAATCGTGAAAATGTAGAGGTTTGTGCACTAAAAATATTTGGTACAAGTTTAACCTTGGACAGATCAAGAGAAAAACGCAATGCTACATCATCAAAATCCTTTTTGTGATCCCAAAAGACATCTACCTGGTGGGTTTTTGACAATGACGCAGCAATAGTCATCATATATTTCTCTCCCCCACCGCAATCATCCAAATAGGGATCATAAATGCCAATTCTCATAAATTCATTTATCTAACTTTCTTTAGGCACTACTCCAGCCGCCTACAACTCTTATTCTATCAACTCTTGAAACTTAAAAAAAGCTATGATAGAGTATGCATATGCAACTAGACAGCGTTTTGCCCTTCAATAATCCAGTTTTTGTATTTATAGTCCTTTTTTGGTCTATATTTTGGAAAGGGATTGCATTGTGGCGATCTGCACAAAACCATCAAAGAAACTGGTTTCTTGTAATCCTTATAATCTCATCGATGGGAATTATTGAAATTATATATCTTTTTAGATTTTCAAAGAAAAGGCTAACTCTCCAGGAAATGAAAGGTTGGATTCAAAAGTAATCTTTAACCAAAAAGAACTAATACACAAAGTACAATCAGAGCAATTCCCATATATCGCGCATATTTGTATGTTTTTTTAGAAACAGTAATTTTTGCACCCATTTTTGAAGCGATTTTAATTTTATAATCTAGCGCATTCTTAGGACTTACAGCCATCCAAATACCTAAAATGAGAAAAAGAATAATAAGTATCCCCATAAAATATCACCTCCCTCCATTTAAAACATTTTGAATATTTATATCAAGTTCTTC
>CAYRYY010000060.1:2989-7443 GCA_964428715.1 uncultured Gammaproteobacteria bacterium
ATACTAAATAATTCATTGTCTATATTCTCAACGACACACTCAGGGGTATTAGCTTCAATTTGTTTTCTTATTTCGGATTCATTTATAAAACTTTTAACAATAGGATTTTTATTTAAATCCACTTTCATGCCCTTTGGTTCATTATTATTCCATGTAAAAACTGTATCATTTTCAAGAATCACATTTTGATATTCTTCCCCTTCAGGCTGCACTACTCGCACCTTCCCATTCTTTATATAAACTGTACCCTTTATACTGTCTGTACTTACTTTGCAGACAACACTTCCTTCTCCATCAAATGCAGCAATTACTTCAAGCGCTACATCATCAACCATACCTTCAGCCCGTGATGATTTTGACGGATTCGGAACAAAAAAATACAAACTTACCCCAATTACCGCTGCTAATCCTAACCCTAATAGAAGAGTACGTTTGTATGTATGCAAAAATCGTTTTATTTTCTTTTCCATGGCCATTTACCCTCAAGCTCCATATCAAATGTAACGCTTAAGAATGTACGAATTAGTATGATAAATGCAAGTAGTCCCACGGTTGTAAAGTCTGGCTGACCTACAACTGAACGAATTATATCCCCTCCAACGATTATTTCCAGTCCAATCAAAATCGCTCTCCCTATGTTAGCTCTATATTTCTTGTAAATGTCATGCTCATGCTTGTGTGCAGAAAAGAATTCTTTTAAAAATAGTGCAGAAGCCACAATCACTCCTAGGACAATTACCAATATTCCAAAAATGTCCAGTACCTCACCCAAAACTAGCGCAAACGAAAAGATGTCCATGAGATTATCGTACGGAGTATTGCTAAATAAATCAAGGGGAGTCTATTTTTTAGTAGTTTGAAGCTCCCAAAGTTTTGCATACGTTATAAACATAGAAAAAGATTGATAGAGAGATTCAACAATTCCGTACGTACCGTTTTTATAACCTTTTTGAAGAAAGTATGATTTGTAAAATTCAGTTGCCATCACTCTTGGAAATCGCCACCAAGTCATTTTAGGATGATGTGCTTTGAAGCGCAATTCTGCTTCATAATTTGACCACTTATTTGTTTTAGCCAACATCTGTTCAAGACTACGGTGGGTATAATGAAGTATGGGGGACAAAATGCTGCCAAATTCACCATCTACACGGGGAGTTTCATGTACAACCCCATACCATTCTATAAGTTTTCTCTTATAAAAAAATCTTTGAACAGAATCATACAGTCCCCAGTCCCGGCCAAAATAATATGTTTTTCTTTTAACAAAGTACCCCGCAATAGAGGATTGCGGATTATATGACGTAACCAAAGCGAGCGCTTCCTTCTTGAACTCACTACTTAACCTCTCGTCTGCATCCAGATAAAACACAAAGTCCCCCTTGGCATGCTTTAATCCCTCATTTCTCTGCTGCGCAAAGGACACAAGTTCATGTGTTACAACTTTTGCCTTATATTTTTTTGCAATCGTGTGGGTTTTGTCTGTCGAATTTGAATCAACAAGCACAATCTCATCGGCAAAGCCAGACAAAGATTTTAACGCATCTTCTAGAACTTCTTCCTCGTTATATGTAAGAACTATTGCTGAAATCATATTATTTGTCTTTCCTGCGTATTAAAAAACACATACCAATTAACCCCATCATTCCAATTATAGCAATATAGGCACCGTAACGGAAACTCGCGGGATCATAGACAAATGTTGTTGTGCACTTCCCCTTTGGCACATATACTCCTCGAAACGCAAAATCAGACCTATATATTTTTACTTCACTATTTGAATTACTGCCGCACTGGTAAGCTTTCCAACCAGGGTAATATGTATCTGTAAGTACCAAAAAAGAGGCTGTGCTTGCACTTGACGAAACACTTGTTTCTATTTCTATTTTTTGCGGACTGTAATACGAAATTACAGCAGAACCTGAAGCAAGGTTTTTAAATGAGGCTTTCTCCTCAATCACTGCAGTACTCAAAAGATCTGTTTTATTTTTCAGCATAATATCTAGTATTTTTTGTGGTTTTGATTCAGTCACTACATTGCTCACAAGAAATGCTCTTGGGAATGCATTCGTATTCTCAAATACTTGATACTTACCGTCATCAAAAATTTGCTTTATTGTATTAGGCGGATACTCCCAAAAAGGAAACTCCCAACCCTTCTGTCCGTCTGATACTTTGTGAACAAAATACTTAACGCCTAAAAAGTTTGCGCCAGGTAATAAGTATTCTCCAGCCAATGGCAAATCAACACCTGAACGCGCAGAATCATTGAGCATTCCGGTATCTAGGGACGAGATAAACTGCCCAAATCGCCGAATATATACAGCATCATAGCCTTCTAATACAGGCAGCTTATAATAGATCGATGCTTCTGCGCCAAAATTTCCAAAAACCCTATCATGCCCTGATATATTCTTTACAAACTTTGTGACTCCAACTTCGGGATACACTAAACTTCTTGGCTCAAATGGCATCCATTTATTTGAAAAGCGCAGTAAATCCAAACATATGATGACAACAATTACTGCTGAAAAAATCTTAACTCCTTTACTTTTAGTAATGCGCAAAAATATACAAGCACCCGCAAATAAGACAAAAAGGATTGTGGGAAGCCGCATATTTGACTTGGCTATTGCACTTTTTTCTGCATCGGGCAATATGCCCAAAAAGGAAATACCCCACATAACAACGGTTGCTACAAAAAATGCTGCAAAGATCACAATACCTCTTTTGATTTTTCTTTCTGTAATGTCTTTTAAAATCATCTCAAAACCAAATCCTGAGAGCACAGCAAGAGAAAAAGATGCAAGTGCTACAATTCTGCTCAGTGCACTCGTTGAGATAACCGGAATTTTTAATGCAACTAATAAATCAAGCAAGGGAGATTGAAATGCAAAAAGTAATGTTATTATAGTAGCCAGTGTAAAAAACAAAACATACTTTTTACGAATACTAAACGCTGCATACAATGCAAGGATGATGGGAATCACCCCAATATAGATATTCCACTCTGCATAACTCCCTTTCCAAATATTGCGTGTTACTGGATTTCCATAATAGTCTGGTGCTAAAAATGTAGCAATATGCGACCATGAAATTACCTCAATTTTTTGAAATAATGTACTTCTAAAACTCTGCAAATACAGCTCTATAGATGGCAACAGCTGGGGCATACTTATAATAATTCCTAACGTAATTGCAGCATACATTGGTAGATATATTTTTCTTGTACCTACTGTTTTGTAGATTAGATATACTGAGACAAAAATTAAAAAGTACAAACTCATCTGAAAATGTCCACTAAGAAATGACAAGACTACGGTAAGAGATAACAACAGTACATACCGTGCCTGCTTAAATGCTATGTATTTTTCAATGGAATATAATGCGAGCGGAATATATAAAACAGCATATCCTAGTGTTCCATATGCCATCCATGAAGTAATAAATCCACAAAACATAAATGTAAGAGAAGAAATGAGTGACCCTACCTTGCCCACCTTTATTGCGCGCATATATAAATAGGTGAACATTCCAGCCAGCAAAGGCTGAAGTAAAATCAAAAAACTCCACCAGTCTATAAACGGAAATATGAGAAATCCAATATTTAAAGGTGACAAAACGGCAGATTGGTAATTTGCCAAGTGTGGTGTTCCTCCAAAACTATATGGATTCCATAGTGGAACAGTCGCATTCTTCCATGACTCGACGGCAAAAAATCTCCAAGGATATATTTGTCCAAAAATGTCAGGCATTGCTCCGTTCTTAACAGGTGTAAATAGTTCTGAATAAGCACTCCATGGCGCAAAATAGGACACTAAGTAATCAGATGGAAACGGAACTAATCCCTGAAAAAAAAATGGAAACGAGAAAACGATCCACACAAACAAAATTATGACAATTGGAAAAAACTTATGCCTATATATATTGTAAATTGTTTTCATCTTCTTCTAGTGTTTACCTTTACCAATAAGTATCCCAAAAGTATTAACAGTGAGACACTGCTTAAAATATTTGATACAGTCCTAATTTTAGTGTTTTCAAATTTTATGTCTATATTGTGCGTACCTTGAGGAAGGTAATATGTAATAAGTCCTCTGTTGGCAGGATCTTGAAATTCAATATGAGTTTTATTTCCATTTACATAAACACTCCAGTTCGGAAAGTACAACGTATTTTCTCGTATTCTAGCATTTTCTGACATAACTATGATTTTGTAATTCTTGTTTGTACTGTTTGAAGAAATACGATTAATTTGCGCATCTCCATCTATAACTTCTGAAAATGTGGCAGGACTTTTTTCCATAAACCTAACTGACCAAATAGGTGCACTTTCTCCTGTATCTGTTGTACTTTCATATACTTGTGTATAAAATTCTTCAGGTTTGTGTAGATACCCCTGAACCTTGCTGTAATATGGGAAATACAAAACAACCGCTGCTGTGCAAAAACATATA
>CAYRYY010000061.1:0-979 GCA_964428715.1 uncultured Gammaproteobacteria bacterium
GATGATTCCTCATACAGTACTTTCAAAAGCGCCATTTCAGATATCAAGCTCTTAACATACTCTTTAAATGACACCACAGCTACAATTTGTGCTAAAACCTCGCCGTTTAAAACAAAGCTTATTGGTGAATTTAACAGACAAAATGTGCTAGCTGCAGTTTTAGCTGCGCAAAAATTAGGAGTTTCAAATGAAGTTATTAAAAAATCAATTGAAATTTTTGAACCTCCAGCAGGACGTCAGGAACTTGTTTATGATAAGAAATTCAGAATAATGGTGGATTTTGCACATACTCCTAACTCGTTTTTAAAAGTTCTGCCTGTTGTACGTGAACGCACGAAAGGAAGACTTATTCATGTGTTTGGCTCAGCAGGACAAAGAGATGCTGGGAAGCGTCCTTTAATGGGGAAAGCGTCAAGTGAATTTGCAGACGTAATAGTCTTAACAGCAGAAGATCCAAGACGAGAAAGTATTGATGTAATTAATAATCAAATTGAAAACGGATTTCTTCCAGGATTTTCTTTACTTGATAATGTAGTAACTGATATAAAAACACCTAAGTCATATTTCAAGATCAATCAACGACGTGAAGCAATTGCAAAAGCGGTTACAATTGCAAAACCACTAGACACCATTTTAATAACAGGTAAGGGGCACGAAAAGTCTATGAATATAGACGGGACAGAAACACCATGGGATGACAACAAGGAAACACTAGCTATACTCAAGGAACTCAATTTACTGTAGAATATACATTCATGAAGTTTTTGAAAGGAACTCTTTTAGCATTCGTTGTTTTATCATTTTTTATTTTTTGTTTTTACTATTATTCCGAAACAACATCAAATTCACCTGTCATTGCCTCCCCTCTTCCTGAAAAGTTAACAGTAAGCAGTTCGTCTAATCCTTTTTCCTTTGACTTTTGGTTTCCTGCAAAAACTAAAGTAGCATCAAGTACGAAAGAACCAGATATCCAGGCGGT
>CAYRYY010000061.1:989-7200 GCA_964428715.1 uncultured Gammaproteobacteria bacterium
TATCAGCACTTTCATATGACTTAACTACCGGAAAAGTACTCTTTGACCAAAATGGAACGGAAAAACTCCCAATGGCATCCCTAACCAAAGTTATGACGGCAATTATTGCACTAGAAAATTTAAAACCAGATGAGATTGTGACAATTGATAAAAATTCAGCGAGCATTGGAGAAAACTCAATGGGACTTACAGCAGGTGAAAAATTAACCGTTGAAGAGTTACTCTATGGTCTATTCTTAAATTCGGGAAATGACGCAGCAGAGGCACTAGCACATGCGTCCCCTTTTGGACGAGAAAATTTTATTTTTCAAATGAATAAAAGAGCTGAAGATCTAGGCTTATCAAATACGAGATTTACAAATCCAAGCGGCTTACAGGGTGATGGAAATCAATACAGTACAGCTCAAGACTTATTAATCATTACAAAACATGCACTTGAAAATCCAACTATTGCGCACATTGTGAAACAACCATACCACTCAATTCCCTATACAACAGATCACAAAGCATATGAGCTTTATAATGAAACAAATTTATTAACCACGTATCCAGGCGTGAAAGGGGTTAAAACAGGGTATACGTATGAAGCTGGATTGTGCCTTATTTCATATCTAGAATACAATGGTCACAAAATAATTGCTGTTATTCTAAATAGTCCAAGCAGGCGTGAGGAAATGATACAAATCTTAGACTATTCGCTGGAAAGTCTGGGCGTTAAGCCACCATTACGTGGTTAAATCTGTGCCTGAGGTGGGACTCGAACCCACATCCCTTACGAGACACGCTCTTAAGGCGTGCGTGTATACCATTCCACCACTCAGGCGTCATGCATATTGTACCAAGTATTGCGTGAAATTTCGAGCCTGAAGTTTATTGACTGCATTGAGGCATGCGGGTTGACAAAAATGAAAAGACTTCTGCTTCATACAAATCCGGATCTGATTTAAATGATCCTACATGATCTGCGTTCTCAAATGCTATGAGCTTGCTGCTTTCTCCTGATGCTTTTACTAATTCTTCACTATTACTAAATGGAATAAATGAATCTTTCACGCCATGGATATATAAAATTGGGGTATCAGTGTTTTTTGCAACTTTATCAATCGGACGAACGCTTGGAATGTCTACACCATACAATATCTTGGCGGCAGTAAATATTCCAGGGTTTAAAAATGAGGGTATGTTTTCTTTTTTCATTTCCCGCTCAATAATAGGCAATATGGCAGTAGCTGCACTATCCGCAATTATAGCCCCAGTGTCTTTTAAAGTATCCAAATTCTGCAATGTAGTTATTCCGCCCAATGAACTGCCAATAATTCCAATGTCTTTTGCTGAATATCCGTTGTCAGTTAGATATTCGAGTACTGCTAAAACGTCGCGTCCTTCGGTAGCTCCAAAACCCACCGTATTGCCGTCGGACAAACCCGTACCCCGAGGGTCATACATAACCACCCCATAGCCATTTGCAAGCAATAACTGTGCTATTTGGACACCTCCATAGTCTCCACTAATTCTATTTTTGTGAATTCCAGGAGCTAGCATAACCGCGCATTTTGCACCATTGTTTTTAAATAGCCATCCGCTTATGTCTATGTTGTCGCTTGTTTTTACATTGAAATCTACTGCGTCAGGAGCGACTACTGTGCTTTTTTCAGAAAATTGAGTGTAGAGAGGTTTTAAAAACTTATTTGCTATAAAAACACTTGCACCTATATACCCTATGAGCCCTATACCCAAGATCATAATTACTATAATTACGGCAATTTTCATTTTATAAAATCTTGAATAAGTTCTGCTGTCTTGGCGGGGTTATTAATTACAATTATGTGATTTTCCCCTTCAACAACTTCTAGTTTACCATTTTTTATAAATCTCGCAATATCTTTGGAAATTTTTGTAGGATATACTGTGTCTTTTGAACCTGATATAACAAGTGTTGGGCATTGAATTGCATCTAATTTGTTTTTTGCATTTAGATTAAGAATTCTATTTAACAAATATATGTAACTTCTTGATGATGTATGAAGTATGTCTGAGCATATCCTTTTTGGGTCGTGATCTGTAGTACCCTTATATTTCTCAAAGTTAACTTCGTTTTTGCTCCAGTTGGATGGAAGAATTTGAGCCAATGAATTCATGATATTTCTTGAAATCTTGTTTGAAAACAAGTTATTTTCAAAAGGTTTTTTGTATGTTGTGTTAATAAGAATCAGCCTTTCAATAAGAGATGGGTACATATTTGCCAGATATATGGACACAACTCCTCCATAGCAATGCCCCACAAGAATACATTTTTTAATATTCTCATACTCCAGCACCTCTTGCACATCTTTAGAAAGTCTTTCAAATGTGTATTTAGTTTTTGCTCCTGGCCTGCTCGATTTTCCTTGTCCTCTTAAATCAATTGCTAGCGTTTTAAATCCATTACTCTGTAAAATATCTCGTGTTGGTTTCCATGCAGATAAATTTCCGCCCAACCCATGGAGAAATACTATGCAATCTTTACCCTTTTGGTCTATTTCATAGTAAATCTCTTGCTGATCTGATGTTGTAAGCGTAGGCATAGTTTATGTTAGCTTATTCCCAATCTTTTTTGTAGTATTTTTTGCCGACTAAATTTTTGGGTAAATACTCCTGCCTGCCGGCTGGCATGGCTTGCGTAGTTTTTGCGCCAGTTTGCTTTTCCGTTATCCACGGATACCTATCATGCCCTTTTCCATAATTCAAATTTTTCATGACTTTGTTGGCTGCATTTCTAAGGTGTAGAGGTATGGGATCAAGATTTTCAGAATCAATATCACTCAGAGCTTCTGAAATCCCAACGGTTGACGCAATAGACTTTTTGGCAGTGGCAAGATATGTAGCAGTTTGAGACAAAATAAGGGTTGCTTCAGGCATACCAATCAAGTGTACAGCCTGCATGCAGCTAGTTGCTACAACGAGTGCTGTAGGTTGAGCATTGCCTATGTCTTCAGATGCAAATATAATAAGTCTTCTGGCAATAAATAGAGGGTCCTCCCCAGATTTTATCATCCGAGCTAAATAATGAAGAGTTGCGTCTGGATTTCCTCCCCGCATGGATTTAATAAAAGCCGAAATCGTGTCATAGTGATAATCTCCTTTTTTGTCATAGAAAATTGCTTTTCTTTGTACTGCCTCTTGTGCTGCATCCAGATTTACTTTTGGACTAAGATTTGCAGCCAATTCTATAGCGTTTAGAAGAGTTCTAGCATCCCCATTTGCAGAGGAAACAAGGTGCTCGAGCGCATCTTTTTCAAATTTTACTTTAGGAAATTTTTTAATTGCCCGTTTGGCAAGTGTTAATAAATCCTCTGAAGACAATGAATACAGTACATATACTTGAGCACGGGATATAAGTGGAGCATTTACTCTAAATCCAGGATTTTCGGTCGTTGCACCTATCAACACGATTGTCCCATCTTCTACATGAGGTAAAAATGCATCCTGTTGGGATTTATTAAACCTGTGTATTTCATCTACAAACAACACAGTTTTTTGATTAGTTTCCGTTTTTATTTCTTTTGCCTTTTTTATAACCCGTCTTACATCTTCTACACCACTTGTTACTGCTGAAAAAAATTCAAAATGTGCATCTATATTTTTTGAAATAACGTGCGCCAGTGACGTTTTTCCACTTCCTGGAGGTCCCCATAAAATCATAGATGACACTTGGCGCTTTTCAATCATGATCCTGACTGGTTTGCCAACTCCTACTAAGTGTGATTGTCCTATATAATCTTCCAATTTCGTGGGTCTGAGTAGGGATGCGAGAGGCTCATTTTGCATACAAAAAGTATATCAGAAAAAAACATGAAATTTCCGTAAGAAAAGAAAAAAATAACCAAGTTCTTACAACATGTTTATGTAGATCTGCTAGAATTACTAATAGTTTTGGGCTACCGCCCTGCCTTTAAAAAGCGGGGCTGAATTTATTCTTTATTTAAGTACTCGAGTACTTGCCAGTTTGCTATTTGTTCAAGACTATTCTTCAGTTGTCTGCTTTTGCTTCCTTTGGTAAAATTAGTAAAACATTCCGGGCCGGTGGCGCAATGGTAGCGTACTTCCATGGCATGGAAGGGGTTGAGAGTTCGAGTCTCTTCCGGTCCACAAGCTTTTAGTATATAATCCTCGCATGAGTATTGAACTAAGCGCATTGCGGCCAAAATCTAGAGAAATCATAATTTGGAAGCCGGATGAAGATATCCGCACACATCATTTAAAACTACCTGTTGTACAAGCTGCTCTTGTGAGACGCCGTGATTCAGTAATTCGTCGTGAGGCAAAAAAGAGTTTTAAATACTTTAGAAACTCACGTGATTCATTTGACCAAAATGAAGACACTTACTATACGGACCTGATAGGTCAATCACCCCAAGAAGAACAAGAGTTTCTTGCTAACAGTTCACAATTTTATCTAAGAATTAATAGGCTCAAACCTGATGCTACATTACTTGTTAGTCCCGCACAGGATGGCTTATGCAGATCTTGCGTGATTGGAAAACATTGTGACACGCTTAATGCAAAGGTCAGACAAGGAAAAATTACAGCAGGTTTTGCATTGGATGACGCCTTAACTTGGGAACTACTAGATGCCATAAAAGATAATGGTTTTAAGGAAGGTATTGATTATATTCCTGGTGCCACAGGCGAACTAACTTACCGTGATTTTGGTAAAAGCAGCTTAAGAGATGGCGCTCCAGTAAGTGAGGGGGAATATGTGGGGCTAGCCCTTCTTGTTAAAAAAAGAACATTACAGGAATTGGTTGCTTATAAAAAACTTCCTCCAGCGTTTTATGATGAATAGTAGTGTCTAAAGGCCAGCAAAATAATCAGTTTTGATAGCGGTAGGTTTAATGCCTATTTTTCCGAGGGTCTTTTTAACACCATGCACCATGCCATTTGATCCTGATATATAGTATTTTCGGGTTGCGTATTCAGGGACTTGAGATTTTATAAGTTCTTCAGTCACATGCTGATCTTTGGATGAATCTACACACATTGTCTTTAATCCAACATCTTTTGCCTTCTCAAAAATGTCTTTATATGTAAACTCATCTGCGGTACTGCATGAATGAATAAACACTATGTCTCGCTTTTCATTCTTATCTAGTAAATATTTCACCATACTTCTAAATGGGGTAACCCCAATACCCCCTGCTAGAAAAACAAGCTTTTGTGAGGTGTCAGTTGGCAACACAAAATCTCCTTTTAGCTGATTTGCATATATAGTATCCCCTACTTTCATCTCAAAAAGCGTATTTTTAAATGTGCTTGACGGATTATATTTTTTAACACCCAGGGCTAAATTGTCTTCTGTGGGAGATGAAGCAAGTGTAAAGAACCTCCTAACTCCTCTTAAGTCTGATTTCTTATGAGGAAGTGTCCATTCCATATACTGCCCAGCACTATAGTTAAATCCAACAGGCTTATTAAATATGAATGCATTAGTTGATTGCGACAATTTCTCTATTTTGGAAAGTGTTAGCACTAATCTTCCTTTAGGACTTATAAAAAACACAAACAAGTTACCAACTAACAGCGCAAATTCAGGTGTTACATAAAAATGGAAAATCGGCAGCTGATATGTGGTTATAATGCCCACAATTGCGCCATAAATCATTTGCTGTTTTTTTGACGGCGGAAGTGTAAATGGCTCAGTCAACATGATTGTGCCCAAAAACAACAACGGCCAGGAAGTAAATGCAAATTTGATTGTTTCAATTGGTGGCTGACCATACGTATATCCAAAAATAAGCATCACCACTAATGCAGGAGCTAGAAAGGAGAAAAACAAAGTAAACTTTCTAATTTTCCGCAGTACTAAAAACCCCACAACAAGCATTGGAATAAATAAGGCTTCAGATCCTATCCACCAAGATGCACCAAGTCCTAAAAAGCCTACCGCAAATGTTCCAAATGCTGCAGGATTAAATATATGCTTTTTTTTGTAGGCCAAGATGTACTTTGACGCCATAGCAAGTACGCCGGCAAGAGACAAAAGGACGTAGTCAGTTAAACTTCCTGTGGGAGAAATTATAAAAAAGAGAATAAGTGCTGTTATGAAATTTGATTCTGTATTAACCGGTGCTTTAAAAAGCCTGGACAATACAGAGTTGGATATGTAGCATGAAGCCGTGAGAATTACTAAGGACAAAATGAGAACAATTGGTGATACAGACAAAATTCCAAC
>CAYRYY010000062.1:0-7180 GCA_964428715.1 uncultured Gammaproteobacteria bacterium
GAATTCAAAGAGATTTTATCATACGCTGTCCTTTTGATCGCCCTCATCCCGCAATTCACATCTCCAACTCCTACATTGAATAAAACTCTTACCATAAAAGATATAAGAGGATTTCCAATATATCTATGTTTCCAATCCATAGCTCCTTTTTTAATTGTCCCTTTTAGTCTGTTCCCAATAACAAAATCGTAATCTGTCTTTAATAAATCTAAGAATCTAGGAATGTCCGAAAAATCATAACTCCCATCGGGATCAGCCAAAAAGATATGCTTGCCAGATGCTCCCAGTATTCCTTCTCTACATGCCGTCCCATATCCCATCTCATCATGTTTTAGAATTTTTACTCCAAGACTTGAAGCTATTTGAAAGGACCCATCAGACGAGGAGTCTGATACAATAATTTCACCTTGAATGTGATTAGTTTTAAAAACTTGCTGAATACTTAGGATTGATTTTTTAATTGAGGCTTTTTCATTTCTACAAGGAAGGACTACACTTATAAAATCCAGTTTTTTTCTTTCTGGTTTTTGCACACTTTTAATTTTCACAGGCGGCTATATATTAACACAAAAATTGAGCATAAAGAAACACGCACCAAGAGTAGAATTTTTTTATTCTTGATAATTGATGACCTTTTTTATACTTGAAATGTAAGTATGTATATCAAATTTTTTTGCCTGTTTTATGCAAGCATCCTTATATAATTCAGGATTTTTACCAATTTTGTTAATAGTCGCAATCAACTTTTGAGAAGATATGTTTTCAATTAATATTCCAGTCTTTGAATCAATAACAGTTTCCATGTAGCCTCCTTCTTTTGGCGCTATAACTGGCTTGCCTGACGCCATTGCCTCAACTGCAGTCATACCATAATCTTCATCGTGAGAAGTAGTTATAAAGCCTTTACAGTTTGCATACAACTCAATCAACTTCTTTGAGTCCACCCAACTGTATATCGTGACATTATTGGGTTTAGTCTTTTTAATCCGTTTTGCATAACTTAAAAAATGCCTGGATTGCTCAAAGCTTCCAACAATTATCAGTTTTTCATCAGGTAAATTCCTAAAGGCTTCAAGCTGCATATCAACTCTTTTATGACTTATTAATCTGTTAACTGACAGCCAATAATTACCTGTCTTACCATAATGAAACTTTGAAGTGTCTGTTGGCGGATAAATGACGTGAGAATCTCTCTTTAAATACTTTTTTACTCTTTTTCTGACATTTTGAGAAATTGAAATAATTTGGTCTACATCTTTCACATCACGTCGATTCAAATACCGATGAAAATTAACCCATAAAGTAAATATCCATCTTTTATACCAAACTACAGTATTCTTGCGAGTATATTCATATAGATCCCAAATTTCCCTAATTGGAGAATATACATACCACATATTAGGTTTATTTAATTTCGCTGCTGAAACTGCCCAGTCGCCCCCTATTATGTAAAAGTCATAGGTTTTTCCAAGATTGAGTCTTTTAAATCGCCAATATGCAAGCTCCTGCTTTTGGGGGGCGTTAATTGGTATTTTGCCTATGCTGTAAATATTTTCAGTTCCAAATCCCATTTTACGAATCTTTTCCCGATCAATATTTGTTGTGTAGATATCAGCACCCAATTCTCTCGCCAGCATGAGATCCACGTATTCCGCACCTCCAATGTTATCCATAAAATTGTGAAATATTGCAATTTTCATATCGGATTGATTCAATTTACTAACTTAATTCTTTATGATAAATAACGAGCTTTGGCAAGTCAAATCCATGACATTATAAAGAATTGTTTGTAAGCATACTCCAACGGTAATCTGTAAATCAAGGGATTGCAGCAAAACCTAAGTCCTTTTAACTAAAGTTGCTATTTGATATGATTTCAAATATCGGTTTAAAAATGGAAAGTGCCAAAAAATCCACTTTAAGGTTGAGCTTGGGAGTACTCATGACAGTACTATCAGTTGCTCTGGTGCTTTTGGGTGTAGCAATAGTGCGTATTAACGCAGTTTCACCTGTGTATGAGGGTTACTGTCTCAACGTTCCGGTTATTTTATACCATCATATTCAACCTATGGCGGAGGCAAAAGCCAAAGGTCAGCAAGATTGGACCATAGATAACGAAATTTTTGATTCTCAAATGGAGTACTTATCTTCAAAGGGCTACAATACAATTTCGGCCGGTCAATTGGCAAATGCCCTCATTACAAAATCAGGGGTACCAACAAAGCCAATCGTTATTACTGTTGACGATGGATATTCGGATTTTTATACCTATGCGTATCCAATACTCCAAAAGTATAATTTAGTGGCAAGTTTGGCAATTCCTGCAGGACGTATTGGTGATAGTAAGCATATGAGTTGGGACCAACTAAACCAAATGGTTGGAAGCGGAAAAATTTTCATCTATAGCCATACCTTTACGCATGCTAATTTAACGAAAGTGAGCACTGAAAAAGCGCAGTATGAAGTCTTAATGGCAAAGAGACAGCTTCAACAGTTTTTAGGTAATACTTCAAATGTTTTCTTTTATCCATACGGAGCAGTGAATAATAGTGTTATTTCGGTTTTGAGTGCAAACGATTATCAGGTCGGTTATACGACTGAGCCCGGCACTGTTCAGTGCGATTCTTTTCTCATGAAATTGCACAGAATTGAAATAGGTAATTCATCTTTAGCTTCGTATGGTTTGTGAATTTACATTGACACGGTTCTGCAGGACGGCGTTTTCTTGAGGTATCCAACAAACTAAACTAATTGTATAATAGTATTCTGCAAATTAGCTTACATATGGCATCAATCCTTATTATCTATAATGAAATTCCAAACGAGAGACATAACGGCGGGACTATCAGGGTTTTTTATCTATTGAAGGAGCTCTCGCGTTATCACGATATTACGCTTTTAACCATTCCCACATCACGCAGTGAAAAACCCGCAACTGGATATTTAAAATTTTGCAGGGAAGTCATATTAGCACCCAGTTTTGTCGAGGAGTTTTTAAGGCTGTCTCCCTTGGAATTCTTTCGATTTATATGGAATAACTTTTACTACCTGTGCCAACTCCGCTTCTCTTCAAAACCAGAAATGGTAAGGAAGCACTTTTTACAAGTTTATTGTCTGAAAAGAGAGCTTAAAAATATCCTTAAAAAAAAATCATTTAACTATATCCAAGTTGAATACGCATATCTTGGGGAAGTTCTATCCGGTATAAATGGGCAATATGGGAAAATAATAGATTTTCATGAAGTATACGATTGGACGTCTTACCTTGCTCCAGTTTACGACATAGCATTATCATGCAGCAAAAAAGATGTTTACAGATTAAAGAAAATGGACTTCAAAAAAGTACTGCTTGTTGCTAACGGAGTAGACACTAAAACTACCAAACCGTTAACCTTTTCAAAGGAAGCCAAACGGTTATTGTTTGTAGGGGATCTTATGTATGGACCCAATAAGCAAGCCATCCGTTATTTTTTGCACAATATTTATCCGCTTTTGGAGAAACCCATACCGCTGAATATTATAGGAAGATACGATCAAAACGATTTTAAAAATGAACTGAATATGCCAGGAGCAAAATTTCATGGGTTTTTACCGGCAATCGATTCTTATTTTCAAAATGCCGTTTTTATTTGCCCGATTTTGGAAGGCGGCGGGACACGTATAAAAATACTGACTGCCTTTCTGAAAGGCGCACCTGTTGTTTCTACCGCAAAGGGAGCAGAAGGTATAGAATGCACTGACGGGAAGGATATTATAATCACGAATTCTGCCAAACAATTTGCTAAAGAGATTGGTCTTCTTCTTAATGATGTTAAAAGATACAATCAAGTACGGAATGCCGGACGGGATCTTGTAGACAAAAACTATGACTGGAGAAAAACTATTTTAAATTACGCAAAAAACCTATGACGTTTAATACAAAACAAACTCTAAGACTGATGTTATCATTTGCCCTCATCGGGTTTAAATTGCGCAATGAAGGAAGTTATCTGGGTTTTTTTTGGTATTTACTTAACCCGATTTTAACGTTTCTTTTACTTCTTTTGATTTTTGCTAACCGTCTGGGTAGTAGTATTGCTGATTATCCACTGTATCTTTTAATGGGAATAATGATATTTAATTTTTTTCAATCTATAACAACGGAGTCAACACGGGTAATTTACAGCTTCAGAGGGGTTGTCCGTTCAATTTATTTTCCAAAAGAGGTTTTAGTCGGACAGTTAGTAGTCAAAACATTTTTCTCACACATATTTGAGATACTGCTTTATGCACTTTTCATGGTCTTTTTCCATGTGCCTCTTTGGGGATTATTATATTATCCATTCATTTTAATATTTTTGTCTTTATTTACGTTAGGCGTGTCTTTTGCTCTTTGCGCGCTGACAGCTTATGTGAGCGATTTGGAAAACATTTGGAATTTTACTTTACGACTTTTATGGCTGGCGACCCCGATTTTTTATGCCTCAGAAGGAATTCTTGGAATTTCAATTTTAAATAAGCTCAATCCTATGTATTACTTTATTACTGTGGCCCGCGAGACGATTATATACCAACATAGCCCTGATTCTTTTTTAATTTTAGGTATGGTAGGATATTCAATTATTTCTTTTTTTACTGGACTCTGGATATTCACACATTTAAAAAGTAAATTTGCGGAAAAGATATAGGCTATGCAAAAAAGAATTATTGCAATAAACATTGAGAAGAAATTTATGATTAGCGGCAGAAAACCCAAAAGCGCATTGGAGAGTTTTGTTTCACTTGTTTGGGGCAAGGAGCATAAGAGAACACTGCAGGTTTTGAAAGACGTTTCCTTTAGTGTTGGACCTGGTGAAATTGTCGGGATTGTGGGAAGAAACGGTTCGGGGAAAAGTACGCTTTTGAGAATTATCGCAGGTATTTACGAAAGCGACAGGGGTACTTTACAAATGGAAGGGAAGGTTATTGCCCTTTTGAATCTTAATTTGGGTTTTCAGGAACGGTTAACCATGAAGGAAAACATTCATTTTTGCCTAACTCTTTTCGGACTCAGTAAAAAACAAGCCGAAAGTAAGTATGATGGGGTGGTAGCATTTTCCGGTTTAGGTAAATTTCAAAATACTAAAATATTCCAATTTTCCCGAGGCATGAAAGAAAGACTGGCATTTTCTATTGCTTGTCATGCCGATGGGGATATTTTTTTGCTCGATGAAGCTTTTTCAGTAGGAGACGAGGGTTTCCAGAAAAAAACTGCTGAAGCTGTTTTAAATTTGAGAAAAAAAGGATGTTCGATTGTTATTGTTGCGCACGACTTAAATTGGTTGAAAAAAAACACTAAGCGCACATTGTGGCTTGAGAAAGGAAAAATTGTTGCGGACGGACCAAGCAAGGTGGTAATCCAAAAATATTCGAAATACTTTTAAGAGAAGAGAAATGGGCAAGCTCCCTTAATAAAGAAAATCTGATAAATCAGCAAGAGGTGAGGCAAATCCATCACCAGCTTTCTCACGTCTTGCTAATGATTTTTTAATTGCTTTTAGCAAGAAAGACTTTGCTCCAAGCTTATCTCGAGAAATGTTGCCTTTATGCATTCTATGTAAATGCGTTACTGAGCCACGAATTAGTGAAAAACAGATATTTTTTTCTCTTGCGCGCAAAAACCAATCGGTATCTTCATTAAGAATTAGAGTTTGATCAAAAAGCCCTACTTTTTCAAATACATTTCTTTTGAAAACGCCGCAGAACAAAATCCGATCCGACAAAACTGGTAATTTTTTTTTATATGTAAATCCCACTTGCGCCCTTTTAACATTTTCGACACTCCTGACTATTCCAAGTACAACGTCAACGCCAAAAGCTGCCTTTCTCTCCAAATGCCCGACGCAAAGCTCCAAAGCATTAGGCACCAGCAGATCATCATCATCCAGAAAAGCAATAACATTCCCACGAGCAACCGCAATACCTGCGTTGCGGGCAGCAGCCGGTCCACGGTTTTTTTGGTAAATATAATTTACTTTGAAACCGGATTCTGAAAGAACCTTGCGGGTATCATCGCTAGAACCATCGTCAACCACAATTATTTCCAATGGGGGTAAGGTTTGTTGCCTCACACTTTCTAATGCATCCATAAGAAACTTCGCACGGTTGTAAGTTGGAATAATTATACTTACATAAGATTTCATTTTTTTGATATTTTACGGTGTCCAAGAGACTTTTTATCCTCTTGCATTTCGTAACCAAATTGCTCAAAGTCATCCTTATATACGGAATTTACTATCCTGTATAGAGTTTTATTGTAATAGTGCATGTACGGCTGTCGTTTTGTTTTATTCTTTACAATGCTTGTATCTACTCCCCATTCGCGCAGCTCATCCAGCTTTTCCATCCTTATAAGTTTATCCACCCTCAACCTCACTAGCACCCCAAAGTGCATTTCATACAGAGTGTTTATTTGAAAATGTAAGTGACGGATCGTGCTTTGCAAACGAGGTAATTCATTGATAAATTGCGCAAAGGAAACGTTTGCCATTTTTTCGCTGATCGTTTTGTCATCCATAGCCGGCGATATCCCAAAAGTAGGCCACATTCTTTTTTGGTCATCCTTCCAATTAAAACCCTGTTCTTGAAATCTGAGAGGATGCGTTCTGAATTTATCGAAGTAAAAAGAGACGAGCCTGTCATATGGATTGCGCACCAGCACAATATGCTTAGTGCGTGATAATAGGAATTTCCTCAGTAAAAGTTTATACCATACATACGCCCACGAAGGATGACTGTTGGGCACAAAATATTTCTGTGCACCTAAAGTTGAATACATCACCTTATAGCTGGTTGATATAATGCAGTTTTTGTCTGGGCAAAAAAAACGTTGAGCTATCAACCTTATGTTTTCCGGCTTTTTCCGATTAAGCGTTTTCATGTAAATTCGCGATTTTGAGTTTATACTTTTAGATTATTATACTAGCATATCCCTATTCGTGCATTTTAACAAAATATATTCTTCGAAAAGTTAATATACCGCAAATACTTCAGGATTTTCACCTCACTTGGTATATGTATTAATGAGAACACTTATATTATAATGTGCTGTGCGACAACAGGGTGGAGTACCACATTGCTATTGTTGTCACATTTGATATATTTTCACATGTAATGAAAAGTTCTAAAAATAACCCAAACAATAAACCTTATGCGCTTTTTA
>CAYRYY010000063.1:0-4558 GCA_964428715.1 uncultured Gammaproteobacteria bacterium
CTATCATGTTCTCACAATTTCTAGCTGAAGCAATCTCTTCATTCATTGAAAAATTTCCAATGTTTGTTAACTGCAGATTTAATTCTTGCTCAATCGCTTGTCTCCTGTTACTGCTATTTGAATAATTTCTTAAGTTGACCATTTCAAAAAAAGGGAATATCCCCTACATATATAAGTCGTATTTTGTAAGCCAAATCATTCGAATTTATATAAAATGAACTATGCGTGCGTAAACTTGAATTATAGGGCACATTTAAGGGATAATACAAGTATGGCAACACTTATTCAGCGAATGCTTTCGGGAGATGACAAGGCTGTTTCTGAGTTTTATTTTCAGTATTCTAAACAGATTCTTTTGTTTCTTTTAAAAAAGCTGCCTCAAGATATTGCCGAGGAAATGCTCTCTGACGTGTTTCTGGACGCGATAGATAGTCTTCCGACGTTAACCAAAGAAGCAAATCTGAAAGCGTTTCTTTATAAAATAGCTCACAATAAAAGCGTTGACTACTACAGGAAAAAAAGGCTCAAGACAGTTTTATTGTCCCAAGTTCCATATCTGGACATATTAGCTTCAGAAATCCATGAGCCTGAGTTTCAGGCAGAAAAAAATGCTGTAAAAGAAAGAATTGAAAAAACTCTGTATTCAATCTCTGAAAAGTATATAAAAATTCTCACACTTCATTATGAAGAGCGAATGCCAGTATCCCAAATTGCACGCATATTGCAGCTTTCACCAAAAGGAGCAGAATCGTTGCTGTATCGTGCGCGGCAGAGTTTTATACTAGCATATGGACGAACGTAAATTTATCGAGCAGTTACAGCTGCGGGCAAAACAGCAGGAGTCACTTATTAAAACGGTCCCGTTTCCTTTTGTGTTTGTGTTTGTTGTGCGCTGGTTGTCATATCACCCATGGCGGCTTTTAATACCCCTCGCGTTTTTACTTACCTTTTTGTTCAGAGTTATACTTGGTCCAGCATATACTGATGTGGTTTTAGCAATATTCAAATGGTTACGGTAAAGAAAAAAAGTACATTTTTAGCATACTGTGCGTACGTGTGGACAAAAACGTTGTTGGGTTTAACGTTTTCGCCTTATAGATCTGTTAAGGAAACGGTAAAGCACCCTGTTTTACTTCCAGTGCTTTTCAGTCCTCTTATTGGGATTGCAGTTTTGTTGTTGGTTGGAAAGATAGGTTCGTTTTTGATCGTAGTATATGGACGCGAGCGGGAGTTGATAGCATTATTTTTAAGCGCAACACTTATTTCCATTCTCCTTTGGCAAATCTTACTCCTATATCTTTTAGGCAGTTTTCTTTTTTCTTCACGTCATGATAGATAGAAATTAAAAGTACAAGAGGGTATACTAAGTAAGATGGATTCTCAACTGCCCAACTCAAATAACTCATCTAACTCGTCACCTCAAATAGAACGGTTGTCTCAAATGGTTGCAAAAGCAACGCTTCCGCCAGATTTACACGATAAAGCAACACTCATGATTGAGCGACTTCGGTTAATTTCACATGAGAGCAGTTTTTTCATGGAGTTGGATCACATAGGGCGCTATATAGAATGGATATGTAATCTTCCCTGGAATACAGAAACAAAGGATATTTTGGATTTGAATCATGCACGTCAAGTCCTAGACGCGCACCATTACGGATTAACACAGGTTAAAGAGCAGATTTTGCAATATTTGTCAGTGATGATTATTAAAGCATCACAAGACGGAGAGGCGCATCACTTCTCACGCGCTCCTATTATATCTCTTGTAGGACTTGCAGGTGTAGGTAAAACAACCATTGCTTATTCAATTGCTGAAGCGCTGGGGAGGCGTATTGAGCGTATTCCATTTGGAGGCATGGGAAAAGCGTCTGTGCTTCGCGGTGAGTCTAGATTTTCACCTGATGCAGAGCCAGGTGCGGTTGTTAAAGCGCTGAGACGGGCCGGAACAAACAATCCTGTAATCTTGCTTGATGAAATTGATCGTGTATCTCAAGAAGCACGGAGTGACATCATGGGAGTATTGGTTGAGCTTCTTGATCCAGAGCAAAACAGTGGGTTTGTAGACCATTTCGTAGATTATCCATTTAATCTGGGAAACGTGCTGTTTATCGCAACCAGCAACAACACAAAAGACATATCGACGGCAGTACTTGACCGTCTGGAAGTGATCCAGATGCCATCATATTCTGATGCTGAAAAAATTGTTATTGCAAAAACATACCTGCTCCCAAAAATTTTGGTCGAGTCAGGATTCAAGGCAGGTGATATACTAGTGCCTGATGATGTATGGGCAGAAATTGTACGTCCGCTTGGATTTGACCCTGGAATTAGAAGTTTATCACGCACCGTTCAGGATCTGACCAGGAAAGTAGCACTATATCAGTTAGATGGGAAACTAGTGCGCGGTCAGCCATTTACGTTATCGCACGAAAATTTAAGACAATTTATTCCGCAATGGTAGCGTGATAAAATAAACACATGAACAACGATTTAACATTTATTTCAATTGGAGGAATAGGCGACGTAACTAAGAACATGTACGCGTATATAGTGGGCAATGAAATTCTTATTGTGGATTGCGGCATAGGTTTTGCAGATAGCTCACTTCCTGGGGTTGATTTACTCATTCCTGATATCAGCTATCTTCAGGCAGAAATTTCAAAAGGAAAAAAAATTGTTGGAATGCTTTTGTCACACGGTCACGAAGATCACATAGGAGCACTTCCATTTATTCTTCCAAATTTACCAAAATTTCCAATTTATGGTTCAACTCTTACAGCGGCTCTTGCTAACGGAAAGCTATCTGAGCAAAGACAATCACCTGATATTCAGGTTGCAAGCTTTACGGGAAATGATATAAAGCTTGGAATTTTTACTGTGTCTTTTGTGCGCATGACACATTCTATCTTAGATACTGCAAATATTGTAATAAAAACTCCGGTTGGAAATTTTTATCATGGATCGGATTTTAAATTTGATTTTACGCCAGTAGATGGAAAAACTTCAGATCTTCAAAAAATTGCAAAAGCAGGTAGTGAGGGAGTTATGGCTCTTATGTCTGACTGCTTGGGAGCTGAGAGAAGCGGGCATTCCAGATCAGAAACACACATTAGCAGTTCATTTGAAGAAGAATTTCGTAAAACGACTGGCAAGGTAATTGTGACAACCTATTCATCCAATATCTCACGACTAAATCAAGCAATTGAAGAGGGGATTAAAACGGGCAGAAAGATATGTTTTATGGGAAGATCACTCTTGAAATCAAGGGATGTGGGTAGAGGGCTTAACTACATGAAGTTTCCTAAAAAATATGAGATTAAACCTCATGAAATAGGAAGATACAAGCCCTATGAAGTACTTCTGTTAGTTGCAGGAAGTCAGGCTCAAGAGTCATCTGCATTAACTCGTATAGCCAATAATGATGATCGGGATATACGAATTGAAAAAGGTGACACAGTGATATTTTCAGCAGATCCAATTCCGGGGAATGAAGAGAATGTCTATGCTCTCATTGATGAAATAACCAGACGCGGCGCGCGCGTTGTCTATTCTGACATAACTGATGAATTTCATGTGTCAGGGCATGGATCTGAAAATGACTTGAAGCTTTTAATTTCACTTACTACACCACAGTATCTTGTGCCAATAGGAGGCACTTTTAGGCAAATGGTAAAGTATCGTGAAATTGCGCGTTCCATGGGGTATACAGATGATAAAATTTTTCTGCTTGACTCAGGACAAGAACTGCATTTCTCAAAGACTGGTGTAAGACTTGGTAAAAAATTCCAATCAGCAAGTGTATTCTTAGATCAGGTAACTCGTGAAGAAGTGGACAATTATTTAGTGGTTGATCGAGTCAGAATTGCTAAAGAAGGGGTCATGATTGTGATCGTTGAATTAATTGCATCCACAGGACAATTAGAAGGGTTACCAAGCATTTTAACAAAAGGGTTTGCATATGATCGAAAAGAAGAATTCGAGCGCAATTTAGGCTCCGCAATTGCGAAAAGGTTTCAATCTAAGCAAGATCCTGTAACATCCCTTGGATATTATAAAAAAACTATTGAGAAAGCGGCTGAAGAGATTTTATACCGCGAAGGGCGTTCTCCATTAGTAGTTCCTGTAATCATTGAAGTGTAGATTAGATGATTGACTCAGATATTTTTAAAGACCGTTCAATTGTAGTGTATATCTCATATGCTCCAGCAGGATTTGGGCATTTACGTGTCGCGGACGCTTTTTATCATGGACTTCCTGAGTATGTAACCCCCGTTTTGCTTGGTACAACAGACACGTCAGTTGTATTGGCTCATCGACTAACTTCTGTTCACCCTCTTTTAAGAATGGTATTTGTATGGAGCCAAAATTCATGGAGGGAGCGTATTTTTACAATTATCTATAGACGTTATCTCCATTCAACTGCGAAAAACATTAAACACCAGCTGGTTGAGACAATCAGTCAGCGGATTGATCCTGTCAAAACAATTGTCATTGTTGCAACACACTCTGGAATTGCACATCAAGTTTCATACATAAAGCTTGAATTGGAGAAAGC
>CAYRYY010000063.1:4568-7128 GCA_964428715.1 uncultured Gammaproteobacteria bacterium
ATTATTTTGGTTGTGCAGGTTACAGATGATAGTCCACAACTCATTTGGTATGTGAGACATTCAGACATGATCTTTATGCCTAGTGATAAAACGAAAGAAGTATTTGAAAAGTATGATAAACGTAAAAAAGAAAACAGGCCGCAATTAATAGTTTCTCCTTATCCTGTGAGTCCGCTCCTTGGAAAAATGTTAAGCAATAAAGAGTATGAACGGCGGATTGCTCAGTTAACTCCTGACCATGAGCGTGAGATACATATGATTGTCCCGCTTTCAGGAGCTGCCGTTGGTCTTAACAGTATTGAGCGCATTATGGATTTTCTGCACCACAATGCCCCCCGTTTTTTGTTTCATGTAATAGCAAAGGACGCGCCGTACACAAAAAGATTTATTGAGCGTATGGAGAAACATAAGGCGTTTGTAAAATTATATACATCCAAAAACGATAAAGAGATTGTAAATATGTATGAAGACGTATACATGAAAGAAGTAGTATCACTCGAAATTACAAAACCATCAGAACAGGCCTTTAAAGCTTTGTATTACCCAAAACAGCGTGGAGGTTCTATCCTGTTGTTTGCAACGCCTGTAGGCAGACAAGAATATGACAACTTAGATTTTTTGAGGCGTCATAGGCTTATTCCCTCAGATACAGAACAAGCGGCACTTTTTGAGTTTGCAAAACTTCCCCAAGTAGATAAAACTTCAGCTATGTACAAGGTATTGCTTGTGACCAGTAAAAACTGGAGAGGTTTTGTTCTCCCTGAAGATTCACTTGACGCAGGCAGATTTATACTCTGGTGTTTAGAAAACGGTTTTTTTGCACATATGGCAAAACACGAAAAACCCAAGCAACATCCCCCTCATTATGATAATGAATTATCTCCAAATGGGGTAGAACAGTTTTGGATGTCGGTTTCAGAATACGTGAAAGAACACTCTGTATAAGCTAGGAACTGAGCCTAAATTTCATAATTAATCCCATAGTATTGACAACCATCTTCCTTTGTGATACATTGGTATTGTTTGAATTATTGATGCTTAAAGCTGTATACTGTCTACTATGAAAAGAAAGAGGAAATATTCTAAAAGACGCAAATCAGGGTCACTTTTTGCACTTAAAAAAAATACAGTTTTTGGATTATTTACTCTTTCTTTTGCTGCTCTCTCTGGTCTTTTATTGTTTTCCTTTACGCAAAATGGTGAAACGTTAACAGAAATAAACAGATATCTTCTTGGCTATTTTGGAATATTTTCACTTCTTGTGCCTCTTAATTTACTTCTTTTTGCGCTTTTGTTTAGCAGGATACAGCTGCTTTCCAGAATAAATGTAACTATCGGATTTTTTGTAGTAACAATTTGTTTACTTGGACTATTTCAATCAGGTCTAGTGGGTCAGGAATTATTTTTGCAGTTAGCGCTTCTTTTAGGAAGCGGAATTACATATATAATTTTTCTAGTAGGTTTACTTATTGGAGCAATTGTCCTTTTTAATCTCTCTCTTTCTCAATTATTTCAGGTTATATCAAGTGCAGTAGGTAGTCTATCATACGTAGTTTCTGAAAAAATTTTGCCGTTGCTTAAAACAAAAACGGATAAAAGCTTATCAGACATGAAAGCAATTACTATAAAAGGAATGAAAGACCAGCCTTCTCCTAGTGCACAGCCTGCAGTTGCTGCTCCCGCTAGTCAAAAGCCTGTTGAGAAAAAAGACGACATGTCTGAAGAATTAGTTTTGAATAAGCCCTTAGAGTTAGGTATGTGGGAATATCCGCCATTATCACTTTTATCAGAGCACCATAGTAAGGCTGAGCGAGGAGATGTTAAGAAAACTGCAGGTACAATTGAAAAAACCCTCCAGAGCTTTGGAATACAATCGAGAGTGTCAGAAATTAATGTTGGACCATCAGTTACCCAGTATGCAATTGAAATTGCATTGGGCACAAAGCTTTCAAAAATTACAGGACTTGCAAATGATTTGGCCCTAGCTACAGAAGCTCCTACAGGCCAAGTACGTATTGAGGCTCCTATACCAGGCCGCAATTTGGTAGGAATTGAAATTCCAAACCGTACACTAGAGCTTGTATCCATGAAGGCAATGTTATCTTCTCAACAAATGCAAAAGGCTAAATCTAAACTAACAGTGCCACTGGGCCTGGATGTTTCAGGAACACCAGTGGTAGCTGATATCTCAAAAATGCCTCATGTGCTTATTGCTGGAACTACAGGGTCTGGAAAATCAGTACTTATGAATGCGATAGTATCCTCCCTTCTTTTTAGAGCTTCACCTTCTGAAGTAAAATTTATCATGATTGATCCAAAACGTGTTGAATTAACAGGATACAACAACATTCCTCACTTGCTGGTTCCAGTAGTGGTTGAAGCAGCTCAATCGGTTTCAGCACTTAAGTGGGCGGTAAAAGAAATGGATAGAAGATATATTAAATTTGCTGAAAGCGGTGTTAAAAATATAGATTCTTATAATGAGCTGGCAGGTTTTCAGGCGCTTCCATACATTGTAATTCTTATTGACGAATTGGCTGATTTAATGGCGTTAGCCCCT
>CAYRYY010000064.1:0-7111 GCA_964428715.1 uncultured Gammaproteobacteria bacterium
AGAATCATACGAATGGTTTATTAAAGAAGGCATCTCAGAAGTTATTTCTGAAATTTCACCAATTGAAGACTTTACAGGTAAAAACTGGGAGCTGCATTTAGGTGAATACAAATTAGGAGACACTAAAATCACTGAGGAAATGGGTCTCAAAAAAGGACTTACCTACTTTTCTCCATTAGTTGTTGAAGCAATTTTAGTTAACAAAAAAACAGGAAAACGCGTGAAGCAGGATGTTTTCTTGGGAGAGGTTCCAAAGATGACAGACCGAGGAACATTTATTGTAAATGGAATTGAACGTGTTATTGTTAATCAGATTGTAAGATCTCCTGGAGTATTCTTTACAGCAACCGAAGACCCAATTACAGGAAGAACACTTTATACTGCAGAGTTGCGTCCTGTGCATGGTTCATGGCTTGAGTTCTCTACCACAAGAAATGATATGGTAGTGGTTAGAATTGACAGACGTAAAAAATTCTTGGCTTCAGTTTTCCTTAAAGCGCTTGGACTTGAAGGAACTGATGTAATCTACAATAAATTTAAAGATATCCCATCGGCTGAAAAATACATCAAAAACACCTTAGAAAAAGACGAAACAAAAGGAGAAGTTGATGCGCTTGTTGAAATATTTAAGAAAATGAATCCAGGAGAACCAGTAGTTATTGACACAATTCGACAAAATTTCAAAGACTTATTCTTTGACAAGAGACGTTACGACTTATCTAAAGTAGGAAGATATAAGATCAACAAAAAATTGTCACATCTTCCAAATTTTACTCCACAAGACGCAAATACTCTTACAATGGACGACATTTTGGGAATTATTTCATACTTAATGGAATTAGCTGAAGGTAAGGGACGCGTAGATGATATAGACCATTTGGCTAATAGACGTATTCGTTCAGTTGGAGAATTAGTTCAAACTACAGCATTTAGAGTCGGAGCATTAAGACTCGAGCGCATAATTAAAGAAAAAATGAGTCTAGCCTCAACTGAAGAGCAATTTTCACCATCTCACTTCATAAACGCGCATCCAATAATTGCCGCAATTAACGAATTCTTTAGAACATCACAATTGTCAGCAATTCTTGACCAAACAAACCCATTGGCTGAAATTGATAATTTAAGGCGTTTAACTGTTATGGGAAGCGGCGGAATTTCACGCGAACGCGCATCATTCTCAATCCGTGATATTAACGCATCACAGTATAGTAGAATTTGTCCTGTTAGATCCCCTGAAGGTCCTAATATTGGACTCGTTACCTACTTGGCACTTTACACAAGAGTGAATGAATATGGCTTCTTAGAAGCTCCATACAAAAAGTTAGCTAAAGAAAAGAAAGGGTCAAAGACACGCCTGAAGGTAACTGATGAAGTGGTGTATTTTGATGCAGATGAAGAATCAGAACATTACATAACACATGCAGATATTGCAATTGATGAAGATGGCTACATTGTTGAAGACATTATTCCAGGAAGAATTCATGGTGAATATCTTGAAGTAGAAGCTGAAAAAGTAGAATATATTGATGTTATTCCACGTCAGGTGGTTGGAACTTCAGCATCTCTTATTCCTTTTATTGATCATGATGAAGCAAACCGCTCACTCATGGGAACTCACTTGCAGTGTCAAGCTGTACCTTTGGTTAAAACTGAAAGTCCAATTGTTGGAACAGGTATGGAAGGGGACGTTTCAGCTGCAATGAGTAGAGTGGTAAAGGCTCCATTTGATGGGGTAGTGTCATTTGTAGATGCAACTCACCTAACTCTTAAAGGTAATGGCAAAAATGAAGAAGTTACATATGAAATCAGTAAATTCAAACGAACTGCGCAAAACACATTTTTCTCTCAGCGTCCTGTTGTTGAATCAGGTATGAGTGTTAAAAAAGGAGACGTGTTAATTGATGGACCAGCATCTGACATGGGAGAATTATCTTTAGGTAAAAATTTGGTTATTGCCTACGCATCATTTGATGGACTTGGATATGAAGATGGTATTGTAATCTCAGATAGACTTGTAAAAGACGATTCATTAACTTCTATTCACATTGAAAAATATGAAGCAACAGTAGTTGACACAAAACTTGGCCCTGAAGAAACAACTCGTGATATCCCAAATGTAGCAGAAGAGGACTTAGCATATCTAGACGATGAAGGAGTTGTTGTAGTAGGTTCAGAAGTAAGTCCAGGAGATATATTGGTTGGTAAAATTGCACCAAAAGGTGAAACTGAATTAACAGCTGAAGAAAGATTGCTTCGCGCAATCTTTGGAGAAAAAGCACGTGAAGTTCGCGACACATCACTCAGAATGCCTCACGGAGAGCACGGAATTGTTATCAGTGTTCAAATTTTGGATCGTGAAAAAGGTGACGAATTAGAGCCTGGAACAATTCGTAAAATTCATATTGAAGTAGCGCAAATGAGACATGTAGTTGTAGGAGACAAATTAGCAGGAAGACATGGAAATAAAGGTGTTATTTCAAAAATCGTTCCTGAATCAGACATGCCTTATTTAGAAGATGGAACACCAGTTGATATTATTATTTCTCCAATCTCAGTACTTGGACGTATGAATTTGGGACAGTTGCTTGAAGCTCATATTGGATGGGCTGCAAAAAGACTGGATATGAGACTTGCATTACCTGCTTTTGAAAAGCAGCCTGAAGAGAGATTGTTTGATTTGCTTAAAAAGGCTGGACTTCCGCTCTCAGGTAAAGTAAAATTGTTTGACGCAAGAACTGGAGACGCTTACGAAAATGATGTAGTTGTGGGAATTGCATATATCTTGAAGTTAATCCACATGGTTGAAGATAAGGCTCATGCAAGAAGCACAGGACCTTATTCACTCGTAACCCAACAGCCTTTGGGAGGAAAAGCACAAATGGGAGGACAAAGACTTGGAGAAATGGAAGTTTGGGCATTGGAAGCGCACCGTGCAGCTTATACACTTCAGGAGATGTTAACAACCAAATCTGATGACGTTGCAGGACGCGCTAAAGCATTTGAGGCAATTATTAAGGGAGTAGATATTCCAACTCCAAAAGTACCTGAATCGTTTAAGGTTTTGATTAGAGAATTAGAGTCACTTGGTCTTATGATTCAGCCAACAGAGGCAACAGTTGTTGAAGAAGAAGAGGAAACTGAAACAGAATTGATAGCTGAAGAAAAAGTGCAAAAAGACGCAGCTGATCTAGCAGAGGCTACAGAAAGTCTAGAAGTGGACGTAGCATCAGCAGAAAATGCAATTGAAAAAGATGTTGCAACAACTGCTTCAGAGGAAATTTTAGAAGAAGCCAGTGAAGAGAAAGAAATAGTAAATTAAAAATATGGAAAACGCAGTTAAAAAAAGACAAAACAGAAAATTTGATGCAATAAACATCTCAGACTTTAAAGGTTTGAAGATTTTAATTGCAGATTCAGACACTATAAGAGATTTGTCATACGGTGAAGTAACAAAGCCTGAAACTATTAATTATAGAACCTACAGACCTGAAAAGGACGGATTATTTGATGAAAGAATTTTCGGTCCTACGAAAGACTTTGAATGTTATTGTGGAAAATACAAGCGCATTCGCTACAAGGGAATTGTTTGTGATAGATGTGGAGTAGAAGTAACTTACTCTAGAGTAAGACGCGAGCGAATGGGTCATATTGCTCTAGCGACCCCAGTAGTTCATGTGTGGTTTTCAAAAGGAACGCCATCTAAGCTTTCAACACTTCTTGATATTTCTCAAAAAGAACTAGAATCAGTTGTATATTTTGCATCTTACTTAGTTGTTGAGATTGATGAAGAAAAGAGAAAAGAAGCGCAAAAAGTATTAGCAGAACTGAAGAGTGCAAGAATTGAAAAAATTAAAGAGCAAATTGCAGATGAGAAAAAGGTTTTGGAAGATGAAGAAGCTGCAAAACTAAAAGAAATTGAAGCAACACTGCATGCAGAACAGAAAAATTTAGTTCTTGAGGAAACACGCGTGATGTACAGACAGAAAAACATCGCACTTGATAAGAGATTAGAGGCTGAAAGTCAAAGAACAGAAGAAATTCTCACCCGCGTTTCAGATATTGTAAAAGGATTGAGATTGTGGCATGTTTTGTCAGAAGAAGAATATGTGCGCTTGATTGAATATGACATACCTATGTTCTTTGAAGTTGAAACAGGTGCACAAGCAGTTTTGAAGGCAATTGACTCAGTAGACACTCAAAGTCTTGTTGGAGAACTCCGTGAAGAAACTAAAAAGTCATCTGGACAGAAACAATTAAAATTACTTAAAAGATTGCATCTTATTGAATCTATTAATAAAGCTGGATTTAAACCATCTTCATTGATCTTAAAAACACTTCCAGTACTACCTCCAGATTTAAGACCTATGGTGCAGCTAAACGGTGGTAGATTTGCTACATCTGATCTAAATGATCTATACAGACGTGTTATAAACAGAAATAACAGATTAAAACATCTGATTTCCTTAGGTGCGCCTGAAATTATTTTAAGAAATGAAAAAAGAATGCTTCAGGAAGCAGTTGATTATCTTATTGATACATCTATTAGAACGTCCACTACTCAAAGACAATTTAAGTCACTTTCAGATATTCTTCGCGGAAAACAGGGACGTTTCAGAAAGAACCTTTTGGGTAAGCGTGTTGACTACTCTGGACGTTCAGTTATTATTGTAGGACCAGAATTAACACTTAACCAGTGTGGACTTCCAAAAGAAATGGCGCTTGAGCTCTTTAAGCCATTTGTAATCCGAGAAGTAATAACTCGTGGGCTAACTACACCAAACGCAAAAGCTGCAAAACGCTTTATTGAAAAAAGACCACCTGAAGTATTTGATATTCTTGAAGAAATTACAAAAAACCATCCAGTGCTTTTGAACCGCGCTCCTACCCTTCACAAGCTCGGAATTCAAGCTTTCTACCCAGTACTGGTAGAAGGTAGCGCAATTAGAATCCACCCATGTGTATGTGCAGGTTATAACGCAGACTTTGACGGTGACCAAATGGCAATTCACGTGCCTTTGTCATCCCGCGCACAGCAGGAAGCTATCTCACTTATGATGCCTGAGCACAATCTTTTGAAACCTGCAGATGGTAGTCCAATTACACTTCCTAACAAGGAAATGGCACTTGGAGTATTCTACTTTACATCCATTGACGAAAGATTAAGACGTGAAACACTCGTTCACTTTACTGACGAAACAGAAGCATATTTTGCATTTACGCTTAAAAAGATTGCACTTCGTGAGCCAATTATGGTGAGAATTCAAGGGAAACTTCTTGAAACCAGCATTGGACGCATTATGTTTAATGAGAAACTCCCTGAATCAATCCGTTATGTAAATAAAGAAATTAAAGCGTCTACCATTAAAGAATTGGTAACTCGCGCAATGGTTACACTTACTGAGGGTGAAGTTGGAAAATTAATTGACAGTATTAAAGAGGTAGGATTTTATGCAGCAACCATTTCAGGAATTTCAGTATCCACATTTGACCTTAAAATGTTGCCAAACAAGAGTAAATTAATGAAAGAAGCAGAAGATAAGATTAAAGAGATTGAAAGTGAATACCAGCAAGGACTGATTACGTTAACTGAGCAAAAAAGACTTATGAATAACGTATGGATGGAAACTACTGAAAAGATCGCAAGCTTAACATGGGATTTGTTTGAAAAGAATGACATGGTACGAGTTATTGCTGATTCAGGAGGAGCACGTGCCGGAAAAGACCAGATCAAACAGTTAGCCGCTATGCGTGGACTTATTTATGACCCGCTTGGACGTATCGTTGAGCTTCCAATTAAATCTAATTTCCGTGAAGGTTTGTCTATTTTTGAATACGTAAACTCAGCCCGCGGATCACGTAAAGGACTTACTGACTCAGCACTTAAAACCGCTGACGCTGGATACTTAACTCGCCGTTTGGTGGACGTTGCACATGACGTTATTATCCGTCAGGATGACTGTGGAACTGAAGAAGGAATTACTGTATTTGTGTCCAAGATGCATGACAATACTGCATATCTTTCTAATATGCTTTTGGGTCGCGTAGTGTCTCATGACGTTTCAAAGAATAAGAAGGTATTAGTTAAAAAAGGAGAAGACATAGATCATGATAAATTGGCTGAAATCTTGAGTGATGCTGAAACAATTGAAAAAATTATTGTAAGATCTCCAATCTACTGCAGACTAAAACACGGAATCTGTGCAGCATGTTATGGATGGGATATGAGTTCATACAAGAGAGCAGATCTTGGAACTCCAGTAGGTGTAATTGCAGCGCAATCCATTGGAGAACCTGGAACACAGCTGACAATGCGTGTTAAGCACTTTGGAGGAGTTGTTATGAGTGACGTGACGCAGGGACTTCCACGTGTTGAAGAACTTTTTGAAGTAAGACGTCCTAAGAATTTGGCACCAGTGGCAGAAATTACAGGAAAAGTTGAGGTATCCAAAGTAGATGATGGATTCATAATCAGAGTTCGAAACACAAAAGTTAAACCAGCTGAAGAGCGTGAATACTTTGTACCTCTTACGGCAAGCTTGTTAGTTGAAGAAGGTGAAGAAGTAATTGCAGGAACGAGACTTTGTGAAGGATATCTTGATCCACGAGACGTGTTAAAAGTAAGCGGTCTTATGAAGGCTCAAGAATACTTAATTGAAGAGGTTCAGGACGTATATGAGTCTCAGGGAATTGCAATTCACTACAAGCACTTTGAAACAATAGTCAGACGCATGTCGGACAAGGTTATGGTTGAAACTCCAGGAGATACAGCACTTCTTCCAGGAGACTTGGTAAGTAAGCTAAGATTTGAAGACGAAAATGCAAACGTAATCGCTGAAGGCGGAGAGCCAGCAACAGCACGGGAAATAATCCTAGGTATTACAAAAGCGGCATTAGTAACTGATTCATGGTTGTCAGCTGCCTCATTCCAGGAAACAACCCAAGTGTTAACAGACGCGGCTCTTGAGGGCAAGGAAGACACACTTATTGGACTTAAGGAAAACGTTATTGTAGGAAGATTAATCCCTGTAAGAGAAGACTTTATGGATGGAAGTCCAGTAGTAGTAGATGAATCAGCGCCTCAGATGGAAACTCCTCAGGCTTAATTTTATTC
>CAYRYY010000065.1:0-246 GCA_964428715.1 uncultured Gammaproteobacteria bacterium
GGCAGCTTATACTCATATTGGAAATCCTCACCTGGCTTTATGTTAAGCAATACATTATCAGAGTTACCCTTTGGAGATACATGTCCTCCATGGAAATGCAAATTTGTTGACTGATCCATGTTGTTTTGAAGTTTTACACGCACCGTATCTCCGCCTTTTATGTCCCATGTTTGAGCTATATAACTTCCGTTATAAACTCTAGACGTGACGTCATCATTTCCAATACGTACTTTTTGTTTTGTGTTA
>CAYRYY010000065.1:256-7072 GCA_964428715.1 uncultured Gammaproteobacteria bacterium
TCCCCATTTTCAGATTTGAGAACTGCAGGCGCACTCCATGTGGGATTTAAATCAGTGAATTGGTTAAGAATGAGAAATGTGGGTAAACATGCAAAAAATGCTATGAAAAAATTCCTGAGATATTTTTTATGAGTTTTCTTGTGAGATTTAGAAGTGTCTTTCTTCGGCATACAACTGAGGTTATGCGTATTTTTCGATGATCCAAGAGGCTACTACTACAACTACAAAAACCTGAAGGGCAAGCAAAAGTCCTCCGCCAAATACCAGTGCTATTCCACCGCCTACAGCCCCCGGTACAAAAAAGTGCCAAGTGATTTTTACATTTCTTGAAGAAGATTTCTTAACTGCTTTTTTCTTTGCTTTAGGCATATATATACAGTATGTAAGAAAATAGTAGAGCTTGTCAATATGTCATTCTATAACAATTTACCAGCAGAAAAAGAGGAAGCAGGATTTTTTAGGAACGGAAGATTTAATATTTGAAGATGTTTGATTGTTCGAGCTTGGAACAGTCGGATTTTTTGGCACATTCCCCACTTTTGTTTGAACTGGCGTTTTTTCTGACGCTACTTTAAGCGGTGTTGCTCTTGAAGGCATTAAGGAATTGATTATTTGTGTTTCAAAATTTTTGTAATACACTCCTCCGCTTGTTTTTACCTGCATGGTATTGCTCCAGCTTCCTTGCCCGCAATTATTTTGAGAAGAAACCTTGAAATATATATTCGTATTTGCTGGCAAATCGTTAACAGTAAATGATTGTACTCCACCCGAATCTCCTTGATCTGTTATTACAGTGTACTGATTTGCAGATGTATTCATTCCGTATGAAATAAGATAATTTGAAGATCCAGAAATGGGAGCAAAATACAAAGTCGCAGATGATTTATTGCTAGATATCTGAAATAAATCCGGAGCTCCTGGAATAGATGTACAGGTTGGCGTTGAGTTGGAATTTCCAGAGCTGCTTTGTGATCCTCCACCTGATGTGGGACTTGGCAAAGGATTTGAACCCAGATATAACCTCCCATTATAAACACCAGCTAGAAGTACCTGTGAATCAGATGACATACCTCCAAGAGCCCAATCATAGTTAGAATCTCCAGCAGGCTGCGTCTGAGACCAGTTGTCACCCCCATCAGATGAAATATATAGCCTATCTTCTCCACCTGTAAACATTGTTTGTCCATCAGAAGATACGGAACTAATTGGAAATCTTTTGTCCGTCACACCCGCGGGGTAAACCTGTGACCAAGTATTACCTGTATTCTTAGAAAGATAAGGCGATAATGCATCGCCAACTAATATTACTTGCCCATTAGACGACATACCTACCGAATACCATTGTTGGTCTTGATCACCCGACGGCTGAATTTCTGACCAATTACTTCCGGCATCTATTGACAAATAAAGCCTACCATTTATAACTCCTGCTACCATAACCTGACCGTTAGAAGACATATTGGTAGTACCCCATGACTGATCAGTATCCCCGGCCGGTTGAACTTCTGACCAATCTGTCCCCCCATTTACTGACATATATAACCTACCACTATTCCTTGTCCCGGCTAGCATAATTTGTCCGTCGGTAGACATACTGGTGGTTCCCCAATCATGGTCAGAATCTCCTGCCGGTTGAACCTCAGACCAATTACTTCCCCCATCAGTTGATCTGTATAATCTTCCACCCGCTCCATAAATTCCAGCCAATATTATCTGGCCATCTGAGGACATGCTTGTGGTAAGCCAATCAGGAGCTCCAGCTCCACCGCTAGGATCTATAACGTCCCAGCTGTTACCTCTATCAGAAGATAAATATAAAGTTCCTGCCTGGTCACCTACTATCATCTTTTGTCCATCTGAAGACATAGCTGATGGAGTCCAAGAAAAATCAGCATTCCCTCCTGGTTGAGTTTCCTCCCAGGTGGCTACAGCATATACAATAGACGAAAGTGAAAAAATTAAAACACCAAGAATTGCAGATAATAAAAATATTTTTTTCAAATGATTATATTAGTATAAGCAACATTCTAAAAACTTTGCAAATATTTTGTTCTACCAGCAGAAAAAGAGGAAGCAGGATTTTTGGGGGACTGAAGGTTTAGTAGCAGGAATCGAATTAGAATTTATAGATTTAGCCGGGGTTGGAGCTGTAGGTTTTTGCGGAACATTTTGTACTTTTGTCTGCACGGGCTTTACAGTCTGCGCGGAAGCAACACCCAGCACATTTGACGTATGTACTACTGCTCCAACTTTTGCAGGAAGTGTTTGCGACCATGCACCCATAGAACATCCGTTTTGACCCGCCACTTTAAAATACCATGTACCGCCATACAAATCATTTACGGTATAAGGAATGGCACCAGTTGCAACGCCATATGGAAATGAAACAGAGAAGGAATCTGCCTGAGAGGTTGTACCGTAACTAACAGTATACCCGCTACTTTGTCCTGAGATTGGTTCAATATAAAGAGTTGCAGAATTTTTACTGCCATTTACTTGAAACAGGTTGGGTGCGCTTACAGGTATGGCTGCAGTACATGAGCTAGGAGTGCTACTTCCACCGCTACTTGAACTCCCGCCACTACCCGGAGTAGGAGAAGGAAACAAACCCTCATAAAGTCTCCCATCCCAAGCGCCTATAAATACAGATTCTCCATCCTCACTTAAAGCTGATCTATTCCACTGGTCATCCACATCTCCCGCGGGTTGCGTTTCTGACCATGAATCTCCCCCATCTATAGAAGCGTATGCGCGGCCATTGCTTATAGCTGTAAACATAACCTCTCCGTCCCCACTCACTTGAGAGGCCACCCAAGCCGCATTTACATCTCCCGCGGGTTGCGTTTCTGACCATGTATCTCCTCCGTTTGTAGAAATATAAAGCCTCCCATCATTAACTGACGCAAACATAACCTCACCATCATTACTCATGTTCGCATCCCACCATAAATCAGTTGTGTCTCCTGCGGGACGCGTTTCAGACCAAGACGATCCTTGGTTGGTTGACAAATACACACGTCCATCATAAACAGTCGCCAGTATAATCTGCCCGTTTTCATTAATAGACACCCAATCCTGATTTGTGTCTCCCGCGGGTTGCGTTTCTGACCATGTATCTCCTCCGTTTGTAGACCTATACACTCTTCCGGAAAAAACTCCGGCCATCATAGTCTGTCCGTCTCCGCTTACCGACAAAGACGTCCAGCTGTAATTTGTATCCCCTGCAGGGCGCATTTCGGACCAGGAGTCTCCTCCATTTGTGCTCCTATATACTCTCCCTGAATCAACACCTAAAACAATAACCTCCCCATCGTAACTCATGTCAGATACCACCCAATTTTCCGGAATGTTACCAGCCGGCTGAGTTTCAGACCAGGAGTCTCCTCCATTTGATGAAATATAAACGCGCCCACTATAAATCCCTGCAATAACTTTTTGCCCGTCAGAACTGGTACTAATCGTATTCCAATCCTGATTTGTATCTCCCAGTGGCTGAGTTTCAGACCAGGAAAGAGTTACAGCAAGTGCGTTGTTAGGTGAAATAAGCACAAAAAAAAGAAGACACAAAGCGACAAATAGTTTTTTTACCATACTATTTAGTATATGTGTGTTTGAAAATAATTTGCAAGAAGTTAATTAGCGCTATTCATCTACCACAGTTTCGGAGCCTATGGTTATTACAATGTCATACTCTGCATCATCATCTAACTCTTCTATTGTAGCGTCCACAGTGTATCTTTCAGAAAGGGAGGTTTTTAGTTTTTCTATAAATTCTTCAGGAACACTGGATTTCACCGCAATTGCGGTTTCTGCAAAGTCTTGGGTTTCAGCGTTTCCCGTATTTTCTACACTAAATCCATCAGCCTCAAGTGATGTCTGTTCAGTTCCGGCAACTCCGGCCACTCCTGATCCATTTAATATCTCAATTGAAAACGCTGACAGATCAACCTCTTCTATGGTAGGTGTAGGAGTAAATGTAGGAACTGTGTCCATTGCGTCTGGAGTATTAGATGAGCCCGTCATTCCGCCCAGGTACCCTTTTGCGTAAAAATATCCGCCTGTAAAACCTAAAATCGTAAAGATGATGCATAGGCATGCAACTATAATTATTTTTGACATCTTGTTTCCTTTCTGATCTGTCTCCCGCTCAAAAGAAGTTCTCGTAAAAACGCTTTCTGAAACTGGTGATGCATCTTGCTTCTTTTCATCTTCCTTTGTCTCCTCCACTTTCACCTGCTCCTCTTGTACCTCTTCTTTTACAGCTTCTGGAACTGTTACATCAATTACAGTTGATTCTGTTTGCACTTCTACTTCTTCCACCTCAAGCCGTTCAATTGCCTTTTCAACTGATGCTGCTGCATCATCTATTTCTTTTTTTGTCGGAGTTTTGTGTGGGCTTTTTTTAAGTGCCATATATATAGATTACTCACTTTAGAGTTATATGTCAATTAATGCGCTTATGCTTTTTGTGAAGTCTGAAGCCCAAAATCAATGCAATTATGCCTAGAAAAATCCGCATTACTTGTCCGGAAAATCCTACGTAATCTGGCGCAAACCCTAAAAGACTGGGCGAATATATGCCCACTAGAAACATTGCTATATAAAAACTGCCAAATGAAATTAGAATTAACCTCAGCACACGCTCAGCCATCATGCTTCCAATGATCAACGCAACACCTATAAAGATTCTTACCAAATCCATATTGGTGTTCACATTCCATACCCCACCCAAATTTCCATCCCCTATAAGCAAACCCAACAGTCCCTGGGAGCACAAAAAAATTCCAATAAATAATGTGAAGCTTTTAGTATTCAATTCCTTTAGTCTTCTATGTCTACCATATGCTCTCTTAGCACATGCTTTCCGGAATCAGCATTTGGAAGCAGAGATTTTAATATTTTAAGATACTTGCGGGGATTATGAATAAGATACAGGGATACTTCCTTCTCCGTTGCCCAGTTAAAAAACTTTACGGTTCCAAAGTTAAAAATACGCCCCAATGTCCCCTGATCATAATCAAGCGTCCCTAAATGTTCTATAGAATATCTTTCTTCTTTTTTAAACAAAAATCCGTTTTTGTGTATTATTTCTTTTGGTGTAATTTCGTAATACTCTTCAATCCACTGAACTGTTACAAAAATCATAAGTCCTATCTTGAAACAGCCTAAACCCACAAAAAAAGCAAGATATCCCAAAGTTAGTCCAAAATTTTGTGACGTGAATGCGCTTGAGGACATAAATAACACGTAAATTAATACAACCAGTATTCCTGAAGAAATTTCGATTAAAATTATTTTAAAAAGAAGGAGCGAAATACTTTGTCTGATTGTAATATGTGTCACCACAATTTCTGACATACTACTCTGCGTAGATAATTTTTCCATTTTTTCTTTCGTGTTCATATTATTATTGTAGCACTTCTAATGTCTCAACTGAAAATACTCCTTTTACATTGTATTTCATGAAATGATCTGTGCTTAGTAATTCAATTGGGGTAACGTATCCTGTAGCCTGAATTACATTTCCCGTTGTAAATGTAGGCGGATTTTGGGATATCATATTCGTATCAAGTGCATAATAATTTCCATCAGCAGTTTGCAGGCCAATTGCACACTCAAGCGTTTGAGGACCAGATGTATTTTTGTGTGGCAGACAAACCACTTCTCCAGTTAAATCTGTCTGTTTTCTATCAAGTATTGCCTGGGTCGGCTGTGGAACATAAGGTGAATCTTTTAACTCAGCAGCTTGAAATAATCTTAAGACAAAGCCTATCACAAACACCACAAACAGCAATAGTAGGAGAAAAAACAAATTCTTTTTTTGGGATTTCACTCTTTCAGTAAATCACAAGTCCTGTGCTTAGTCAACGCAAGGCGGCATAAAATATAACCAGCTATTAATACAATAATTCCCTAATGGAACCACAAAACGTATCTATGTCTAATATCTGGAGGTTTATACCAAAAATGAAATAAAAAAAATGAGGGTCTTAAAAGTAGTTATTGTAAGCAACCTACTGATTCTTGAGGGATTTTTTGAATTCTTTTTCAAATTCCTTTGATTCCACATCTTTTGTTTGTTCTTTTACTGCGTGCAGTTTATCTAGTTTATATACAAAAAGTGCAGCACCTACAGCCAGTACTACAGCAAACAGTACTGATAAATCAAAACTGCTAGGCAGTACATTATTTTCAACCAATGGCACTTCTACTCCATGAGAATTGATTCGTGTCAAAACAACTTCTTTCCATGGCCAAATTTTTCTTACTGATCCCAACATGAACCCTGCTAAAATAGCCACAGATATGTCATGATGTCGTCTAAATAACCAGGACAAAACTCTTGAAAAAAGTGCAATTCCCACAACGCATCCTGCCATAAAAACAAACAGGTTTAAGAAGTTGCGCTCAGTAACGGAGGATAAAACCTGCTGATACTTTCCAAGCAGCAAGAGGATAAATGATCCTGAAATTCCAGGTAAAATCATAGCTACAATTGCAATTGCTCCGCTTAAGAAAAAGAAGAATAAATTATTTGGTGTCTCAACTGGTACTAAACCTACTAATATATATGCTCCAATTGCGGCAATTATAAATCCAAGCTTGTCAGACAAATCCCACTTTACAACGCGCTTCATAACAATTGCAGTAGATGCTAGCACTAATCCAAAGAAAAATGCCCACACAAATACAGGATAGGTCTCCAACAAATAGGAAAGCAAATTAGCTAAAGTAAAAATTGCTGAAAAAAGACCTACTGCAAGTGGAACTAAAAACGAAAACGGAATTGACGCAATCCCCTCTTTTATTTTCCCA
>CAYRYY010000066.1:0-7021 GCA_964428715.1 uncultured Gammaproteobacteria bacterium
TTTCTCAATACCTAAAAGTTTTGGACATAAGAACGATTCAGCAGACAGCTTGTATAAATAATCAAGTGCTTCTTTTCTGCTTCTAAATACGCCTATTACTTGGTCTAAGTCTTCTAGCTCAATTCTTTCAACTTCCTGCAGTGTTACGCCTAAATACTCGCTTTTACTTGTGTTCCTTTTCATGATTAGTAATTTGCGGGCATAACGCAGCATTCTATTATAAATTGGCTGCATAGATTTAATTAAGGATGACTCAAGCAATAATGCGCCTAACTCTCCTGAAGTTTCAATACTTTCTATGTCGGCTGCTTCTTGTGACAGCATCATGTCTGTACTGGATGCAAAATCATTGGAAAAATGAGACAACACACGGTCGCGAATATTTATGCTTTTACCCACATATAGCACCGCACCTTCTTTGTTTTTAAAAACATAAACACCAGGCGATTCGGAAAGATTATCTATAGTATCAACAGAAATCTGTACCGGAAGAGTTGGACGTTTAAGCCCATGAAGAATTCCGCGTGTAACCTGCTCCTCTCCAAGTCTATCTCTTGCAACTTGCATAAACTCCCACAACACCTTTGCATCATCAAAAGCCCTATGTCTGCTCTCACATGGAATTTCAAAATTTGAAATAATGCTGTCTAAGTTGTAATGACTAAATCCTGGAAATAAGTAACGCGCCAACTTTACCGTACACAACTGCTTAAGTGAAAACGAAATATCTTCTCGTTTAAACTCAGAACGTACAAACCCATAATCAAAACGAACATTGTGAGCTACAAAAACAGAATCCACCAGCAGTTCAAGAATGTCTTTCTTAATGCTGGAGAATGAGGGAGCACGCTCTAGATCGGAAGCACTAATTCCTGTCAAATTTTGAATAAAGGGGTCAAGTGATGAATGAGGGTTAATAAGAGATTTGTATTCTGCAACAACTTTAAAATTTTCAACTCTGATAATTCCAATTTCAATAATCCTATTTCTTAACGGATTACCACCAGTGGTTTCTATATCTACAAAACAAAACGGGGAATTAAGCATTGGGACATATTAAATTACCAGAAAAGTAACTTTTTGTAAAGCTCTTCTATTCCGTTATTCTGGCTGAAACAACTGTCCGCTCAGTATAGTTTTTACTGTCATAATCCCACTTCCCTCCACAGGTTATGAGATGCAAACCTCTTTCTTGAGTGTTATTAATAAGTTCCCCCATAGGAACTTTATCAAAACTGTATGTTTCCACATTATATACGGTAAACGTTAAGCTCGTATTGTTCTCATCGCGTACCACGATTTTATCTCCTATATCTAGAGTGTCTAATCTATAAAAGACACTAGGCTTACCTTGCGGATCATCGTAGTGCCCTGCAATTAAAGCTCCTCCAAATTCTCCAGGTTTAACTCCTGGCTCATACCATCCCGTATTGTAAACGTTTTGGGGAGTATCCATTCTGTTTTTGGAGTCCAGCCCAACCCGCTCTACTGCAACATCTACGTTCAAATTTGGAACTTCCAGCATGATGGGCACAATAGACTCGATTCGAGGGGTGATCTCAAGAACTGACTTTGCATTAACTGTTGGTGTAGCACGAGGCGCTTCTACGCTTTGATTTTTCCACCATAATCCGCCATATGTTCCAACTGCAACGCAGAAGATAATAATTAAACTAAATAAGATTTTCTTCATGTTTTTTTCTACACATATAACACGGTGTATGCCGTATTACATGTGTTTAGTTGTCTAGACTTACATTCCAAATCCGGTGCTTGGAGCGCCAGGTGTTACTGTTGTTGTAGGCGTTGGCGTAGCTGTTTGTGCGTCTACTACGCCTGCTACTGTAAAAAAAGATATTGCAATTGCAAATACTGCAACAATTATTGCTTTTGTCATTAAAATATCACCTCCTTTCTTATCATGAGGTAATCATAACTCTGCAATACGAAAATACCAAAAGAAAAATCTAAGAAACCTGTAAGAAGAAAAGAAACATGATATAATAATTGAGATATGAACAAGGATTTTAAAAAGGAAGACATAAAAGAAGGAAAAGGACGGGAAGTAAAAGCAGGAGACACAGTTGAAGTTCACTACACCGGTTGGCTGACAGATGGAACTAAATTCGATTCTTCGCTTGACCGCAATCAGCCTTTTGAGACAAAAATTGGCGTAGGATATGTGATCCGAGGTTGGGATATGGGTATTCCAGGTATGAAAATAGGCGGCAAACGCAAACTTACAATTCCCTATGAATACGGCTATGGTGAAGCAGGAGCGGGTCCTCTTATTCCAGGCTTTTCCACCCTCATCTTCGAAGTTGAACTACTCAATATCAAGTGAGTAGACAAGCTCTTATCCTTGAAGCTAAAATAATTGATATCAAATAGTTTTCTTGACAGAACACTTATAATTCTATATGTTAGAAGTAAGCATGAAATTTTGGAATTCTAAAGGATTTGTATGGTCGCCTGAACTTGGGGCTACAATAATCACAGTTTTAGTCCTGGTTGCAATTCCCACAACTCTCTTTCTCACCCAATCCAGGCAAGACACTAGACAGCAAGCATCAGGAAATGCACAAACTGCAACAATTTCTGTTGACCCGCCATCCGGCATATATAGCGTTGGCCAAAAATTTGCCGTTACACTCAGTATAGGCGGAGGAAGTCAGGAATTTAGCAGTGCCAAGGCAACTATAGGTACATCCTCACAACTAAGCATAGACTCTGTAACACTTACTCCAGTAAGCGCAGGCGGCTGCAACTTTTCATTTACCAATCCAAGCACTACCCCTAACAGCATGAACCCATCATTTTACGGAATTTTACCTAACGGTAATAAAACTGAGTGCACACTTTATACTATAATTCTCACGGCTGTTGAAGCAGGGCAAGGATCAGTATACATAAATGACGCAAGCATCTTTAACAACACCGGATCAGTTAATATTCTGGGCAAAACAATACCCGGAGTTTATACAATTACGCCTTAGTGTCTATCAGTTCTCGAAGGTAAGTAGCCTCTGACAAATCTAATGCTCCACTATAGTATTTCTCAATCGCTTCATATCCAGATTTCCTAAATGCAATCCATGCTCTCATATATCCGTCTTTTAAAATTTCTAAACGAACACCGTCAACTGTAATTTTTTGAATATCGGAATTCTCATACTTTTGCAAAACTTCTGCCTCAATTTGTGCATTATATGAATCTGTCTCGGGAGATAATTTTTTAGATGTTTGAAAGCGAGAACCATCTGGATGAAGTTTTATAAGTTTTGAAAGAGATCCATTCATTGACGCCCAATACAATACACAGGCGAGCACAAAAACAGCTGAATCAGTCATAAAAAAATCTTTTATGTAAAAATGACCAACATTTTCAAATCCAAAATCTATTTTTGAGTCAAACACCATTCCACGCACAATAGATCTTCCTACGGGAATTGGGGTTATTGATATGGGTTCTACGTTGGTTTTATTTAAATCAACCACAGTGTTATAAAATGATGGGCCGCATTCTACAGCATATCCTACTTTTTTATCTGGAAGAGATAGCATGCTAAAGCACTGAATAAGCGCAGAAGACAAAACAGAGCCATTGAGCAAGTTTAAATCAGAATCTAGGGCAAGAACTCGATCACCGTCCGAATCAAAAACAAATCCGGCTGAAAAATCTTTATCTTTCATTTCAGACATAATGTGTTCCATATTTTTAATCTCAGATGGATCTGCTGTGTGTTTTGAATCTTGATCATATAATTGCCTATCACAAAGTCTTTCAAAAGTAACCTGAGGTAAAAGTTTTTCAAGAAGAGCTAGAGACTTAGAGCCTGATCCATCCCCAATATCTATAATCACTTTTTGCGAAGTGATTTCTGAAAGCGGAATTAAAGATTTTATTTTGTCAGAGTATATTTTTTCTATATCGGGTGCGAAGTTTTTAAATTCTGTAAGTTTTACATCAGGCTCTTTATACGAATTTGTCATTAAAAAATCTTTATACCTTTCTACAACTTTTTTGACCAATTCTCCATCCAGCGATCTTCCACCTTTTATGTGAATTAACATTCCGGTCCACTCCCATGTATTGTGTGACCCTGTAAACATAATAGATACATCAAAGTCGCATGCATACGCACCAGCCGTTACATAATCAATAGGCACTTTATCCAGAAAACAAATGTCAACACTCTTGTCTTTAAGTGCTTCAATCATATTCAGCGCCAGCTGTTTACTTGAGGAACGTGTATCCCACCCCAATAACACTTTTTTAGGTTTCAAAACTTCTACAAGTGAAAGTCCCACATAAAAAGCATCACGGTCAAATATATCTTTCCCGTATATTCCTCTGAAATCAAATTTTTTTACAAACGGCGGATTATCTAACATACGCTACATTCTATCTGGGTATATATTAAAAAGAGGATACATGTCCCACATGGAAATGGAATAGATCAAATTAAATAAAACGCCAACTATAATAAGAGCAATAGCTATTTTTGTAAGTTTTGGAAATAAACATGGAAGTAAAACTAAAAACAAAAACGGTAAAAAATCTAATGCATATCTATACCCAAATTGCGCATATCCAATACTGTACCAGAGAAAAACCGGGAGAGATAAAATAAAAGTTGTTAACGCTGCGGAAAGTGTGTATTTATTTGTTTTAAATCGAGCTATGAGAAAAAGAAACAAAGGAGAGGTAAACCAGATAGCCACTCCCCAGGGATTTGCTTTCATGTAGGGAAACTGCAGCGCAAATCCATCCCCTTTGTGTGAATCTAAAAATATTGGTTCAGGAGCCATTATCAAAAAGCTGTAGAGATTGGCAGGAATATGTATTATATTGAGCTCCCCCAATGCGTGATTTTTTCCTATTGAATCAGACGCCTTAGAGATATTATATTTGTAGCCAGTTTCAAGTACTGAGTGAAAACGCCTATCATTATATGCGCCAATTAAACCCAATGCCATAACTACAGGAAGCAACATAATTACGAACTGCTTTATAGTAAAGCGTTTGTAAAATATTTCAAAAAAGAAAAAAGCTACAGCTCCAACTAACGTGATACGCGTAAGCAGCGCTAAAGCTATAAATAAACCTATAAAAAATGCATTTCTTTTATACAAATATGCAGTTATGGCAAGTAATATAAATGGAACACCTAATGCCTCTACTTGATACGCCGTAATATTAATAACACTTGAGGAAAACAAGACAGTTGAAAATACAAAAAAGACAGAGAGCCATAACGAATCTACTTTTTCAAATTTAAACTTTCTGGATATAAAATACACGCATATAAAAGACACTATCATGGAAAACACCCCTAATGACACTTGCGGCACTTTTTCACCAAATATAAATACAAAGGGAAGCAGCATAAGAGATGAGAGTGGACCAAAGTAGACATAATAGTTTTCGTAGTAATTTGAAATATCGCGGGGAGGTAATTTATGAATAGACATGGAAACCTTAACCTCTGAGAATCTAACTGCTAAATCCGTAAGTACTGTGTCATATCCGCGCTGCCCCACTGTTAAATATAAAACTGTTGCATACAAACAAAGAAGAAGTGTTGCCACCAGAAGTACGAGCTTTATATTCCCTCGAATAAATGTAATAAATCCCATCTCTTCTATTCTATACTAGTTAAAATGCAGATTTCTATAATAAGTTTAGGAGTAGAATTCTTTGTTTGAGGTCATCCAGAATTCAATCCTGTTTTCAGGAAGTCGTAATACGCGGTTAGGAGTTAAACCCTCTACAAATTCTTCTGTGTGCGATACAAAAAGCATTGCACCTTTATATGCTTTTAATGCTTCTAAAATTATTTTTTGTGATTGAATGTCTAAATATGTGGTAGGTTCATCTAAAATTAGCAGATTGTAATTTTGCAGCATGAGAAGCGCAATAGATAATCTGGTTTTTTCACCTCCAGATAATGACCCTACTGTTTGATATATCCTCTGACCTAAAAAATTGAATTTTGAAAGTATGGGTCTTATTTGATGCATAGGTAATTTGCATACTGTTTCAACAGTTTCAATAATGGATTTTTCAAAATCAAAGGTTTCAAATTCCTGAGAATAATAACCAATGTGCAGTGCTGGGTCTTTTTCAACTGTTCCAGTGTCAGATTTTAAACGTCCCATTAGTATTTTAATAAATGTGGATTTTCCGGCACCATTTGGCCCATACAACACTATGCGTTCACCACGAGTTATAGAGAGCGAAACATCTGATAAAACAGTCACGTCTCCATAACTTTTAGAAATATTTTTTGCAATTAACGGCACTTCATTTGTGTGAATTGGTAGTGGAAGCGTAAATTTTATACTCCGTATTTCAGGGGGTAATTCCGGTAATGCTTCTTTTATGCGGTCGATTCTAGTCTGCACATTGTCGCGTGCTCGTGCTCCTTTTTGAGAACTCATACGAGCCATAACAAGCAGACTCTTTTTCATGCGATTAATCTCCTTCACATCATTTTCAACTTTCTTTTTTAACGCCTCCTCCGCATTCCCTTTGAGTTTTACATACTTTGTATAATTTCCTTTGTACTCTTCAATCTTTTTTGTATATGGATTAATTGCCAGTACTTTATCTATGTGATTGTCCAGCAAATTAATATCATGGGAAATAATAATAAGCGTATTTGTGTAGTCACTTAAAAATTCCATTATCCACCGCTTTCCTTCTGTATCTAAAAAGTTAGTGGGCTCATCAAGCAGCAAAATATCTGGTTCATCCAAAATTGCACGCAATAATGCAAGCTTGGTTCTCTGCCCTCCTGACAATGTTGCAGGTTTTAATTCTAAATCTGCGTTTACCTCTAAAGAGTGCAACATAACCATCAATTCCCAATCTTCTTTTTTTGTATCAGGGTCTATATAATTTCTAATGTCTGCTGCTGCCTCCAAAATGGGGTCATGTTTTATTTCCTGAGGAACGTAACCTACTTTTCCTCTTATCTGCAGTGTCCCGTCCGTTGGCGTATCTTCTCCCATAAGG
>CAYRYY010000067.1:0-4751 GCA_964428715.1 uncultured Gammaproteobacteria bacterium
ATTTCTCTTCTAATCCTAAACACAAGAGCACTATGTTTAAATAATTATAAAATTTCCCGCACGAAAGCTCATTTGACCCATCATATTTAAGAATCTTTCCTCCCACAACTCCAACCCCTGGCTTGTCCAGATGCGATATCATTTTTGAAATATCACCTGCTGCAAACTCTGCGTCGGGATTTAGAAACACTATGTAATCCCCGTGTACCTTCTCAACAGCTTTATTATTTCCTTTTGCGAAACCCAAATTTCCACCGTTATTTACAATTGAAGCATATTTGGTATATTTTTTAACGAGTGATACCGTATTATCCGAAGACTCATTATCTGCAATTATAATTTCAATACCTTCATTCTCAATACTTTTTTTATTGCCTTGGATTAAGCTGTTAAGTAACTTCTCAATATACTTCTCAGAATTATATGTCAGAATAATTATTGATATCATTAGTTTTCATCTACTACCTTTGGAACTTGCGTAATTGTACTGTCCGGTTGAAACATGAAAATATAACTGTTTAGAACACTATTTGCCTCTTTTCGCGCCTTGTTAATATCATCAAGCATATGCACCTTCAATTGAGGGTTTTGAAAAACAAACCACAGTACACTTTCGAGTGAACTCTGAGATTGTGAGATTTGCAGGAAATCAGAAGGTGTATCAACAAAGTAAAAATTAACTTCGCCGTTTGCCCAACTATTTGAATATAAAGAATCAATTGACACAAGAAAATTCTTTACAGCCTCTGAAGACGTGTGGTTATTTTTGAAAGTTGACTGTATCTGAATTATTTGAAAAAGACTATATGATACAAGAATGACTCCTAAAAAGCCTGCCGCCACAACAAAACCGCTTTGTTTCATGCGTCCATACAGACCATAAAAAATATACGCCAAAAGAATACACCATCCGACTATTGAAAAGTAAACAAACTGTGCGTACATATTTTTTTCTAAACTGTATGGCAAAAGTGCAATGACAAAAAAGCTTATGAGAAACACGATAAATCTTGCTTTGTCGCCATGAAATAATTTCATTTTGCGACCAGCATATATTGCCACACCTATACTTATAACCACAATAACTGACAAGCCTGTTTGAATTGTAAGCGGCAGCCCGTACAGGCTTGAAGTAAGACTATTCAAATTTTCACCTATCACTACGGACGGTATACTCATAACTGTATTCACGCTGACAATCCAGACCATGCTTAAGATGTACTCAAGTGAAATAGACTTTTGCGTAAATACGCCTATCAATTGTCCAAAAACAAGCACAAAAGACGGTAGCGAAATAATCCAAAAGGCTGGCTTCTTTAAAATTTGATTCTTATTTTTTCTAATCAATAATTCATATAATGCTATAAGAAGTGGAGTCATTATTCCTACTAAACCAAATAGTACCGACATAATAATTGCGACAATTGAACCTGCATATACCAATGCGTTCTTTCGATCTACCCACTGGATGAATAGTAAAAAACCTGAAAACACACATAATGAACTTGCCATAATTCCAGTTAGGCTCACTAACGATGTTGATTGAAACGTAGATGCTGACACAAGAAAAATAAATCCTGAAAGAAACGACAGATAGATATTCTTAAATAACTTTCTTGCAAACAAGAATACAAGAAACGACATCGAAAGATTTAATAAAATAGAAACAAAATGATATACCACCTGATTAAGCCAGAACAGTTTGTACATAAACGCAAAATATAAAGACACTAGTGGAGGCTCAAATCCTGGCACACCAAGAATATAATTTAAAACAGATACTACTGAAATGCATTGAAGAGGCATGCCACAGGCTACAGAGTGATAAAATACATTAAAATCTTGGAGTGTAAAGAATTGATTAAGAATTGTTGTGTATAAGAATGCGCCAATTGCTCCAAGATATAATATGATTGCAAAAGGAGAAGTAGCAAAAGAAAGAATTTCGGTCTTTAAGCTTAATTTCTTAGAACTTCCCAATACAAGAACTGCAAGGGTAATACCTATTAACATCCATAATACAAATGCAACCTTTGATGCCTCGTATACGTCTATTAAAGTTGCATTTATTGAAAGTCCAATTATTCCTGCACACACACCAACAGCAAATGTCTTAACTAATCGAGAGTCAATATATTTATATGATTTGTAGGTATAAATTCCCACGATAACAAGAAGTAAAATAAATGCCGTTGTGCCAATCAAGCCTATTTCTGCCAACATTCTTAAGAAATTATTATCAATTGCAAGACTTACAGATCCATAACCTGAGCCAAACAATATATTTCTTTCAAATGCTTCAATGGCATTTGGCCATTCGCCTTGAAATCTGGTTGTGAATGACAGGTCATAAGCAGATGCTCTTTTAACTAAGAAGTTTCCATGAAAGTTTACAACTTCATTTGCAGAAACATTTGGAGATAATTCATAGTAAAAATCACCTACGCGGGTCTTAACAGGAGATAGAGACAGATTGATATAACCTGTACCTTGAGGAAGCGTTTCTCCATTTGAGATATTTGAGGCTTTAACTAACGGTACAAGCGTATCTAATGGCAGCAGCTCGTATGGCAATAATTCCTGAACCTTACCAGAAATGCTTGCCTCCTGAATATCTCCTCCTATTGCCTTATTTAGCCTGTCTTCATCATCAACTCTCTGAACCTTTACATCTTTTTCGTATAGATATGTGACAGGTACATATTCTACATTACCTATTGCAGCTCCTGTCTTTCCGTTTACTAAAACATCGACCTCTTGAACTGTATTTCCAAATCTGGCAAAGAGACTTGACTGGGTAAATGTTACAAGAATTCCCAAAACTAAAACAAGAGGAATTGCCAACAGAAAAAGTCTTCGCTTTAAAACAAAAAAAACAAAAGCGATAGAAATTATAACAGCAAAAAACGAGACACGCGAAACGGTCATGAACATAAGAAGTAATCCTAGTAAAATTAGACCTGCAAAAAATGCTTTCAAAAATAGATTCCTAAATCCAAAAATTAAAGCCGCAAAAACCGGAATTAGTAATACCAGATACGCAGCGAAATCATAATGCCCTGCAAATGTTGATGGAACTCTACCCAATGCTGAAAGAGTGATAGGAATTCCCTTGGCAAATTCCTCATTCATTGTCAGAAAAGCTGGAAATGCTGCATATTTTTGACCTAAACCATAAAGACATGCAGCAAGAAATACAACTGATAATACAGCTATAACTGTTTTCAAAAAGTCTTTACTTCTCATTCCCGCAAATGCAATAAAGAAAACGCTCATGTATTCTATGTGGCGTATATAAGACAATAACGCAACATTTGGAAATACGTTTGCAATGGTCGGGAAAAACAACAAAACACCGTGTATTGTCGCAAGACCTCCTAAGACCCAGAAAGCAAGAATTGGAACAGTCAGAGGAGTATTAAGTGTTACTTTCTTTTTTAAGTAATAAAAAATAAACACAAGCAATACAAAGAAAATTACAAAATCCTCAATTCTTATATAAACCCATGTATTCTTAATATCAACTAATGGGAGTTTTGGGTAAAGCGGAACAAATACCAACAAAAAAAGTGTTAATAAAAACAACCCATTATTATAGATCCATTTGGAAATTTTCTTCATATAATGTTACCGAAACCATGCGGCCCGTCCTAGCTTATAATTCAATTCCTTTATTTTCCGCTCTCCTATTACTTTTGCTGGCACGCCCCCTGCAATAGCCATGTCTGGTACGTCTTTCGTAACTACAGCTCCAGCTCCTATGATTGCACCCTTCCCAATCTTGACACCTGGAAGGATTATAGCTCGAGGACCAATAAATACATAATCAGCAATCACAACGGGTTCAAGAATGACTTCTTCCGCCTTGGCAAAATCTTCAGAATGAATATTGTGCTGTGAGTTGTAAATCATAACTTCGGAGGCAATATCCACGTGATTTCCTATCTCAAGTTTTGCGCGTCCATCCAAGACAGCATTTTCACCTATTATGCTATCCTTCCCTATCTCAATATTGTGAGCGTTATAAAAAACTGCTCCCATATGAATTGCTGATCCCTGTCCAATCTTCATACCTTCAATCCTATAAAAAAATCGCCTAATGTGATGTGAAGGAACATGTCCCACCCAACGTAAGATCATATTATCAAACTCTAAAATTATAGCTTTTACTCGTCCGTTAATCCTGTGCATATTTATATTTGCTTTAAAACACTTAGTACATCTTTTGCTGACTTTTCCCAGGAAAATTTCTTTACATGCTCATACCCTTTTTTAACAAGTTTTTCCTGCAGTTTCTTATCTTTCAGTAATTCTGTCATCTTTGAGCAAATACTTTCGGTGTCTTCAGGGTCACAGTATAACGCCGCATCTCCTCCTGCTTCTGGAAGACTTGAAACATCGCTTGTAATCACAGGACAGCCATATTTCATAGCTTCCAATACGGGTAGTCCAAATCCTTCATAAAGGGAAGGTAAGACAAAACATTCAGCATGTTTGTAGAAAGCAGGAAGATCTTCGTTTGAAACGTTGTGTAAAAAGTGAACACGGTCATTAATTCCTAATCTATTTGGAGTCTGTAATATCTCTTCATAATTCCAGCCTTTTTTGCCAACTATCACCAGGTCAATATTCTTGTTGTCCTGTTTTGCAAATGCCTCAATAAGTCTTACAACATTTTTTCGAGGCTGGAGAGTGCCGACGAACAACACAAAGGAATTACTCAGCTTGTACTTATGAATGAATTCTTCTTT
>CAYRYY010000067.1:4810-6940 GCA_964428715.1 uncultured Gammaproteobacteria bacterium
AATAATTTCTTTAATCCCAACAGAAATAATATGAATTTTGCGGCTCACAACTCCATATTCTTTCATTATATCATCTTTACTTGAATTGCTTATGGTGACAATACTCGCTGCTTTTATGACAGAATATTTTCCCCACAATGACAGTTTGTAAAGGTCTTTCTTTTTAAAAAGCTCTGGAAAGTATTTATAAGAAACATCCAAAATTGAGATAACCAGCGGACAATTCAAAAATAATGGCGCGTAATGAGTTGGATTAAAAAATACGTCTAAACTGTCTTTATTTGCTTCCTTATTTAATGCTATAAGCGTCCATAATTTTTGCCCTTTTACGATTTTATATCTCCAATTTGGGCGTTCCTTCGGAAGATCACTAGTTGGAACTGACGGGAGATAGATAATGTACTCATTTTCAAGGTCAGTTTTCTCTAACTCAACTAATAGCTGATAGCACACCTGTGAACTTCCAACACGAATAGGAAGCCCTGAATCTTTTTCAAATCCAAATCGAGGAACGATAGCCTCATAGCCATTTATGCCAATTTTCATATATTTGTAATTCCAGGATACAATACTTTTAGTCTTGATCCATCTATTCCAAGCAGATCTTTCGCATCTCGTGCGCTAGATTTTGAAATACAAAACACAATTTCAGTTTCCTTCTTAACCCACTTTAACTTCCTCTTTTGTACATCAATAATTTTTTTCGCTGTCTCTTCAGGATATTTATAAACAATCATGTCATATAGTATGGTGGCCTTTTTTGCACTTCTTGAAGGGGGTTCTGTCCAGTCTGAGCTAATAAAAATATCAACGTTTCCTATGAACTTTTCAATTGGAATCTTATGAACTATATTCCACATAATATCCAGTACACTTGGGGGCAGCTTATAGGATTTTACCGTAACGTTTCCATATTGAGCTGGGAGACTCGCATATTCAGATGGCAATTTCCTTCTGAGAGATGAGTAAAAAAATACATATTGATTTTCTCGGTCAATTCTCACTAATTCAAGTATTAAGCTGCCTAAATAATTGGCAACTCCAGTTTGGGAATATGCTAACTGAGAGATATCAATTCCTATTTTCATATTTATATTGTAGGGTATTTATGTGTCTTATGAAAGGTGTTTTGGAATTAAAGGAGTTTTTTAGTCCAGGTGTCAGGAGTTGTGTCAGATACAAGCTCTAAATTATCTAAGTAATGAAAGGGCATAGGGCCAACAGAGCGCGCCCATTCCACCATTTTTGCAATTCCCTCTTTAAGGCTAATCGATGTTTTATAACCCAGCAATTTTTCAGCCTTTTCAGCAGTACACCATGCGTCTGCCACCTCTAGAGGACGTGGCGGCATATGCTGCGGTCTCATGTTCTCAGGAATATTACCATCTGGGAAAAATACATCTAACACAACATCTCCAAGCTGATTAATGGTACATTCCTCAACGGGACCAATGTTAAAAATTTCACCATTGGCTATATCATCAAACCCTGCCTTCACAATGTAAGGAGTAAAATCATCAATATAAGAAAATGAACGCTTTTGCTCCCCCGTTCCATAAATAAAGAAATTTTTCCCCTGGAGCAATCTGTTTATAAAAATTGCAATTACATTTCTGTATGGATCTGCTAAATTTTGTCTTGGACCATACACATTATGAGGTCTAATAATTGTGTATTCAAATCCAAACACTTTTGAAAGAATTTCTGTAGAATGTTCCATAGCTGCCTTTGATATTGCATATATATCTTCTGGTCGCCTTTCCATATCTTCAGAAAAAGGAGGCTTTTGCGCACCATACACGCTCATAGAAGAAGTTAAGATCATTTTTTTCATACCATTTTTTATACATGGAACAAGTAAGTTAAGATATGCGCCGTAATTTCTTTGTGTGGAGTTAATTGGAGTAAATTGGCTTCTTCCCTCAGTTGCATCAGCGGCTAAATGAAATACATATTCAGGCTTAATCTCATTAATATAACTTTCGGTTTTTTGTTTATCCTGAAGATCAAGCTTAATAAATTTACTTTTTGGATTAACATTTTTCTCATATCCCCATGAAAGGTCATCTAAAGAATGCACCTCGTGACCTAAATCGAGTAATGCATCCACCAAATGACTCCCCATAAAAC
>CAYRYY010000068.1:0-623 GCA_964428715.1 uncultured Gammaproteobacteria bacterium
TATGTTGGTGTAGTGGGTGAAACAAGTAATGAATTAATAGAGCTTTCAAAAACCAAAGGAGAAGGGAATTACTGTAACGCGCAATCTGTTGATCAGGACGGTATGGTTGAAATACTGAAGTATTTTAAGCTATTATAGCCTTATGAATATGTTCAAGCCTGTCAAGGCAAAAAACGAAAAAGAGTATATCGATTCTATTGACGAGCCTCGAAAGTCAGAAATTATAACACTCGACAAATTTATTAAAAAAACAGTTCCAAGTCTTAAATCTAACTATGCATTTAATATGCTGGGATACGGAATATTTCATTATAAAAATAAATCAGGGAGTGAAGGGGATTGGCCGGTTGTGTCTCTTGCGTCTCAAAAAAATTACATTTCTGTGTATGTATGCAGTGTTAAAGATGGAAAGTATGTTGCGGAAGTGAATAAGGAAAAGTTAGGAAAGGTTTCAGTAGGAAAGTCGTGTATCAGGTTTAAAAAATTGGAAGATGTGAATCTTGAAGAGCTCAAAAAAGTACTCCAGATTGCCGAAAAAGACCCAGGATTTTAAAAAACTATTTCTTTTCGTCAAATCCTTTAAGAGTGGTAAATCCTACAAAAATTACCGCAATGGACAAAAG
>CAYRYY010000068.1:633-6674 GCA_964428715.1 uncultured Gammaproteobacteria bacterium
TATTCCCACTTGGATGTATCCCAAGGAATCAGCACTTGTGGTTCCCGTGGCGCTTGAGCCAAGGGAGGCTAGCATGATGAGGAATCTAGTTAAAACTGCAGTTAAAACTCCTGCTAAAATTACCCCATTTGCTACAAGCTTTGAGAATTTAATTAGTCCTATGCCGATTATTGCAAAAAGGGCTCCGATTGAGATTCCAAGGAAAATGGCAGTTCTTGTATATCCTGCATTTACATTATTAAATTCTTCAATTTTTTGATTGTATTCTGTTTGTACTTGAATGTTTTCCTGCTGTTCTGCTTCTTGCTGTTTTATTATCTCTTGGCATTCTGCACTGTTTTGGCCTTCAGGGGTAGCATAGCAGCTTTGTGGGACCGTAACTTTTGCAAAATCCAGCGGATATTCAGGTCTTACAGGTTGAGGATAAAATGCGGCAATTCCAAATCCAACTGTGGTGGTTAAGATTATTCCTACAAAGAAAATATATAAACGCACAATCCACTTCATTTTTTTATTATATCACTCACAGTAAGGATCTTTTAGGCCAAATGTCAAGCTAAGCGAGGCATTTGGGCGCAAGGATCTTATTTTTCACTCACAACATGGATCTGTGCTCTGCCGTTAGGCGGTCAAAGATCCTTATTCACAACATGGATCTTTGAAGCCGCAGTTTTTGCATGTGGCGTCGCGACCCCCAGGAAAGGCACCAATAACAGTTTCACATACTGGACAATATTGTCTTGGAAGTCCTACGTCTGAATCCGGCAGAGCATTTTCCATAAATATATAGTACCATCATTTGTCAGGATTTTGTCTGAAAGATTGATTTATAGGTCTTCATTTGTTATCCTACATGGTAGCTTGCGTGAATTGTCTTCTCTAATCGTGTCTTATGGGAAATGGAAAACAAAAAGTAGTGTTGTCAGTTGGAGGATCATTATTGGTTCCAGACGGTGGTGTCTCCGTTGATTTTCTCGCAAATCTTAATAGTTTTGTTCGTTCAGAGCTCAAAGCAAATCCTAATCTTCAATTCTTTTTAGTAGTGGGTGGGGGCACAATAGCCAGAAAATATAGAGATGCAGGTCGCGATGTTGTAGGGCATGAGTTAACTCCAGACGATTTGGATTGGTTAGGAATTCATGCAACAAAACTAAATGCCCATTTGGTGCGTACGGTTTTTCGCGATATTGCCCATCCGTTTGTGATCAAGCATTATGAAATAATCCGCAAAGTAGAAGAGTCAGTCATAGTTGCGGCAGGTTGGAAGCCAGGCTGGAGCACAGACTTTTGTGCGACTATGATATGTGAAGATTATAATGTCAAAACCGTCCTCAATTTAACCAACATCCCCAAAGTTTATACAGCAGATCCAAAAAAAGACCCGACCGCTACACCAATCGACAAAATTACCTGGTCAGAATTTAGAAAATTAGTAGGAGATACATGGGATCCTGGAATGAATATGCCATTTGATCCGATTGCGTCAAAGAAAGCTCAAGAATTAGGTCTCACTGTCAAGATTTTGAAGGGAGACGATTTTAAGAACATCAAGCGGGCTCTCGAAGGAGAGTCTTTTTTTGGCACAATAATTGAAGGAGAGTAGTTCTTTATTTGATATAATCCCCATAGCATGACAAAACCCATCGAGTTTAAGGTTGGAGAAGACACCCTAAGGGGGAAAGTCTTTGTTCCGAATGGTGCAGGTCCGTTTCCGGGAGTCATATTTCTTCACGGAAGTGAGTCTAAAGGTGCGATACATTTTGAGGCAGCAGAACTTCTTTCTAAGAATGGAGTTATAGGTTTTGCATTTAATTATAGAGGTTGTGGTGCAAGTGACGGGAATATAGCTGATCAAGCTATTGAAGACGGACTGGAAGATGCAAAAAAGGCGATTGAAGTGTTTTTTGCGCAAGATTCACTGGATAAATCAAGAATCGGAATGCTTGGTGGAAGCTATGGAGGATTTTTGGCGTCTTTGATTTGCAATTCTTATGATTTTAAGTCTATTGTATTAAGTGCTCCTGCAGCGTATGCTCCATCAGAAATGGGGTTAAAGCACGGATCTCCACTTTCTAAAAATGCATTCTTAGAAAGTAAATCTTATGAGGAAATAGCCATATTTAAGAAAGATTTGTTAATCATTCAGTGTGAATTTGATGATATTTTGCCGCAGGGAATGGTTGAGGAGTATACAAGGGTAAGTAGTTCAAATCCTCATGCCAAGACTTTTGTTTTAAATGGTGCGCCTCATAGAATTAGTACAGATCCTCAAGCAAAAAAAGTATTTCTTGATAGAATAGAAGAGTGGTTTTTAAAAACACTATGAAAGAATTTAATCCCGAAGAGTTAAAAAAGCTTTATAAACCCTCATCTGACTCGCATAAGGGTCAGAATGGAAAATTACTCATTATTGCTGGTTCCACATTATTTCATGCAGCATCAATTTGGCCCTTAACCGTTGCGTCCAGAATGCTCGATATGGTTTTTTATGCGAGTGTTCCTGAGAACAACGAAATTGTTCAGAAATCGAAAGTTGACTTTAAGAATGGGATAGTAGTAACACGCGATAATTTAGAATCTTACGTTAAAGAAGCAGACTGTATATTAATTGGTCCGGGTTTGCCCCGTCCTGAAGGGAAACATGCAGGGGATGATGACACAAAGGAATTAACACAGCGTTTGCTCACACAATTTCCTGATAAAAAATGGGTGATTGATGGTGGAAGTCTTCAAGTAATAGATCCCAGTATTCTTTTGGAACTTTCTCAAACGCCAATTTTAACCCCGCACCATGCAGAATACGAAAGACTATTTGGGGCAGCAAACATAACTGACATGGCAAAAAAATATAACTGTGTAATTTTACTGAAAGGTGAGGTGGATGAAATCGCGTCTCCTGCTGAATTAGTTTCGGTTTCTGGTGGAAATGCAGGAATGACAAAAGGTGGAACAGGAGACGTGCTGGCAGGACTTGTTGCGTCTTTATATTGCAAAAATGATGACCCATTTCTTGTTGCATGCTCTGCAAGCTATATAAACAAAAAAGCAGGAGAAAGCCTTTCCAAAACAGTTGGCACTTTTTTTAATGCTTCAGATTTGGCGAACGAAATACCAAAAGTGATGCATGAACTTATATGAAGATTATTGTGATGGGTAGTGGTGCTTTTGGAAGTGCCATTATGAGTTTACTGGAAGAAAATAAAGCTCCTGCTGCATACTGGAAGGGTGGAGCATTGCCTGCAAAAAGCATTGTTTTTGGTGTTATTCCCACACAAGCTATTAGTGAAGTTTTGAAAGAAAGCAAGAGCGTACGCGATATTATATATGTAAATTGCGCAAAAGGAATCGAACAAGATACTCATCAGCTACCTTACCAGATTGTTGACAAAGCACTTTCTAGTCCAGCATACACAACGCTTATAGGTCCTAGTTTTGCCTCGGAGGTAAAAGAAAAAATGCCCACATTGGTTAATTTGGGATATGACAATATTCAGGCAGCACATACCGTCAAAAAACTTCTGCAAACAGATTATTTTAGGATAAGTCTTACCACTGGAGTAGCCTCATTAGAACTGGCTGCAGCGTTTAAGAATATTTATGCAATTTCATGCGGTATCGCCAAAGGATTAGGATTTGAAATAAACACGCGAGTTAAGCTTATGTGTTTGGCTATGGAAGAATTTAACAATTTAAGAAAAACATTAGACTATCAAATTGATGAGCGGGCAATTCCTGGCACATTGGGTGATTTAATACTCACTTGCAGTAGTACTGAAAGCAGAAACTTTACGTTTGGAAAATTTCTAGCTGAGTATTCACCAGAGGACAGTTTGCAAAAGGTAAAACAAACAGTAGAGGGGTATTATACAGTCAAATCCGTACCATATTTCGAAGCAAAAGCAGGAATCAAACTGCCTTTAGCACATTTTGTATATGACATTATTTATAATTCGCAGACAACACAATTAAAGGCTCAATTTATGGAATTTGTCAAGAAAACTTAGAGCTCGATAGTCTTGAGCTCTCCCTGTTTTAGGATTTTTCGGGGTACAAATTCTTTGTGAGTGGTGGTAATAATTGTTTGCTGGGTGTCTAAAAAGTGGTAGATTTTATCTATATTATCCTCATCTAGTTCTGAGAAAATATCATCAAGTAGCAGCACGGGAAGCTCGCCAGTTGCCGTTTTTAAATATTCTATTTCTATTAATTTTGTTTGCAGAATGGTGAGTCTTTGCTCTCCACGAGATCCAAACTCTTTAACTTCTTTGTTAGTTTTTTCGAACAAAAACGTAAAATCATCGCGTTGCGGACCTATGAGTGTAACACCGCTTGCTCGTTCTTCAAAATGATACTTAAACAAACGCTCTTTTGACATTACGCTGTGGTCATATATAAGTTTCATTCCAAAAATCTCTTTTTGAAACGCATTCACGTATTCTACAAAAGCTTTTCTAAAGCTGTGCATGATTCCCCCATTTTCAACTAAAAGATTCTCCCAGAAATCAAAGTCAGTTTGCTTATATTCCTTGATTCCTCGTTTCATGTCATGAAGCATTCTGTTTCTTTGCCGTAGTGCCTTTTCATATTTGTTAGCAGCCATCCTGTATTCTTTGTGGGATTTGATTAAAATCGAATTTATGTAATTGCGGCGACCCGAAGGGGAAGATGTTACGATTTCTATGTCTTGTGGTGTAAAAAGGACCGTATAGAAGTAGTCAGAAAATGTTTTGAGTGTTCTGGAAACCCCATTTACCAGATATTTTTTAGATAAAAAATTTGACTGAGGGTTTTTAGCCATATTGGCAGTCAAGGTAGTAGTGTCGTCCGTTGATTCTATAATTCCTTCAATTTTTGTGAACTGCTGCTTCTCCTCAATTACATCAACATCGTGAGATGCCCTAAAAGATGTTCCATGAGAGAGAATGTATAGTGATTCAAGAATATTTGTTTTGCCTGCAGTATTGTGCCCTATGATAATGGTGGTTTTTGAGAATTCAAAAACGCTTCTGTGGTGATTTCTGAAATTTGAAAGGGAGAGTTTTTTAACAATCATTACTTGTCTTCAAGCCTTTTTAAGAGTTTGGATAATTGGTAGGTAATAAATACAGCTAAAAACGTCACAATAATTGCGTAAATTAGCAAAGATACGATTCCTGAGCTTCCAGGAAGCCACTTTTTTATATACGTATTTACAAATTCTTGAATAAGTGAGTTCCATGCAAGAGCTGCAACCAATCCAAATCCAGCTGTAGCCAGCGTTAGCATTTGTCTGACAAATTCTATGTGGAATTTTTTTTGAGCTTCTGTTTGTTTTTTAGCCATTTGACCATATGATACAATAGATATTCACTAAACTCAATGTATACTCCGACCTTTTCTATCACAAACAGCATTCTTAAAAACATAGGTGCAATTGAGGCATCGCGTGAGGTTATCATGAACGCGCCGCTGCTTCCTTACTGGGAGAAAAAATTTCAGGAAGATGCTGTGGTGCGTACAGTGCACTACGGTACACACATAGAAGGAAATGAATTGTCGCTCACCCAGGTTCAAGAGATTTTAGATGGAAAAAATGTGGCGTCCAGATCCCGTGACGTGCAGGAGGTAATAAATTACAGGAGGGTCGTGGAATATATGGGTCGCACCATGGGAAGACATATAGATGAAGACACTATAAAACAGCTTCACAAAATAGTAATTTCAAACATCTTGCCTATGGATCAGACGGGAATATATAGAGAAAAAGAAGTTGTAATTAAAAACTCCATAACAGGAGAGATAAGTTTTCGGCCCCCAAAAGTAATTGAAGTTCCCTGGCAGATAAAGGAATTGGTGAACTTCATAAAGGATGAATCAGAGATGCACCCAGTTTTAAAAGCAGGAGTCACGCATTATGAGTTTGTGAGGATCCACCCGTTTTTAGATGGAAATGGGAGAGTAGGACGCGCTTTGTCCACACTTGTTTTGTTTCAGCAAGGGTATGATATACGGCAATTTTTCTCACTTGAAGAGCATTTTGACAACAATGCAGCAGAGTATTA
>CAYRYY010000069.1:0-6584 GCA_964428715.1 uncultured Gammaproteobacteria bacterium
CTCCAAAATCACGTCTTTCACTTCCTGAATCATTTTTCTTGAAACAATCAGAACAGTAAACTGGTCTGCTTCCTGTAGGTTTAAATGGAAGTTCACATGATTTTCCGCATGAATCACAAGTAGCTTGGAACATTTCGCGATCTCCTCCACGGTCTCCACCGCGTGAACGATCATTATATCCACCACGACTTCCGCCACCAAAAGAGCCTCCGCGATTTCCACCGCCAAAACTTCTATTTCCTCCACCTCTATTAAAATCTCTCATTAAAATCATTATAACAGAGTGGTGGACAAATAGCTTGCGCACTTTCCATCGCTTGTTTGTGTACTGGAAATAAGCTTGCGTACTTTATTTTGATATCTGGTGTATACTATATTTATGAAAAAGGGGTACTTTGGAAATATTGAAAAATTAACAACTAGCAATGAGAACTTTAGAAAAGTTTTGTATACCGCAAGGAACGTTCAGCTTGTTTTAATGTGCCTAAAGCCGCTTGAAGAAATTGGACTTGAAACTCATGAAGACGGGGATCAGTTTTTTAGATTTGAAAGCGGAGTTGGGAGGGTAGTTATAGATGACAGTACCTATGAGGTAGCTGATGGGGACTGCATCATAATTCCAGCCGGAAGCAAGCATAATGTAATTAATACTTCAGAATCAGATGATTTAAAACTTTATACGCTTTATACCCCTCCTCACCACAAAGATCAAATTGTGAGAGCTACAAAAGAAGAAGCAGAAGAGAGCGCACCAGAATTTGATGGTGTTACAACTGAGTAAGTCTACTTAATATACTTGTATATTTTGTCCTTTGTATCCCAGTGCATCCAATTAGGAAACGCATAGTAGTTGGTGAGGACTATAGCTCCTTTTTTAAGTTCCTTTTGCAGCTTTTGCTCAAGCGGCAGCATAATATCAGGCATAGGGTAGACTGTGACAATTTTAAAGGGAGACAAATCCACCTCCCAAAAATCTTTCTGCTGAATAGTTATGTTTGAATCTAATTTTAATTCTTTTATAGCTTCCTGAGATTTTAAAACAAGTCCAGAATCTAATTCAAAACCAGTAACCAGCGCTCCTAATTTTGCAAATTCTATTGCTATCCGCCCATCCCCTGAACCTAAATCAGCGACTTTATCCCCTGGCGCAACACGAGAGAATTCAACCATAGTGTTTATTCTGTACCTGGAAGTCTCAAAGTAGGGAATGTAGGGATGTGTGCTGATATTTTCATCCTAGACCCGTTTGGCTTTTTTAGCAAGTAGACAACTCTTACCGTTTCTTTACCAAAACTTAATTGATATCCCATACAAAAGACATACCATAAGCTTAGAAGTAATCAAATTAAGAACAGTAGACATGCACGAGCATGGAGGCTCACATAAGCTTTCTGAAATACATCGAGCATGCTACTAAACCAATAATTCCTTGGGAATATGTAGAAAAAAAGCGGATCAACCTATTTTTACACCACTTTTGCTACATATTCCCAAGGTCTTTTTTCTGCTTACTTGCTTAAATACGTTATAATATCCCCATGGATCAAAAATTAACTCAAGCTCGTTTTGTAGCCAATTTGCTAGATAGACAGTTTAAAGTTGGGAATGTTTCTTTTGGACTCGAATCATTCCTGGGATTTTTGCCCTTTATTGGAGACGCGATAGGTGTGCTTCTTGCACTCTACATTTATAAAATGGGGCATCACATGGGAATATCAAGAAGGCACAAGGCGCAAATGTTATTTAATATTGCTTTGGACTTTACATTTGGACTTATTCCATTCCTGGGTGACGCATTTGATATTTTCTATAAAGCAAATGTAAAAAACTTAGAAATTTTGGAAAAACATGCCCGAGGACGCGTAATTGAGGGTGAAATAGTTGACTAAATCTCTTCTTCCATTTTATCAGGATATCTATTTTCTTCGAGGGTCTCAAAAAGATCTTCTTTTTTAATAGCTTTTAGGTTTTTTAGCGCTTCCGCCATTAATACATCAACCCCTGTGTGTTTTTTGGCAGAAAAAGGAATTACTTTGTGACTTCCTACTTCATTTTGAACTTTTTGAAGTGCAACCTTTAATTTCTGGTTTTTTAATTTATCAGCTTTGTTGGCCACAATCAAAAACTCTGCTTTGTCTTCCCGTAAGAGACGTACCATATGGATATCACTTTCTGTTAATCCCACTTCTAAGTCGATTATTAAAATAACCCGTCTGTCCTCCTGGTGCTCCATAAATACATACCATGAAATTAAATCACGAATTCTCAGTCTGTCACTATCTGACCCACGGGCATACCCATAACCTGGGAGATCAATTACATAAAACTGTTTGTTTATCAAAAACGCATTGACCTGCTGTGTGCGTCCTGGAGTTGAGCTGGAAATTGCCAGCCCTTTTGTTTTAGTGAGCGTATTTATAACACTTGATTTTCCTACATTTGAGCGTCCAATAAAGAGTATTTGAGGCAGTCCGTCATGGATTTTGTCGCGCTCAGTTGTAATACCCCTCACAAAAGTAGCTGATTTGATTTGCATTCCTCCAATTATACACTACGCGTCTCATAACTCTAGCATTTCAGGCACAAATAGCGTATACTTTTTCTGTGTCTTCTATTTATAAACTATCCCCATCAGATTTTGGCTATTTATGGGCAGAGTGCAAGCACTGTTATGTCCAGAAAGTAAAAAACGGAATTTACTCCCCAGGTATTTTCCCGTCCATGTTTGGGAGAATTAACAAATTACTTCAGGATTCAATCATGGGTCAAAATCTGCAAAGCATAAATGATTCCCTTCCTTCAGGGATTATAGAAATTCAGGAAGGATTTCTGCGCTCTATTCCAATACCTAGCGCACCAAACGTATACCTGCAGGGAAGATTTGATATTTTAACAAAACTAGATGACGGGTCATACACAATTATTGATTTTAAAATAACCAATCCAGATGAGGAAAAAGTTTTAAAATATGTAAGCCAGCTCCATGCATATAAATTTGCATTAGAAAACCCTCATTCAGGAGACCCTATTAAAATTTCTAAAATGGGAATTGTGAGTGTCAATCCTGAGGAAATGAGGCTCATTGATGGTAAAATTCAGTTTACAGCAGTTCCTAGATTTCACGAAGTAAAAGAAGACATGCCTGCATTTTTTGAAATGCTCAAAGAAGTATCTAGTGTGTTACAAGGCCCATTACCTGCTGAAAACCCCAACTGTCAGCTTTGTAAATATAGGGGATTTTTTAAAGTTTCAAAACCAATCCAGGAAGACATTCCGTTTTAGAATAAATTAGATACATTTACTGGTGCACCCTCACGCAATAAGCGCATGTTGTGAATATGCGGCGCAACGGCTGTTGAGATGTTTATCAAATTTTTATAATCTCCCGCTTCATTATATAGGCTGGTTATTGCTTTAGCGGCGTAAGATGCTTGATTAAGATATGCTGTTTGTCTGATGTTATCAAAAGATATCGGTTCACTCTCTGTACTTAAATAGCCGCGCAATCTTTCCTGTGAGGTTAAATATCGCTGCTCCATGCCGCGGTTTATTGTTTCTGCGCGCTTTCCGGTATACCATCTTTTTATGTCTGCGTGTGCCAATTCGTACCCAAGTCCTTCTTTAATACACAACAAATCTATATCCGTCAGGCAATAGTCGGGCATTCTGAGAGAAACAATATCTAACATTGTACTTAGCCGCTCGGAAGCATCGTCCTGGGCAGAACTCCACGTTTCCCTTACAATTTTTAAATTATCAGCAATTTCAGGGTGATATTTGCTTCTGAGACCAGGTACGTATTCAACAAATGCCATAAGTCACAGATTATACCAAAGTTCCTATAGGTCATCAATTCACACTTTTACAACTGCTGCAGGCTGGTATTCATAAACTTAAGATTAGTAAAGTTCATACGGAATTTTAATAATACTTTTTGTATGATGGATATATGAAAATAATAATACTCATACTCTTTATTTTGCTTCTTGCAGGAGGAGCAGGATTTTTCATCTATGATTTTGCCAATCCTACCACGTCTTTAATGCCTCAAAACAGCACAACTCCCAAACTCTCAGGAATGACTCCGCCTGATTCCGAATTAGAAGTGGTAGTTGCGCAAAACTTAGATACTCCGTGGGGAATAGCACTACTACCTGATAAATCAATGCTAGTAACTGAGAGGCGTGGCACGGTAAGGTTAATTAACCCTGATGGACAGCTTCAAGAAACACCTGTTGCTCAAATTGCAGATGTAAAGGAAGCAGGAGAGGGTGGGCTTTTAGGAATTGCCATTCATCCTGATTTTGAAAATAATAAGTTTGTGTATTTGTACTATACATACAGTTCAAATAACAACAATACGCTTAATCGAGTTGTGCGTATGACCTACAAAAATGGGGCACTTTCAAACGAAGAAACAATTCTCGATGCAATTCCTGGAGCCTCAAACCACAATGGGGGAAGAATTAAATTTGGGCCAGATGGAAATCTGTATGTAACCACAGGTGACGCAGAAGAACCATCTGTGGCTCAAGACAAAAACTCACTGGCTGGCAAAATTTTAAGAATTACACCTAATGGGGATGCGGCAGATGGCAATCCATTTAATAATAGAGTGTATTCTTATGGTCACCGAAATCCGCAAGGAATCGCATGGGATACAAGCGGCGCATTATGGTCAACTGAACATGGAAGATCAGGATTTCAATCGGGACTTGATGAGGTAAATAAAATTGAAGCAGGAAGCAATTACGGCTGGCCGGATATAGAAGGAAGTGAAGCACAAGTTGGTATGGAAGCACCAAAGGCCAACTCTACATCAAGTATCACATGGGCACCAGGGGGAACTGCAATTATTGGTGACACGCTATATTTTACAGGACTTCGCGGTCAAGCTCTCTATAGCGCAAATTTAGCTTCAAATCCCCTACAGATCCAAGAGCATCTGAAAGGAAAATATGGGAGGATTCGTGAGGTAATAGCCTCACCCGAAGGACTTTTATATATCACAACAAGCAACAATGATGGACGAGGCACACCACTTGCAAACGACGACCAAATTATTCAAATTAATCCATTCAAGTTGTAAAAATAACCTATAGTCTTGCAATTAGCCTCGACTTGTGATACACTTTCCGCTTATGTCATCACCAGAAAACATGCAAGCATTTGTAGCCCGTTCGAAAGCAAGATATGCAGAAAAACAAAAACAGCCAGATGCCGCACCGAAAGACAGAAACCCATTTATGGGAATCTGGGATGTAACGATGCATGTTGAGGCAGGCGCAATGGCAACAATTGCCAATATGAGAATATCAAATCAAGATCCATTAATGCCAAATTTTACTGAACAAAAAATTACACAAATTGAAGCGAACATGCGAGCAGAAGTTGCAGAACTGAGAAAATGGATGAAGACAATTGGTCCAGATGCAAGATATGGTGAATTTTTAGCTTTAAAAAATGGTCTTCCAAGGAATCACTTTTTTGAAGGACTCGAATAACGCGCTTAAACGTACTATAATACGCATATGTCAAGTCTTTTCAGGTCATTTCTCGCGCTTTTTGCGGTTATTTTTGGAGTCATTTTAATCCCTCAGTCAGCACTTGCGTCCTCCATCCAGCTTTCCTACGTGTCATACGCAGAAACAAAACCTCAAACTGACGTGCCATCTGAAGTGGAAGAATTCGTTTTAAAACAAAAAAAAGTACACGCGCTCGTACATCTTCCAACGCTCAGGGTTCCAATTTTGATGTATCACTATGTAGAGTATGTAAAAGACGAGAAAGATACCACTAGAATTGCACTTAATACATTTCCTCATGTGCTGGACTTACAAATTCAGACTTTAAAGAACGCAGGTTTTACCTTTTTAACCAATAAACAGTTAACAGAGTATCTAAATGGAAATGGTGTACTACCTGAAAAATCGGTCGTTCTAACTTTTGATGATGGATATAGGGATTTTTACACTGATGCATATCCAATTTTAAAAAAACACAACGCTCCAGCTACACAGTATGTAGTCTCAGGTTTTTTTAATGATCAGAATTACATGACACATCAGCAAGTTTTAGAAATTGCAAAAGAGGAACTTGTTGAAATTGGAGTGCACACAGAAACACACCCTTGGTTAGCTGAAAAAAATAAATCGTTTTTACAGAAAGAAGTGCTGGAAAGCAAACACAAACTTGAAAAGCTTATAGACCAAGAGATTGTATCTTTTGCTTATCCGTATGGCTCCTTTGATGTTGCGTCAATTGACACAGTTAAAAAGGCAGGATTCACGTCTGCAGTGTCAGTAATTCCTGGGATAATACACAATCAGGATACTAAATATTTTCTATACAGATTGCGTCCTGGAAAAAGGGTAGGGGATGAATTACTTAATTGGATCAAAGGCAGCACATTCACTGCGTTTTAGTTGTATTGTTTGACGACTGCGCCAAGCTCATTATCACGTCTAGCTCTGATGACGCCAAAGAGACTTCTCCTTTTGCTAATAATTTTACTACTGAGTCTAATCTAGTCCTAAGAGATGCAGTTTTTGCTGTTTGAGGCAAAGAATCGAGAATCTCATCGG
>CAYRYY010000070.1:0-6559 GCA_964428715.1 uncultured Gammaproteobacteria bacterium
ATATTCCATGCCCTCTTGTGCCAGTTTATTTGCCTGGGTTTGCTCTTTTATAAAGTTAGCGTTATTAAGACTGGTTACAACAGCTACGGTCGTCGCTGACATAATAGTTAGAATAATAGACAACGCAATAAGCGCTTCTATCATTGTTTGTCCTTTATGATTAAATGTAATTTTCATACTTTTTAACAGCTTCCAGATGTTACAGAAACATTCCCGCCTGCATCAACACATACTGTTTTAAATGTGTTGTCTTCTTGATTTAGCAGCGAGATTGAGCATGTACCTGAAATAATTCCTACTTGAGAGTGAAAATCAATGACAGCATTTGCACCAGTTCCGCAACTTTCTTTAGATAGTATTATCTTTGAATTCTTAACTTTTGAGATAGGTGGAGGTGATACTGGTGGAGGAATGCAAATTGGAGTAATTTCATACAAATTTGCACTATTAGTGCAATTTCCGCCATTTACACAAATAGTAATTCTGTATCCATCCAATGCTGTAGTGGCACCGCATGATGCAGGCTTAACACGGGAAATTGCCATATGTTTTGCCTCGTCAATTCCAGCTTTCAAATCATATGCTGCCTGATCTAATTTTTGTCTACTTGAAAATGATGTGTAAGAAGCAAAACCAATTCCGCCAATAACAGCAATAATGGTAAATACGATTGTTAATTCAATTAATGTGAATCCTTTTTGAGTTGTTGTTAGGTATTTTAGAAATCTTGCCATATTTCATACTTATGGATTTGTTGCTACAAAATAATAACCAGGAGAACATGCTGTCATAGAAGTAGAAGGTCTTGTGGTAGTAGCTTCTTTGTCTGCTGTGTTATCTATGCAAGACGCAAGTGTGTAGCCGATACATGGACTACCTGTGGGAGAACAGTTTGTCGGGGTAGGCAAATAAAAATACTTTGTGCCTGATTCTGGATCACATGGCATTTTCTGCATATAGGTTATTGAATTAAATGTAAAAACAGCATTACATGCAACTGAAACGCTGGTTGTGGTGCCTACTGTGTAGGTAGCTGCTGGTGGATAGCTATCATTGTCCGCTCTAAACAGCTCTAATGCTGCTTGAATTTGACGTATATTTGACTTTCTCTGACCATCCCGTCCACGCTGACTGGCTGTTCCAAAACTAACCGCGAGTAATGCTGTGAGTATGGAGATGATCGAGATAACAGTTAAGAGCTCTATCAACGTGAATCCTTTTTGATTTTTTAAATTAGGCAGTAACATACATTAAAATCCTATATAGGGTCTGACTATTTGTATCAATTCTGGACCAATTAAAATACTTACAAATACCCCTAAGCTCAAAAACGGTCCAAAAGGAATTGTACTTCCTTTCAGTTTTTTCTTATGAGCTATTACTAGTATTATAGAAAGCAGAGCTCCTGTCAAGAACGCGACATACATTGCCACAATAGTAAGCAAGCTTCCCAGCAAAAATCCTATAAAAAATGCATATTTTACGTCCCCAAATCCAATACCGCGGCCTCGAGTTACCAAAAACACAATAAAGAAAAACAAAAAAGCTACAAATCCAGTTATGAAGTGGCTCAAAAAGAGAAGAGGTGCTAACAATAAAATATAAAAGACTGCAATTACGCCTAGCGCAACTAGTAAAATATCAAGAATTATCCCGTGTTCTATGTCTATTACTGCAATTGCTAAAACTAAAAGCGACACCGCACACAAAAGAATGAATGATGCCAGTGACTCAAAAGAGAACAAAAATAGCAGCGTAAACTGAAAACCTGACACAATTTCAACAGTAATTACGCGTCGTGGAATTTTTGCTTTGCAGTGTCTGCATTTTCCTCTCAATAACAAATAGGAGATCACAGGGATTAAGTCATATGATTTAATTCGTTTTTTGCATGAGTCGCAATGAGATCTTCCTTTAATTAACGACTCTCCGCGAGGCAGTCTATCAATTAACACATTGACAAAACTCCCAAAGATTGTGCCGAGAAAAAATAAGCTAACTATAATAAATCCCACTATATATACACTATACGAAAGAATTGAAGAGCAGACAAGATGAAATTAATTAAGTGTTGCAGTAAGGGAAGGAGCAACTCCCAAGTTAGCTGTACACGTTAGTCCCGTTTGTCCTCTATAAGAAAGCCATGCAACGATCGGAATAGTTCCAGAAGCGCATCCAGCAAGCTTTTTTTCTGAACTTGATTCAAGAGGAGTCCAAACAGCAGCATTGGTACCATCTGTTGAATAGCAGACATTGCCCATTGCTACAACAGTACATAAACTTGTTGAAATTGCAGGTACGGTTACTTGCTGTTTAATGTCACCTGTTCCTGTAATAGTACCCGTAGTTCCGGGCATCAGATAGTGCTGCCAATTAGTAGCCAGAGGGTATGCGTTGTTTGCCAAGAAATAAAGCTCAATTGCCTTTCCTAACTGTGATACAGAATTTGTTCTGCCTACATCTCTACTTTTTGCAAGTTGCTCTAGAGGATTTAAAACAGTAATAACAACAGCGGCGAGCACTCCAATAACTGCAATAACAATTAACAGCTCAATTAAAGTAAATCCTTGTGATTTTTTGCGCTTTTCTGAAAGAAAAACTAAGCGCTGACTTATATTCATAATGTATTATGGACAGACTGAAGCAGCAGTTGGGGCGGTAGCAATCAAGCAGCTTTTTCCATTTGCATAGATAAAGTATGGTGTAGAAGCGTATTTTTTAGATTCCAGATTTACTCCAAATACATATGATGTACAGTTGGCTGGAGTAGTATCACAGTTGGCTGGAGCAAAGTAGTAATAAGTATAGTTTGTAGGAGCATCAAGATCACTATATTTAAGATCTCCTGAAGCATTTAAATCTAGAACTGCTGCATCAAAAGTATTTGCGTCTACATATAAGTTGCTATGATTTACAGCGTATGTGTCATTTGCTTTTCCAAGCTGTGCAATTGTGGAAAGCACTCCAGAATCATTTGCTGCGTTAATTTTATCTAGTGGGTCAATTATAGTAATGAGGACTGCGGCTAATACTCCGATGATTGCAATAACAATAATAAGCTCGACGAGTGTGAATCCTTTTTGTAATGTTTTGGGCAGTTTCATAATCTATATTAACTAAAACAGATGAGCATATGTGTTGTCAAGGGGCAATTTTAGCTTCAGAATGCAGAATTGAAAGATCTAAGATCATTTGCTTGTTAATGTTATTACTTTTAGAGAAAGCGTAATGATAGGAAAGTTTTTTAAGCATATCTGAAAGGTGAATAGCATATTGACTATTAGTTAAATTTTGAAAAAGAGCATAGCGAACCGATAAAATTAACATTTCAAAAGTTTCCTGCGTTATAGGCCCTAATTTTTCAAAAGCAGATACAACATCTGCATCTGTATGTTTTGTTAAAAAGACTGACGCTAGAGCTTCATCTATATTATGATTAAAACTTCCCAAATCTATATACAAAGCCCGAGATAAAATGGTCGACAAAAATTCTTCCTTGTTTTGAGACAAGAAAAACAAAAACGTGTTTTCAGACAACTCTTCTAGAGTTTTAAGCAAAGCGTTTTGAGAATCTAGTGTCGGATTTTTGATGAGTATAAGGCGGAATTCATCCTCATGCAGTTTGGTTGATAAAAGTTTTTGCAGATTACGAGCTTGTGCTATGTTAAAATCCTCAAATTCAAAAACTAGATAAGATGTAATGTTTTTTTCCTTCTTAAATGAGGAAATGTAATCATTTTGTTTTTCTTTTTCTCCAGTCAAAATATACACCTGCATAGTTGTTGACATTGTAGCAAGAACTCAACTAATATTAAATAAGTACTCCGGTATTTTCCGGAATTTTTTCTTATGGACACTGCCCAACTAAATACACCGACCTCCCAATTTAACGAACACACAAATCAATCTGGAAGCAGTATTAAGACTGAAAAAACTTTGGTGGATATACTCATGGATGAGCATATTATAACTCCAGAACAGTTTACCAATCTTTCGGCAGAAGCACAGCGCACGGGAAAAAATATAGAAGATGTTTTAATTGAAACCAAACAAATAACAGAAGAGCAGTATTATGAAGCGCGAGCCAAACTTACAGGAATTCCTTTTGTGTCAGTTGTAACACTCCCATTTTCACCTGAATCTTTAAGCTTTATTCCCAAAAATGTGGCTGAAAGATTTAACATCATTCCTTTTGCCTATGATAAAGCTCGGTTAACGCTGTCTTTGGCGATGGCAGATCCACTGGATTTTGAGGCAATTAACTTTATTCAGCAAAAAACAGGCTTGACGGTTAACCCATTTCAAGGAATCCCGTCTGAAGTTAAAGAGGCGGTGACAACTCAATACAATATAGGGCTTGTTGGTGAAGTAAAAGAAGCTTTGGCTGAAAACGAAGCTGTTTCCAAAGTAAAAACATTTGATCAGCAAAGTATTGCGCGCGTCATCAAAGAAGCGCCGATTGCAAAGATTGTGTCAACTGTCTTGGAATATGCTATTAAAAGCCGCGCGTCAGATGTACACATAGAACCACAGGAGGATAGAATCCGCGTGCGCTATAGAATTGATGGAATACTTTATGAAAGACTCAGTCTTCCCAAAGGCGTACAGGATGCTGTAATTTCCCGTATTAAAATACTGTCAGATTTAAAAATTGATGAACATAGAATCCCACAGGATGGGCGGTTTAACTTTAAATATGCAGAACAGGAAGTGGATTTACGTGTATCCGTACTTCCCACAACATATGGCGAAAAAATTGTTATGCGTTTGCTTAAAAAGAGCGGAGGAGTGCCCACGCTTTCAGAACTAGGGCTTACCGGAACAGCTCAAAAAAGCTTAGAAGCGGCCATCCTGCGACCTCACGGAATTATTATTGTTTGCGGTCCTACGGGATCAGGAAAAACCACAACGCTTTATGCAGTTTTATCCAAGCTCAATACGGCAAAGGTAAACATCGCAACATTAGAAGACCCAGTTGAGTACCAGATTGCGGGCGTTAACCAAGTACAAATTAATCCTGATGTAGGACTTACTTTTGCATCCGGATTGCGTGCTTTTTTGAGACAAGATCCCAATATTATTCTGGTCGGAGAAATTCGTGATAAAGAAACCACTGATCTAGCCATTCAAGCAGCATTAACAGGGCATTTGGTTTTCTCAACACTTCACACATCAAATGCTGCAGGAGCGCTTCCTCGTCTTATGGATATGGGAGCTGAAACATTTTTACTGGCATCCACTATGACAGCGGTAGTAGGACAAAGAATTGCTCGAAAAATTTGTCCGCACTGCAAAGTGTCTTTCAGACCAACAGCTGAAGTAATTGAAGAAATAAAACATGTATTGCGAGCTTTAACTCCTCATACAGATTTAGTTCTATATAAAGGAAACGGATGCGAAGCCTGCGGTCAATCAGGATATTTAGGGCGTATTGGAATTTATGAAGTTCTAACCGTAACCAACCAAATTTCAAGATTAGTACTAGAACGCACTGACGCAAATACACTCGAAGAAGAGGCAAAGAAAGAGGGTATGATTACAATTAAACAAGACGGATATCTAAAAGCACTTGAAGGACTCACAACTCTGGAAGAAGTATTGCGTGTAGCACAAGACTAATATGGATATTCAAGATTTACTTTCAAAAACAGTTCAAAATAATGCGTCCGATTTGCATTTAGTAGTAGGGGAGCATCCTGTGCTTAGAATTGACGGAAGGCTAACTAATCTTAATACATACCCTGAAGTAACTAGTTCTGAGATGGAGCGCATGATTGGAACTATTTTGTCCCAAAATCAGCGAGAATTATTAACTTCAAACAGAAACTTGGATTTTTCATATGCTTTTGGCGGAGGAAATTATGGCGATATAGGACGTTTCAGAGTAAATTGCTTCTATCAGCGCGGAACACTAGCTGCGGCATTTAGACTGTTACCAGCCAAAATTAGAACAATTGAAGAATTAGGATTACCCAACATTTGTCACAATTTTGCAACACTTAAACAAGGATTTATTTTAGTAACCGGTCCTACGGGACACGGAAAATCAACCACTATTGCGGCTATATTAAATGAGATAAATTTGACAAGAGCCACCAACATCTTAACCATTGAAGATCCAATAGAGTATGTGTACCCAAAAGGGAAAAGTATTATTACGCAGCGTGAACTAGGATCTGACACACACTCATGGCATGAAGGGCTTAAAAATGCGCTCAGAGAAGATATAGATGTAGTACTTATTGGAGAAATGCGTGATCCAGAAAGTATAGCCGCCGCTATCTCAATTGCCGAAACAGGACATCTGGTTTTCTCAACTCTACATACAAATTCCGCCTCACAAAGTATAGATCGCATTATTGACTCATTCCCTGAAAACCAGCAAGCGCAAATTAAAACTCAGCTGGCAGCGACGCTAGGAGGTATTATTTCACAAAGACTGCTTGAAAGACTTGATTCAGGAAGAGTTGTGGCCACTGAAGTACTTTTAACAACGAATGGTGTACGAGCAAACATTAGAGACGGTAAAACTCACCTGATTGATTCAATTCTTGAAACA
>CAYRYY010000071.1:0-6526 GCA_964428715.1 uncultured Gammaproteobacteria bacterium
GAGAAATATTCTGGGGGTTTGGAAAACACATAATTATTGACCATGGAAACAATATAACCTCAATTTATGGGCATTTAGATAAGATCTTTGTTATAAAAGGGCAGGAAATAAAAACTACAGATCAAGTAATAGGTCTTGAAGGAAGTACGGGCTGGTCAACGGGACCCCATGTTCATTTTCAAGTAGACGTTTTTGGAATACCTGTTAACCCAAGGACATTTTTACAAGGGAGTCCTTGACAGCAATTTATATATATGATTTAATAGTCCCAATATGGGAACACTTACTTGCGTATGCAAGAAAACTTATACAAATGAAATTAATTGGAAAAGGCGTATTAAATGATTTTAAAAGAAGTTATCCGAATGTCGGCTCTCAAATTGATGCCTTACAGGCAGAGATAGAAGAGGCAGAGTGGAATACTCCACTCGATCTTAAGAAAAGATACGTAACGGCTAGTATTCTTTCAAAAAATCATGTGGTATTTAACATAAAGGGTAATAAATACAGAGTACTAGCGCAGGTAAATTATCAGGGAAAAATTGTACTCATAAAAAAAGCAGGCACACACGCAGAATATGACAGTTGGTAGAAAGGAACATTATGACAAACAAAATTAAAGTAATAAAAAATGAAGAAGATTACAAAGAAGCGTTAAAGCTTATTGGTGAACTAATGGACTTAGATCCTAATCCTGATTCTGAAGATGGTGAAAAATTAAACCTTTTAACAACTCTTGTAAAAGATTATGAATCGAGTACTTTTCCAGAATCCTTTCCTGATCCAATTGATGCAATATTATTCCGAATGGAACAACAAGATCTAAAGCCGGTAGATCTAATTCCTTACATAGGAAGCAGAAGTAGAGTCTCAGAAGTTCTTTCAGGAAAACGACAGCTTAGTATAGACATGGTCAGAAGACTTGAAATTGGATTAGGTATCCCAGCAAAGGTTCTTATTCGAAAATCTGAGCTAAATGATGATTTAAAGTATCAATATTGGGATACTCGTCTCGTTAGAACAATGGAGATGCGCGGATACTTCGGTGATATGTCTTTAACAAAGCATAGCAAAGTAGACATATTGACTCAATTCTTCACAATGGGAAATAGAGCGCATCCTGTTGCCTTATTACGTAAAACTACCTATAGGTCTTCTCCTCTTACGGATAAGGACGCTTTAAGTGCATGGATGATGCGTGTGGTTGAAAAATCTAAAAAAATAAAAATTACTAAGACGTATAAACATGCACTGGTAAATCAAGATTTTATGCATGACTTGCTCAAATTAAGCGTGAAAGAAAATGGTCCAATATTAGCTCAAGAATACTTAAGTTCAAATGGAATAAATCTTGTGGTAGAGCCTCATCTTCCCAAAACCCACCTTGACGGAGCAGTAATATTGACAGAGAAAGAAAATCCAATAATTGGACTAACTCTTAGACACGATCGTTTAGATAATTTTTGGTTTACATTAATGCATGAACTGGCACATATTGCCCTTCATTACAATCAAGACATAGAACTGTTTTACGACGAAAAATTACAAGAAAGAGATGGGATCAATATCGACACAAGAGAAATAGAGGCAGACGAATTAGCTGAGGAGTCTATTCTACCAAGAGCAAAATGGGAAATTAGCCCAGCAAGATTAATTCCATCTTCTATGGCAGCTGCTAGTCTAGCAAAAGAGCTTGGGATACATATATCTATTGTTGCCGGTCAAATAAGACATAAAGGCGGTAAATATATTTATCTAAATAAAATTGTAAACGATGCCAAAGTTAGAAAGTATTTTCTTAATGAAAGGTGGACCGAGTAAACTATGTTTAACTCAAATCATTATGTGCCAATTTTAAAATGGAAGCGTGCTGAACAAGGAGCATTGAAAGCCTTAAGTGAAAACTCTAAGGCACATATAACTCCGTTAATTCAATTTGTGATGCCTAAATCTAAGCCCGATGAACAACTTGAAGATGTTATCTTAAAGTTTGTTAAGCAAGTACCCGAGATGTCAACAAATATTATAGGTGTATGGGGCAAAAATCCAATTTTTATTGATGTTAGCTTATTGTATACCGATCAGCTTAAAGCTAGTAGCCTTGAGATGTTATTGCAGGAAGGACGCACTAACGGAGGTTTTTTTATTCCAGTCATACATACTAGGGAAAATTCGGAGATAAAACGAATAGCATGCGCATTTGCAAAAGAAAGCAAAAACGGATTATGCTTAAGAGTAATAATTTCTGATTTATCCGAGCTAGATGTCTTAAATCGAGAAATTAGTGATTTTCTTCAATCATTTGATTTGGAAGCTAAAAATATCGACTTAATGGTAGATATTAAAGAGACAGGAAAAAATAGAGATAAGTATTCTGAGTTTTTAACCTTGAGTCAAAACATTTCAAATCTATCCGAATGGCGAACTTTCACATTTGCAGCAGGATCTTTTCCAGAAAACCTTTCCGAATGTAAGCTTGACGAGGAAAATCTTATAGAGCGCGTTGAATGGAACGGTTGGAAGAAGCATGTCTCTGATCAGCGCCTTCGCAGAAAGCCGACTTTTGCTGACTATACTATTCAGCACCCAATCTACAAAGAAACTGTTCAGTTCTTTCATCCAACATCCAGTATTAAATATACATTGGAAAATGAATGGTTGGTTATGAAAGGAAGGAAGCAAAAATTCGAGTTATATTTGGCAAGTGCGGCCGTGCTTTTAAAAGACAAGAGATTTAACGGAGAAGATTTTAGCGAGGGAGATAAGTACATTGCTGAAAAAGCTAGACACTTTGAAGAATACATTAAAGACCCAAAGATAAAGGGCACAGGGAGTACAGAAACGTGGTTAAAAGCGGGAATTAACCACCATTTGGCATTAACGGCCGACCAGATCTCCAATTTATCCTAGCATGCAGACATTTCCTAACTTCTTTTCTTAAATCCGTTTGATTCAATGACAAAGCCAATCTTTCATATATGTAATTCCTAGGTTTTGAACGAACCCCATCTGTTTTCCCAACTCTCTCTAGAATTTCCAACGCCTCTTCTCTCCATAATAGTCTTGCTATTGATACGCTATCCTGTTTGGGATTTTTTTCAGATTCACGAATTGTAGAGAATGTAATCGTGTTTTCTGAATCAATAATTTTTGCAATGACAACTCCCCACCATTCAGGCACCATCTTGATTGCATCCAAAAGATGATTTTTACCGACAACCAATGTAATTTGATCAAGAACCGAATTATAAATTCTTATTTGTTCTGGTAAGCGATATAGGGTGTCTAGGTCACTTTTAAGTTCATACCCATGAATCATGCCATTAACAACTGCTATATCAACTCTAGCTGCTCCATGGGTAATACCTAATTCTTCGATAATTCTTAAATCCGGATCAGTCTTATGGGAATTATAAAGTTTGTTTATCAGTGAAGCACGAATTAACTTATCAGTAGTAGAAGTAAAGTTACTGTCCTTTATCATTATAATAATAGTAGACTATTTAACTTAAAGATACCAGTTACTTAATTATTCTAATATAAAATTTCGTTTATTTTCAAGTTGATAAAAATAAGAAAATTATCCTCAAAAGTTGTATAATCCAAAGACGAACTATCAAATACTGATATGACCGTAGATACAGACAAAGAGCTTGGATTACAACTAAAAGAAGCTCGGGAAAATAAAAAACTTACGCAATCAGACGTAGCAAAACAGTCAGATATGACTGTTACCTACTACGCTATGATTGAACGAGGAGAGGTTAATCCTTCATGGGCAAAGGTTAAGAAGCTGTTTAAAGTCCTAGGCCTCAAGCTTTCGATAAAAGAAAAATAAATTAGCTTATTTTCTCGGCTAAAGTTTTTCTAAACTTCGTACCGAACAACTGAAGCATTTTTGAGAATGCTTTTGCGGATTGTTTAGTAGCATTTTCAGGATCAACTATCTTTAAAATACATAGAACATCTTCTTCTGATTTTATATCCAACTTATTTACAACAGCATAGCTGTAAATTGTCTTTAATTTATATCCATTCTTCTTCAACCAGTCTTTTGATAATTTATCTTCACTCATAAAATCATCTCCTTTCTTGTATTATACATATTAAAGAAATTTTCCCAAATTTAGAAACTCAAACATTTGCATAGCAGGCTCCTTACCTTCAATCCTTCTCATTATTTCCCTGCTTCTGTTTTGCGAAAGAATATTAAGGCTTCCTTCCCAGAGAATCATTTTGTCAAGAATTGCGAGTTTTCTGTGGTGGTTATTTGTGCAGATTAAAGTTTGGATTCCTATTTTTTCAAAATATTGTATTTCTGCCTCTGCTTGATATGCCATAGCTATTTCGTGCTCGCTTGGGTCGCGCGTAAATATATAGATTTTAACTTCTTTATACAGAAGCTTTTCAAAGACCGATCGAAAGTCATTCATTCTTCCAGTTGTAATAAAGGGACTTTCGATAATTACTTCTTTTTTACACTTTTTTAGGTCAGTAATGAATGATTTATAGAAAGTATGTTCGTTAAAGAGCTTTGAGGAGTTCATTGTTCTTCCACCTCCTCATTTTGGTATACCCTCATCAGGTGAGCTAACCAAGCTAATGAGAATTCGAAGCACGATGATGACGGGTCACCAAGCTCAGCTTGGTGAATAGCCAGCTCAGCTTGGACACACACTAAAAGTTAAGTTTAGCAATATGGATGTTAAGAAACTTTCAAACGAAAAACTTTTAGAAATAATCCTTAAAGACGAGAACCCAAATGTCCCAGGAAGTCTACACCAAAAAGCTGTAATAGAATTCTCCTCAAGAAAAAGTAAGATTGAACAAGAAAATCAGGAAAGACTACTTTCTATAACCCAAGATGGTTTAAACAGAATAATAGATTTATTGGAATTTATTGTAAAAAAACCTAGGCTTGCCGCGCTGTATGCAGGCGTGCTCGCTGTTGCCATTGGTCTATCGGTTAATGTATTAACCGAAGTTGTGCTTAGATTATTACATTTGAAGTTAGTGAATTAACTTTTAAAGAAACATTGCACTCGATAGACTAGCGATGATACCAGTTGAAATAGCATAAAAGAACCTCAAGAAGCAACAATGTTAAATTTTTCCCAAACATCGAAGACTTCTAAAAAGTGTTCTCAACCTGTTCTAAAGTTTCTATTGTCGCACCACATATTGATTTACTCACTCTTAAAATCTAAACTAAATTAGATGCAAGACTTTTTCTCCATTTTTAAAATTCTCTTTACTCTTATCTGTGTTTTTATTTTTCTTCATGGGGTGTTGTGTTTTTGTAGTACAAAGTACGTAAAAAATGTCGTTAAGTTTCAGAATGAACTTCAGGGTGTAAAAACCAGCATTACTCCAAGGGCACTTACCGTATTCAGATTAAGTGGCCTTCTTGCCATATTCGCATCAATAGTAATGCTTTTTATTGCTCATACATTTTTCTTTCCCAATTTCCAGTAGAAATTTAACAGAATAGATTAGCCCCCACTTTACTAAATTTACCTTGCTTCTAACTTCATCTTGTATCTTTTAGATTACCGGTACTCACTTTAATACATTATTTCGAGATAAATATTATCAATCTTTACAGGATACGTTGTGCTGTATGGGGAGATTACAGCAGAGCTTGAACCGTTAATTACGTCTGCTTCCAGCTCAAGCTTCGCAAAATTCTTAGGAGTGTTTTGACCACAATCATAGGTGAATCCCTTCTCATTTTCTCCATAATAAGCTAACTGATTGTATGAGCTCATTGATGAATACCTTATCATGAGCGCATTGTTGCACCAAACATTTTCCATAATTATTTTTGAAGATATTATCTTGCTCGATTCTATTTCATCTCCAATATCAAAATTCACAAGAATGGCATCAGAAACGTTTGGACCTGATGAAATAGTATGTTTTAATTCAAAAAAACTAGCATCCTTCTTGCTAATTAAGCTTAGTTCGCATTCCTCCGTAAGTAAATTTTTATAATCCGCATCTCGCATTGTTGATTGCTCTAATTTCCCGCATTTTGCAGACGTGACGGGAATTAGGAGGGTCTTACTAGTTGATGTTTTGCTTGGTTCAACGGCTGTAGGCTCTGAAGATGTCTGCGAAGATTTAATTTGCGAGGGATTAGAACTTACAAAATATATAAATATTCCTGCAAATACAAGAAGCATAACAACCCCAAATAACAATAAAATTTTATTACTAGGCTTTGGAGATACAGTTTCTGAAGGAGGAGGACTTGCAGGTTGGGCAACCGGAGATACTGGTGGAGTCGGTTGTGGCGCTTGTGGAATATTATTCTCTTCCATTACTTCATCTAATCATATTTATACATAAGGTTCAACACTCGCTATTTATCCAATAGTAAGCTATACTGTGGTGTGTCCTCTAGGGTTTGACCGACTTGCCAACTCCATCAAAACCTTTTCTTCACCGAATTCCTTTTTATTTATATGAAAAAACCAACATCATTTGATGTACTTATCGTATACTCTGCTGCAAATACGACAAG
>CAYRYY010000072.1:0-6512 GCA_964428715.1 uncultured Gammaproteobacteria bacterium
CTTTATTCCATACTAGTCTTACCGTGAAATATAAAAGTCCGGTCCATAGAAGCGAGATAATAATACCCTCAAAAATTACTTGTGTGGGAAGACTTCCTAGATAAATCTTAAGCGGGAAGTAAAGCAAATACGTAAACGGCAAGAACTTAATAACTTCAAAAACAGGAGTTGGCAGTATGTCTAGGGGAAAGAGGGAGCCAGCGAAAAAGCCAATTATAATCCAGAAAATAAAGCGTGGACCCCAGATCTCATTACTCCAGAATCCAAAAAGTCCTAGTAAATAATTAAAGAAAAAGTACATGACCATAGAAATAAGGCATGCAGCAAGAGTTAGTAAAAGAAGCATGGGGTTTGTTTGGAGAAAGAGTGGGGGATGAAAGAGTGCGATAAGAATTCCTACTTCAATGACAGAAAACACCAGATTCATTCCTTTGTCTCCTAAATCACGAGCAAACCAATATTTTAAGTAGCTTACGGGTTTTAAAAGGAAGTTAGATAGATCTCCATTGTTTATTTGATCTCCAATTTCTGAAGTTCTAGTGGCAATTACAATGGAGGAGATAAGGCTGGTACCCAGAATATATGTTAGCATTTGAGATTGTGAATACCCAAAAAGACTTCCGTTTGCGGGAATAAGCGTTGACCACAAGAAAAACATGGTGAGTAACTGCAGTACGGTTCTCAACCTCCACATCACAAAATTAAGCCTGTATGAGAGTGTTTCTCCCCATGTATTTGCAAATACTCTGAAATAAGTGTGCATAGCTATTTTTTACTGAAGACTTCGCGGATAATGTCTTCTATGTCTGGTTCTTCTATGTTTAAATCAATCACTGGAAACGATTTTAATAATTCTGTTGTCACTTTGTTTACTTCCGTCCTCTTAACACTGATTACAGCTTTGGGAAATTCAAATTCTTGAATTTTTCCAAGTTTTGAAAGTGCTTCTCTTGTGACATCCTTTTCAAATAGTACAGTTATAAATTTGTGCTGCGTGTGCTCCTTGATTAAATTGTCTAATTTCCCGTCAAAAAGTATGACCCCATGATCTATAACTATGACACGCTCACAAAGTTGCCGTACGTCTTCCATGTAGTGAGAGGTGAGGATTATTGTTGCGTTGTATTTTGTATTATATGCTTTTATAAAATCTCGCAGTTTTTTCTGCATTACAACATCCAGTCCAATGGTTGGTTCATCTAGAAACAACACTTTAGGAGAGTGAAGGAGGGCAGCTATTAGCTCACACTTCATTCGCTGCCCCAGGGATAGTTTTCTGACTTGCGTATTTAATACATCTTTTACGTCTAATAACTCAACAAGGTCATTTAAGGTTTCTTTATAGCGCCTGTCAGGAATTCCATAAATTTCCTTATTCAGTAAAAATGTTTCAGTAGGGGGCAGATCCCACCAAAGCTGGTTTTTTTGTCCCATAACAAGTGCTATTTTTTTTAAAAAATTCGTATCGCGTTTAAATGGAGTATGCCCTAGTACTTGTACTGCTCCATTGCTTGGATAAAGTAAGCCTGAAAGACATTTCAGAGTGGTTGTTTTGCCAGCTCCGTTGGGACCTATAAAGCCTATAAGTTCTCCTTCGTTAATTTCAAAACTTACATCTTTTACAGCCGTGACTGTTTCATACTTTCTGTTTATAAATGACTTTAGCGTTCCTCTAAATCCTGGTTCTTTTTTGTGAATTTTATACGTTTTTGATAAATTTGAAACAGAAATGGCTTTTGACATGTTCATATTATAGTAAGCAGGGAAGTTATAGGCAATGCACAGTATGTCTTCCAGTTTAGACAAGCTCTGCCGTAATATTGACAAGCACAGCCGTATATTATAAGATACAAAAATGGTTGAACGAAAAGAAATTAGCAGAAGACGGTTTATTCAAGGCACGGCGGCACTTGGAGCAGTAGCTGTTTTGGGGCTTATGCATGAAAGGACAAGTTCTGGTACTGATCAAGCGCGTAGGCTGGATGGTCAACTACGAGATAGTAATCTTTACAATGTTGTTATACGGGGATACGAAGATCCAAAAACAGGGAAGTATTATGAGCCAACATTTAGAAATGTGCCAAGCATTGCTGGAGCAGAGTTGAGTCCAGAGGAAGTTGCAGAAAAAGGATACGGTGAGGGACGCGCTCAGGGCCACCTAGTATATGGTGATCCAGCTGATGGTAAAGTGATTAAAAGAGAGAAAGTACTCTTTGGTGACGGACATGAACAAACATATGCAGGATGGATAAAATTAGAAGAGGGAGTATACGTTTCTGAGAATTTTGTAGGACGTAAATCAAAGGTAAGAAATGCTTCCTCCAGATAACATTAAACCTTTCCTGCTAGCGGGTTTTTTCCTCTAATTTGTTTGCTTACTACCGTTCCATTTGAATCTATTTCATACACATGTGCCTCGCCTGTGCCAATTTCAAGTTCTGAAATTTTGTCCTCTGGAATTTTTTCTAAGTATCGAGCCAACGCGCGCAGTGCATTTCCGCTGGAAGCAATTATTATATTTTCACCATTTTTTAACTTAGGCAAAATTTCAGATTCATAATATGGAATTTCCCGCTCAGAAACCTGCTTTAAGCTCTCACCTTCCGGAATAGGGTAATCCCAGCCCCGTCTTAGCTTCTGGAATTCCTCATCTCCCAATTCTTTTTTGATATCCCACTTGTTTCTATTTGTATAAATTCCGTAATTTCTTTCTTTAATTTTTTCACTTTGAGTAATGAGAAGGTCTTGATTTATGACATTGAGAATTTCTTTAAGTGTTTGTAGGGATCGAATTTGGTCAGAAGAGTAGGCATGGTTAAATGTGATATCTTTCAGTTCTTGTCCTGTTTTTTGTGCTTGTTCTAGACCTTCAGGTGCTAGAGGCGGGTTGTCCCACCCAGTCCACAAGCCTTTTTTATTGTAGTCAGAGAGTCCGTGTCTTACTAAAACCAAATATGCCATTTTTTATAAATTACTTATTGGATCTAATCAATTATTAAGAAAAAATATGTTGAGGCTCGTTCCGATTTGTCGGAATGAGTTGAACCTATGAATGAAAGTATACAGCATAGAATGCTTTGTATCCAGTGAATGTCTTAAGATTGTAAAGAATAATTATTCTGGATACAATAAAACCATGATTTCAGAAAAGGTAAAAGCATTTAATGAAGCAATTAAAGACAGAGACTTGCTGCAAAATCCCTTAATTATTGCGGGTGCAGATCTTCAGCTTCGTGAGCTGGAGGCAAGATCAGGTAAGAATAGGCAGATATTTACTTCTGAACTCGCAGCTACTATTATCTCAAGTTTTTCGTTAATTGCGCTAGATGATGTTGCTATTCCGGCTGAAGAAATTAAAGGAAGTATAGCTAGAATGATGCGCGTTTGGTCTTGGGTTGATACAGCAGAAAAGCCAGTTGTTAAGGATGAGATACTCCATAGTTTAAGTACGCGTCCAATTCCCTTAAAACAAGGTTCTATAGCAGAGATACGAGCGCAAAATGCGATGCTTTTGGGAATGTTTGAAACCTTTGATGAGTTTGTTTCAGCAAATATTGCAGGAAGAGGAGGCGCACATGAATGATGGTGTGTCAGAAATTCAAGGTGGACAAAAAGATAGATTAACTGCGCCATTACACGCGCAGGTTTTAGGAATAGCGGCAGAAGCGCTTGCTGCAGGATCTAAAAAAGAGAGGCAAGCGGCTGATAAGATTAGATTTGCAGGAAATGACGACGCTAAATTATTGCGTACCGTTAGTGACCCTGAGATTTCAAAAATGCTTCTTGGTGAGGGAAGCGGTATTTATGACGGAGAATTAGGCAAGCTTTTGCAGAAAAGAAAAATGTCTTCAGAAGCGCTTGTCCCAACAGCATCTTTTTTGCAGGCAATTTCCGATAACTCTCTCCAGGTTGCACATACCGGCTCCGAAGTTGTGAGATATGTTGCTGCAAGTCTTGTGAGTCGTCCCGCTAAGGAAATGAAAGCAGAACTAGAAAACATGGCTAGTTCAGGCGACTTTTATGACAACTGGGCAAAAGCTGTTAGATATTCAGAAAATGCTCCAGATTGGATTCCCTCAAAGCTACTCGAGTCATATTTGCGTGGCGGGTTTGGGGAAGCATTTGCTGCATTAAAGCTGAAAGAATTACTGCCAGGCGTTGAAGTAAGACCAGCAGATATGGCTCTAGATATGCTTGGTGTGGATGTTGAAGTATTTGATCCTCAGGGATTAAAAAAAGGAATAGGCAGCGTTAAACAAAAGGCAGGTCTTAATCGGTATGGAGAAATACCCATTGCGTGGCGGGACTACATGGGTGTTACAAGAAAACAGTCAATTCCAATTAATAAAGAAGATATTGGTGGCTTGCCAATTTTTTGGGGAGGAATGGTTGCTGAGTATCCAGAGAAAGGCTCTCCAACTGTAGGAAGTTTGGGTGGAGCACCTCACAGCCAAACAAAGGTAGGTAATTTGGAAGAATATTTTAATGATGCAGCTAATTCATTTTTTAATCCAAATGATCCAAGAAGAGACAGTAGTGGACTTTCTGCGCACTTTAACACTCAGACACTTTTTGTACTAGATGTTACCCCAGCGTTGGCAAAGCACAAAATAGCAGATGTGGCTCCATATGTTTGTCAGAAGATGCGCATAAGAAACGCAACGAATGTGTTTAAGAGGGATGCTGTTTAATAGTGAAATTGGACCAATTACAATCCGCATTCAATTTCAAGTAAGCGGTTATATTTTGAGAGGCGTTCAGACCTAGACATGCTTCCTGCTTTTAGAAAGTCAGCGGCACAGGAGTAGGCAAGATCTGAAATAAAGTTGTCTTCTGTTTCTCCACTTCTGTGCGATACAGCTACTTTCCAATGAGCTTTTTTGGCAAGGTTTATTGCGTTACATGTTTCAGTTACGGTTCCTATTTGGTTCAATTTAATCAAAGCTCCATTTGCCAGGTTTTCCTTGATGCCTTCCTCGATTAGTTTAGGATTTGTGCAGAATAGGTCATCTCCTATTGTTATAAATTCAAACTCTTTTGCCATTTGTGTAAACTTTTTGTGTGCATTTAAATCATCCTCATCGAATGGATCTTCAAAGGATAAAATCTTATATTTTTGTCCAATTTCTGAATAGTATGCGGTTAGCGCGTCTGCCGTCATTTTTTGATTTTCTTTTTTAAACTCATATGTTTCGTTTGTAAAAAATTCACTTGCTGCAGCGTCAATGGCCAATCTATAGTCTTTTACATTTTCGTATCCTGCGTTCTTAGCAGCGTTTAAAATAACTTCAAATGCTTGTTCATTTGAGGAAAGAGTTGGGGAATAGCCGCCTTCATCTCCAACCAAGGCAGACAATCCTTGATCCTTGAGAATTTTTCCAAGCGAGTGAAATATTTCTGAGGCCATTTTGACAGAGTCAGTTGGAGTAGTAGGATTAGGTACTACCATAAATTCTTGAAAATCAAAATTCCAATTTGCATGAACACCTCCATTAATTACATTTACCATAAGGTGAGGAAAGGAAGGAGTAGTGCCCGAGAAGAATTCTTTATTTAAAAATTCCCATAGAGAAAGCTTTTCGGAGTATGCTTGGGCACGTGCTACTGCCATGGATACTGATAAAATAGCATTCGCTCCCAGCTTACTTTTGTTGTCCGTTCCATCCAGATTAATTAAAATCTCATCAACCTCTTTAACATTTGCATTTTTTCCCACCAAAGCACTTTTAATAGTAGTATTTACGTTTGTAACGGCCTTTAGAACACTTTTGCCGTTATAGACGGGTAGATTATCATCCCGTAACTCATGCGCCTCTTTAGAGCCTGTAGAGGCACCAGATGGAACACTTGAAACATGTCTTGATCCGTCCTCTAGAATTACAAAAGTGCGGACGGTAGGGTTTCCCCTGGAGTCAAGGATTTGAATTGATTGGATGTCGGCTATCTTCACAGGATAATCGTACTAGAGGAGGGGACGCAATTCAAGAACAAAAATTAAAGCTCTGTGATGTCTTTGCGTATTTCCAAGATGACAGCATCATTTGCTCCAGATGCATTATCTTTTGAATAAAGTTCAATTGCTTTGTTGTAGTGACTAAGTGCCTGATCTTTTATTCCAAGTGCGTTATATCCCCTTGCTAGATTATAATGATCAGCTCCAAAATTAGGGTTGATTCTGATTGCCTTTTCATATTGAAGTACTGAGTTCTGAGGGTCATTTGCATAAAAGTAGGCAAGACCCAGCAGGGAATAGCCTTCATAATCTGTTGGGTCAAGCTCTATGGCTTTACTTGCTGCGTCTATCATATTTTGCGATGCGTTTGGAATAGAGCTTGCATATGAATATGCTGCCGCAATTTCTTGCCACAGAATAACGTTTTTACTGTCCGTTTCCGCTGCTTTCTCAAGTATTTCAATTCGCTCATCATTTAGCTCTATAATTTCTTCTCGTGTTTTTGCTTCAGTAATTTTTTTGTATAGATCATCTCTTTTTAAGAGCGCTTCTTTTGTTT
>CAYRYY010000073.1:0-6436 GCA_964428715.1 uncultured Gammaproteobacteria bacterium
ATCTGTCTTTGAACTTCAGCAACTTTCTTTTGGAATTGCCTTAACACTACCGAAGTATCAATAGGGTGTACGAATATAGAAACATCAAAAATTTTATCCAAGTTTATTATTGGCGAGAACCAATTATCAGATAGATAGCGAGGATAAGAAATAATAAAGAAAGTACGGGCTATTTTATCACCCAAGTTTAAACCCTTAGACTCAACTTTGAGTGCTGAAGGGGCTATGACGTCTGCAAGTTCAAGTGTCGCTGACTTGTAAATTTCTTCTGGTAGTACAGACAAAACAGAGCTTTTCATTTGCCCTACTTCGTCTGTCTTTCTTCCTAATAATTTATCTAAAATTCCCATATATTTATTATAGTTGTGTGCCAACTTGAATCTTACCTTCTTGTTCTCCAGGGTTGAAAACTTTGTAAAAAATCTCTACGACTTCTTCACTTCCTAACTGTATCGATTTTATGCCACAGCGAGCTAGTCCCTGCTGGACTACATTCACTCTCTGCTCAAGCTGGGAGCGCTGTTCTTCGAAATCCATTTGACGACTTGCGTTTATCTCAGATTCTTCCCTCTTCTTAAATATTCCCATTAATGCGTTAGACTCTGATTTCAGGCTTACACGAGAATAAGGCACTACCACGAAGAAAGTCTTGGTCATTATGCTTACTGAATCTGTGAATTTCCTGATGAATTCTATGTATTCCTTGGTTTGAAGTTTAAGTAGGGGTTCATTGAGCACTTTCATTCTATCTTCGAGAGTTAGTAGATAGGGCCTGATATCTAGTCTTCGGGACTGAATGGAGATTTGAGCTGAGAAATCAAGGGTGTTTAAGAAGCTTTGAAATTGAAGTATTATTGCCTTTTGTTCATCGTTGGATTTAAGTGATAGGTTTGTGGAATTAGCCAGTACAATAGCACGAAGACCTCCGTCTTTCAGGATTATTATCCCGTCACGGACTTCTTGTATTGGTACGAAATCTTGGGCTGCTTTTGCCTTTATTGCCATTTAAATTTTATTTTACAAACCTAATAACTAATTTCTATCTTTGTTTAAATCCAAAACATCTAAACTCCAAGCCAAATCACGTAACTTTCCACTGCTCATCTTTATTTCTGGGGCGCTTGTCGGTTTCTTGTTGGCGAAAGCCTGGGCTGCTTCTTGCTCGTATGTTTTTGGTTCCTTCTTCCAGATATACAGTTTGCTTTGCATGAAGTATTTTATGCTAGCCTCTAGCATATCTACGAAGGGTTTATTGTTGGGTCTGTAGAAAGTTAGAGCCGCAGTAAGCGCTATCAGGATAACTAGCGGAATAAAACCCCAAAACAACCCTAGCAATCTGTACACCATAAAACACATCCCTCCCCCTCCTGCTAAGTATATGAACTGTCTGAAAGTGAAAGGGCCAAAAATTTTATCTTCTATTTCTAAAAATTGTGGAACTTTAAACTGCATATCTTATTCTATCACTTCTCGGTACGGATCGGTACCAGACTTAGGATCTTTGTTTAAAGTTGGGGCAGGAGTTGCAACTTTTGTAATATTTTTCATTGCATAGTCAGTTTGAGTTTTGGGAATCTGGAATGTCCCAGCAAATTTCTGGGCCTCAATTGACTTAGGAGGGGTCGGTCCACCAGAAGCAAGGTGCCATTCCTGCTTTAACATCTCCTCTCGGTCTACAGTATTAGCTGTTTGCGGAGCCACAGGTGGCTGTGCGACTGTAGGAGAAGGTGTTGGAGTTGGAGATGGAGGCATTACAGGTGTTGGCTTTGGAATCGGAACTACGTTGTGTGCATTTGGAGCATTTTTTACATCAGGCATAAGCTCTATGCCGGCATTTTTCAATGTCTGCATGTCGTCTTTAAGGGTGTGCACTGTTGAGGCTGGGTCTGGTATGGATGTGTTTTGTTGTGTTGCGCCTGTGGTGTTGGTCTGCATTGGCTGTGTTGGGGTTGCTGTCTTGGGTGCTGTTTCTGCCATCATATTGCCTCTAATTTTCTTTATTATATTCTCATTTACTTCGTTTATTAGTTTCTGTACTTTTTCTTTTGGGAGTTTGAGAAGTTCTTGTACTAAGGATTCGAATTTATCAGGCATAACAAATCCAAGTATCACCATGTGCGTAGCCAAAGACAGTTCCCCCATTTGCTCGATGGTTATTTTGTTCTGGGCGCCTATTTCCATTATGTGTTCATCCACCTTAGCATCTATTATTGCCAGCTGAAGAGTCTCAGGTAGGGTGCCGAACTTTTCTTGTATTTGTTGCGTTGTTATTTCCATTTTTTTTAATTTACTTTTTAATCATTTATTAATGATGTGCTGCATCATGACCTCCACCTCCTCCACTTGGGGCTGGAGTATGTGCTGGTTCTGCATGTGCAGCTGCTGGTGTAGCTGCTGGTGTGGCATGTGCTGCGTCTGCGGCATGTGCTTTATCGTGCAATTTGTCTCTCATCTCATTTAATCGGTCATTGTCCCTCTGAGCATTAGCAATTCTTTCCGGAGATGTTTTTATTGTTGTGAGTTTATTCTTCAAACTTGCTGTCTCGATCATTTCTTTTCGTATTCTTATTTCTATATTTTTGTCATCGTCATTAGTTACCCCTCCTTGGGCAATTATTTTATTACTCAATGCTTGTAATTCCGCGTTTGATTTTTGTTCCTGGAATACTATCTTTGAGAGTAGCTCCTGTATCTTGTCTTGGTTAACCTTACCATCAGCGGTAACTAAGTCTTTACCTGGTGTGTCTCCAAACATTTCACCATCCTTTCTGACTTCCTCCTTCAGGTATTTATTTTCTGCTGCTATCAAATCATCATTTTGTTTTATTCTTGCGTCAATTTTACCTACCTTGCCGTGTTCTTTACTGTAATCTTTTATGAATTTATCTTCTCCAGCTCCTTCGGTTGCTGCATAGCCTCCTGCATATCCAGCTCCTAGGGCGACTCCTGTCGCTCCCATACCCACAGCACTTCCAACTACATTTCCAGTAGCCATAGCATAACTAAGTCCTAGTAAGCGTTTCGCGTTCAAAGCCGCTTTCTTCTTTTGTTCCTCATTATAACCAAGTCCGCCCGCAACCCTACCAACGGTGCTATACATAGCAGCACCGAGGAGGCCATCTATACCCAATGTGTCTTGGAATGCTTTTACTCTATCGTGATTTAGCTGATCAGCGCTGGTGTATGCTTTCGGCTTATTTTCTTTCTCATACTGTACAGCATCGAAAGTTTTACCAGCTTTTTTAGCATCCTCTTCCGCTTTCTTCTTTTGTTCTTCGTATGCATCCATTCTTCCTTTGGACCATTTCTTCACGTCATCACTAGACATGCTTGTCTCGTAAAGCTTAGCTTCTTCTTTCAAAGCTTTTTCTTTCTCAGCTATCTTGGCTTTTAGTCCTCCTTGTTTAGGTCCCAACCCGATATCTTTCAAGACTCCTTGGCTTAAGTTTATGCCAGTTGCAGAAGAAATTGCACCCATTCCAGGAGCTTGTCTAACATCAAATGAAGCCTTTTGGGCATAATTAGTTGATTTTAAGGCTGCACGTGCGGCAAAGCCACTTATCCCCTTGTTCCCAGTAGCCCCTCTTAAGCTTTCTCCATATTTACTAGTTAGTGCTTTAGCTCCACCACCAATCAAGCCAGTTCCAAGTATTGCTGTTCCTCCTAGAACTGCTCCGCCCGCAAGGCCTGCCCCCTTCATTACCATGTCAGTAAACTGCCCGGAAGCTGACTTTGCATACTTCACACCCTTGAGAAGTAGGATAATAATCAAAACAGCAGGCATGAACAACACCACTAGTCTTCCTGTTACACTTAGGTTGCTGGTCTGGCTAACGCTGAATGGATTAGATGCAAGAATTTCAGAAGTAATATAAATTATGAAAATAAATATTGTGGCCATGAAAGAGGTCTTAATTAAATTCTTTAACCAACTGTCAAAGCCGACACTGTCCATGTGCCCAAGACTTGGTATTGCTCTAGTCACAAAAGCAAATGGAGATATTATCAAAAGCATCATCAAGTTCAGCATTCTGCCAAACATGCTTAATGCTCCCATCAAGAATGCATACACCAGGGCGTAAGCAATTATTCCGTATATAAGCATTATCCCAAGTTTTAGGAAGGTGCTGATTCCGTTTCTCTGTATATCTGGGTCGGTTTGGATGTCTTCAAAAAAAGTGCCACCAAAAAGATAGTTAGGGTTAAACCTAGAAACCAACGCTCCAGCCATGTCTTTTTCCCCGACTGCACCGACAGCTATGTTGGGGGTGGCGGATGTATCTATTTTGTTGTAGAAGATAAGAGCAGTTATGTTTGAAGCATCTATGACTATTCGAGTAAAGAATAGACTGAAGTTAACCAGTAGGGCTACCATGATCACACTGGCTACTATTTGTTTCCCTCCCCCATGACCCAGGTTTAGTATTATCTGGATTGCTGCATAAAGTAGCATCAAGATGAACATGATGTTTGAGAAATCTCTCACAACTGTCCAAATTTTAGCGATAAAAGGTGCCCTGTATATATCAGAGCTTAGAGTTAGGGCCGTTACGAAATTGAAGAATTTAGCAACGAAAACCATCAGAAATGATGGGGCAACAACAAGCACAAAGTAAGAAATTTTTACGAATAAACAGTTTGGTGTAAACCAGAAAGTATCGCATGCTGCAATTTTTTTCTCGAAGTTATTTTCGTCGCCTGTTGTTTGTTGTGCTGTAGTGTTTGCTCGAGAGTTATTAATAGTTGGGAGCCATCCCGCTTGATTAGAACAATTAAACTTTGTCGAGGAGTCATAACCACCCGTCCTTGTGTTAGGACAGAATCCTAAGCAGTTTGCGTCTGGTGATGGGGTGCCACTGCCGTCTACTCCTGTACAGCTAACAGCTGCACTAGTTGGATTCTTTAAGAAGAAAAACCCACTAACTACTATGGCTAGTATGAACAATGCCGGGATTAATTTTTTAATTATTTTTGTTAACATTTTAAAAACTTTTAAAACTGTGCATCTCCGGCGTGTTTGTAATCATTGTCGTTAACTTTAAACAGCATGCCACAATCTATATCAACACTCACAGGGAATCCGTTGGCTCTATCTCCGTAATACCAATGCGCGTTAACCATTGGCAGGTCGGTGAATCCAGGGGTTCCTAGTGGGTTACCAAAACCATTTCTGAAATTAAATGGTAGTGCTCCGTGCTGGTTGGCCCACTCCGGTCTGATGATGTCACCATGACTGTATCCGTTTACTATTGGTACATCACAAAATACTTCCCTTTCTGTTCCTGTTGAAGTTATGGCTGGTCCCGGAGCGAAGTTGTCGTCACTACCTATTTGGAATGGTTTAAAGAAATAGTAACGCTGTCCTTTGTTTGCAGGTAGATTATTTGTGCTCTTAGCACCTCCTGGTAAATTCCAGCCAGCCGCAGTTCTTTCTTGGTTGCACTGGTTTTCTAAGAGTAGCAAGTTTTGCTTCCTTTCTTTCAATAAATCAAGCTGACTTCTCAGATCTTCTATGCTTGCTGAGTTTGCAACAGATACCGCAATTGCATCATATTGCTTACGTATGCTTATTAGATTTTTTTCTTGAGGAGATCCAGTTGCTGGTTGTGTTGTTATGGGAGCTAGAGATGCCTCTATGGCAGTTAATCTAGCTAGTACTGTCATTTTCTCTCTCTTTTTGTCAGTAAGTTGCTTGTATTGTTGGTCATTAGTATCTAGTTCCTTAACCGCATCCATGAAAAGAATTGAACCAGGAAGGGCACTTATCATTTTGGTATTTATCCAATCTTTTAATGAAGCCACAGCAAATCTTATTTCACGGGCCGCATCTCTCGATGCTCTTACCTTAAGAGGATCATCGTTGCTTGTTTCTATTATGAGTTTCGTATTGATTGCTCGATCTCTTTCTTCTTCTAGCCTCTTTTCCCAATCTTTTTCGGGGCCAGGGATACATATGTCTAATCTCTTAGCTACAGGCCAGGTACTATCTAAGACTTCTATCAATCCAGGGTTTTGGTTGTTGTTTGTGTTGTTAGATATAAGCTGTAATTCTAGTGCTGTGTTAACTATGGCGCCTGGTACGTATGTGGCTGCGCCCGGGGTAGCACAGTAGCTAGGTGGGGTTGATTTTGCGCAAGTGTCTCCAATATCTTCTTGGGTTACTACTCCCGTGGCTGGGTCTATTACTACGGTTTTACCACTTATCTCTTTTTTGAAATCCCCAAGGACTATTTCTTGATCAGGCATTCCACCCCATGGGGTATCGCTATCTGATCCACCTAGAGTTTCTCCGTAGTAGTTAAAGTCATCATCAGCTGGTGGATTTATTTTATTAGATAAAGAAGTAAGGCCATCACCGATAAATTTATTGAGTAGTGCATCAAAAATAGTAGCTAGGCTGTTGCCTAGTGCTGCGTTCAAAGATGCTTGCTCTTCG
>CAYRYY010000074.1:0-6426 GCA_964428715.1 uncultured Gammaproteobacteria bacterium
ATTTTTTTGCGTAGTTTTTAAAAAATGTATTAAAATCTGGAGTCTCCCAAATATTCTCAAGCCTTTTTAAAAGTGATGCCATAATAATAAAATCTTTCAGCATTTATATCATACTCCGTCTGTAATGTACATAACAAAAACATGGTAAGCATTGTTACGTCTTTGAATTATTTGTATGCTACAATCTCTTCCATGGGAGCCGAAGATAAAAGACAAGAATTAAGAGAAGTTGAAAGCGCACACAAAATTGCGGTTCTCTGGAATGGTCAGAATCCACAAAAAGGCATGGGAGAAGCATTGTATAGCAGCTCTCTTATCGCTCGCGACATCTATAACACCACAGCGCTAAGCTTAGGAGTTCCTAGGGCGTCCCTACACCTGAATACCCCCAATCCCGACATACAAGATGTTCAGTACGCAAATGCTCCTTTTAATATTTCTGCATGGAAGCACTTACAGCTTGAGCTCCCAAAAAAATCAATTCAGGTAGTTGGCGGACATAGTTTTGGAGAAGCAACTGCTTGTGTTGCTTCTGGTGCTATAGAGTATGAAGACTTTCTCACGTTTCTAAAAACAAGAACAGAACTGATGTGGGAGGTAAATCAGATAAATCCTGGAGCGCTTATGGCACTAAGCGTCAGAAAATCTAAGTCATTAGAAGAAGCTATGGAAAAAGAGGCTGCATTTAAAGAACTGTCAGACAGATTGCAGCAGGATTTTGGTGTAGAAGTGGCAACCTTTGCCAGCAATAGCAGACAAACAATTGGAGGTAGAGTTGATGCGATACAGGCAGCAGTAGAGTATGCCAAAAAATTCAGGAATTTTGCAGTTGCTCAGATAATATCCTTAAATGGAGCACCTCATACATCGCTATATCAACCAATCGTTGATGACTTGCGGAAGGCCATAAGAAGTATTCCAAATGGAATTAAAGATCCTGAAATTCCGGTTATTACCTGTTCTAAAAAAGCTCCAAAACTCATCACAACGGCTCAAGAAATTGAAGATGAAATAGTTGCACAAGCAACACAGCCTGTACATGGTGATAGCCAGCATACATACCTTATTAATAATGGTTATACCATCATTCAAGTTGGAGAATCACAAATAATTGCAGGAAACGTAAAGGATGATTTTGGCGATGCAGTTGAATTGGAAGAAGTTACTTCACGCACGGGACGGAATGTTGCATTGGGTGTTGGGGGAGCTGTTGCACTAGGTGCAGCTATTACCCTGGGGTGGAAGGTAACACACAAAGGTGAAAAAATTAAGAAGGTTTGAATTTAAGCATTCTAAAAGCGATTCTTTTTGACAAAACTGCAGCCTGAATTCCATCTATTGTTGCAATTTCTTCACCTCCTGATATTACCTTTATCATCCCCTTTATCCCATTCTTTGTTCTTTCTCCTACTGCTACATACTGAACTCCTGCGCCTGGCTTTAAATCAACCTCATTAAATGTTACAGGACCTACTTGCGCAAATAACGGCATAACATCTTCTCCAATATCTTTAGCCAGAAACACGCCAGCTGTTTGTGCAGCAACCTCTATAATAAAGTCTCTTGGTAATGTGTTTTCAGGCTTCTCTGAAGCATAACCAACCTTCATCCCTTTAATTTCTGAAACAACCCCACCGTCTTTATCTACAATAGATACATCATATATTGCACTTTTGTCTCCTCTTTCAAGAAGTGTGGGTTTTATGTGTAACGTTTTCATCCCATCAGCCAAAACTGGATTCTGAAAAATTGCCGATTCAAATCCCTGAAATGTTGCAAATGGACTATTCCCCTCATTACGTTCAAACATTTCAGCACATTCAAATGCTGCCCTAATTTGTTTATGCCCTGGGAAAATTAAAGGTAAACCTTTTTCAGTATTAAGATGCCCAATTGCATGATCTTTAGTAATATTTACTACTCCAACATAATTACCTTCGTCATCTTTTTCGAAAACATCAATCATTTGAGCTTCCCCTGGGCGCTCTACCTGCTCTTTTGAAACTATACTCCGACCAACTCCTACTGGCATTCCGAGAATATCGGCACGTTCTAGTGTCTGTACACCAACCTGAGCTGTTCCATACCAATTCTCCAGCACCGTCTGGACATCGCTTACCCCATTAAAAAACTCTGTATGCCCTGATGGAATATCACCATCAACCAACAAGTCTACAACTTTTGACGCAACTACCTTGGAATCTACAACTCTTGGAAGACCAAGCATGTCTGAAATTTCATCGTGCATTTCTTCAGCTGATCCTTTGCCTTCTCTTTTTGCAACGAAATTAAAGAGCTTCATATTGGAGGTGTCAGGCACTACAGGTGGTATAACCGTAATTAATCTTATTCCTTTATCAGCCATTTCCTGCTGTCTTGCCCTCAAAGCAACTTCATCTTCACGTTTATTTTTTGCTACGTCATCGTAAATTGAAATCATTTTTCCCAAACCTCTGAGTTGAGGATCAAAATGACCAGGAACGCTTTGAAGCCTTATAATTACTCCTCCTTCGCTCATAAATGGAAGCGCTCTATCTACTAAATCTTGCGAAGTGTCCTTGTTTAATGCTGCTGAATCTCCTGAACTATTAAGTATAAGAAAGTCTACTTTATTGTCCAAAGAGGCAAGTGCTGCATCGGAAAAGCTTTCTCTTCCTGATGGATCTGAAAAATCAGTTTGCACAAATACTGGAGATACCCCGCCTAAGGACTGAATATCTGCAGAGACTTTATCTGCCCTTTTTTGCTTATCCCGAAGGGAAGAAACAACGCTCACCCCTTCTAAAGCTAATGCCTGTACAATTCCTGCACCTATATCCCTACTTCCGCCCGTAACAATTGCGGTTTTTCCAGCTAATCTTTTCTCTGGAGAAACTAATAGTTCTCCTTGAGGGATTTGCCCTGGTTGTCTGTTGTCTGGTGAAGTCATAGTTAGATGATAATAGATGAGCTGAATTTATTCTGTGAGTTAAATTACATACCTTCTGTAAGGAGAATTACAAACTAGGCAAGAGTCAAGATATGTCCGCTTTCTTTAAGCGTTGCCAGGTAAGGCATACACTTAGCAACTTCTTCGGGTTTAAACTCTTTGTGAGATGGAACCACATCTAACAACATTTTTTTCTGATCTGTGGTCATAGTTGATGTCAATTCAGTGTCAGTTAGGCCTATTCTAAAAATGCTTGTTTTAATTCCTCGAGGCTCATACATAGGATCTTGAGCCGTAACTTCTGCAACTGCTTCCATTGCTCTTTTAGATGCCGCATAATTTGGTTGACCAGGAATTCCCAATTGCCCAATACTTGAGTTGTAAACAATCATTCCGCCCCCGCTTTTCATCATCTGCCTGGCTGCTGCCTGTGTTGTAAAAAAAGCACTATCTGCATTGGAACGCATAACCGTATACCATTCTTCCGGCTTCATTTTCATCATAATATTATCTCTAATTGTTCCTGCATTATTAACAACTACATCAATCTGACCAAACGCTTTAACCGCCCCATCCACAACCGCTTTTGCACCATCAGGCGAAGAAACATCAGCTGGAACAAATACTGCATCTCCACCGCGATCCTTAATTAATTCCACCAATCTTTCGCCTCTATCATCATTTCCGCGCCCATTTACGGTCACATGCATCCCATAATCAGCAAGCAACAAAGCAGTTGCTGCACCAATGCCACGGGTAGAACCAGTTATCAGCGCAGATTTTCCAGATAATTCAGCCCTATCCACTGTCGGAAGCTGATCTGGGGATGTAATATATGCACCCAATCTTCTTGTGATATTTTCAGAAGTAAAAGCAAAATCTGTTCTGTGAGTTAAAGGTGTGGCTGGTCTAGAGTCAGGAGACATTGACATAATTAAAATGAATCATACTCTCAAAAAACTGCTGTGTCAACAGAGACTTGAGGCGTAAATTGTAAGAAATTTACTATTCTTGAGCAAAAATAGAATGAGAATCCGTACTCTTATAATGCTCCATAAATTCCTGTGTAGGAAAAGACAAAAAGAGCTTCTGTACTTCTTTCACCGTAAAGAAAGCAAATAGCTGATTATCAGACCGCTGTATATTATTTACATGGTCATCTGTCAATTTTGCATGAAAATACGTGTCTTTTACAGGAACTATGTTTTCAATCTTAATTCCCATTTCCTTTTTAACTAACCTTTGCATGGCTGTTTCAAAAGTTTCTTTTTTGTCTTTAGTGCCTCCTAAAAACCTCCATGGATGCTTTTCCTGATCAATTGCGCTAGTACTTGTGTGAGACAAAAGAATTTTTCCTTTGTAAGTGAGAAGAATTAGAGCCTGTGGTTTTTTAGTGTCTATATCTATATTATAGACCCTTTTTTACTGAAATGGGTAAGGAAAAACACTATTCAATATTAGAAGAAGAACGACCACTTTATCCGAGCGTGGGGGAGGGACGACCCAATTTATCCCAAATTGGGATAGTGGCATTTTTTGAATTTCTTACCTGAACCGCACCAGCATGGATCATTTCTCCCTAATTTTTTCTGAGCTACTGATTCATTTTTAGTTTTCTTCGTTTTGTCGGCAGAAACCTCTGATTCAGGTGCATTTGTATGAACATGCTTGTGCCCTTCGTGTTGCTCAAGCGGAACACCTTGCGGAACAGCCTGTATATTTATTTTATACGCTCTATGAGTAATTCCATCATCAATTGCACCCAATAATCGTTCAAACATTATGTACGCTTCATTTTTGTATTCAACTAGCGGGTCTCGCTGTCCGTATCCACGCAGACCTATACCGGTGCGCAAATCTTCCATAGCCGTTAAGTGTTCCATCCATACATTATCAATTGATGAAAGACATACAACCTTTAACACATTGTTTATTGCTTCGCGGCCAAATTGTTTTTGCCTGCTATCTTCTAATTGCTTAACAAGTGTTTTCAAAAAGTTAATTATTTCGTCTTTTGTTTTAAATTCTTTTACCTGATCTACCAAATGTTTTTTTGAGTGATCATCAAATGGAACAATTGTCATAAACTCTTCCACAATACTTTCTGCGTCATGATCAATTTGAGTAAAGTAAGCATTTACAATTTTTGAAATAGATTCTGTGGTTTTTTCTAAAATAAGTTCGGATAGATCTCGCTCTCCACTTACAATATCACGCCTCAAACCATACACAACCTCACGCTGCTTATTTAATACATCATCATACTCAAGTAAATTTTTTCTAGATTCAAAATTAAATCCTTCTACTTTTATCTGCGCCTGTCCTATAACGCGAGTTACTAGTGGATGAGTTAATGGCATATCCTCAGGGAAATTAAAGCGTGTCATAAGGCCTGCAATCTGCTCGCCGCCAAAAACACGCATTAGATCATCCTCAAGAGACAAAATAAATACTGACCTTCCAGGATCTCCTTGTCTTCCTGATCTTCCTCTCAACTGATTATCAATACGTCTGGAATCATGTTTTTCCGTACCTATTACTAGCAGTCCTCCCGCTTTTTTGACTTTATCATGCTCATTCTTCCATTCCTCATATTCTTTCTTAAACTTTGCCTCACCCGCTTTACCCTGGTATTCCATTTCAAAAGAAGATGGCGGCTGACCGCCCAAAATAATGTCAACTCCACGACCTGCCATGTTAGTGGCTACAGTTACGGCTTTTAACTTTCCTGCATCTTTAATAATAAGTGCCTCACGCACATGGTTTTTCGCATTCAAAACTTGATGAGGAATTTTTCTTCTTTTTAATGCTTCTGATATAGACTCATTTTTATCAATTGACGTAGTACCTACCAGAACAGGCTGACCTTTTTTATATGCCTCTTCGATCTCATCTACAACTGCCGCGACCTTACCCCCAATTGTCTTAAATATAAGATCTGACTTGTCCATTCTCTCAGTAGGTCTGTGTGTAGGAATAACTACAACATCCAATTTGTAAATTTTTTGGAACTCTTCAGCTTCTGTAACCGCTGTTCCAGTCATTCCTCCTAATTTCTTATAAAGTCTAAAATAATTCTGAAGTGAAACAGTCGCCAATGTCTTACTTTCTTGCTGAATGGTTACCCCCTCTTTTGCCTCCAGTGCTTGATGCAGTCCTTCTGACAAACGTCTTCCCTCAAGCAAACGTCCAGTAAATTCATCTACAAGAATAACTTGACCATCCCGCACTATGTAGTCTTTATTGTCATGGAAAAGAGTTTGGGCCTTTAATGCAGCCTCTATGTGATAAACTGTATCAAAATCTTTTTCATAGATGTCTTTAACACCATATAACTTTTCAACTTTTGAAATTCCCTGGTCAGTTAAGTGAACTGTACGAAGTTTTTCATCCATTTTATAATCTGTGTCTGGACTAATTTTTTCAACAATCTTTGCATATTCATAGTATTTTTGTGAAGGCGTTTCGTCTGGCATAGAAATAATATGAGGCGTGCG